>JADGQB010000114.1 GCA_017882145.1 Anaerolineales bacterium
AAGACCGCGATCCCACGCGGCTTAAGCAGGGTATCCGGCAGGGTATAGGTTGTTGGGCTATTAAGGCCGGTATCAAGTCTCCAGCCTTTCATATTAAGATCGACGGAACCCAGGTTGATGACTTCGATGTACTCGTCGCCAACGTTGGCTACGCCGTCAGCGTTCCAGTCATTTTGAGGGTGCGGCAGAAACTCATTTAGAACTGCATAGGCCGGGAAGGGGGTGGGAACACGCGTGAGCGTGCGGGTGCGAGTCTGGGTGATCGTAGGAGTACGGGTGGGACTGGTCCGCAGCACCCCCTGGCACATCACAGCGGGGGCGGACTGGGCGAGTGGCTCGGAAGGTGAAATGACCTTAAAGTCTTTGATATTATTATCGGTATCGTAGCAGGAAGTATTACCGCCGGGTTTGCGCTCGTAACTCTGGTCTGTCGTCAGCGGAGCCGGGAGGGGCGGCAGGGGGGTCCCTTCGTATAAACGGGTGGAGGCGCACATCCCGACCTGATCCACGATAATGCCGGACGAAACCAGCGCAATCCCGCCGTCGTCAGCGATGCCGGGATTGAATCTTTGATCAGCGGTGGAGATGGAAGAGTTGGTAAGGTATCCGTAGGCAGCAACCAGGTAGTGCTGGCCGGGTTGAAGGATGGTGAAGGGGTCAATATAAACCAGCACCGACAGGCTGATACCGCATGAGCTGGAGATGTTGATCGTCCAGTACCCGATATTGACGGCTGCCCCGGTGGGGTTGTAAAGCTCGACGAACTCGTCGCTTGCGCCCAATGGTCCGGTTGTGCGGAATTCGCTGATGACGATATGGTGCGGGGCGCTGGGTGTGGCCGTGGGGGCGCGCGTGGGAGCCACGGGAAGGGTTAGCGTCCTGGCAGCTGTAGCGGTTACGGCGGGCCCGGCTGGCGGAGTCCCCGTGACGGTGGCAGTATTACTCAACGAACCGGCGTCGATGTCGGATTGTTTCAGGGTATAGCTGCCTGTGCAGCTCAACTGTGCATTGGGCGCCAGGCTGGCGACCGGCTGGGTGCAGGTGAGCGCGCCGAGCTTGGGATCGATAATGCTGACCGAGGTCAGGGGAACATCGCCGTCATTGGTGGCGACCAGCGTGTAATCGATCGTGTCACCCACCTTGGGAGGCGTGCTGAAGTGCGTCGTCGCAGTCTTGACCAGTGTAAGATGCGGTGACATATTAATGGTTGGTATAGCGAGGGTAGCCGTAGCGGTTACGTCAGCTCCGGTTGGCGGAGTCCCCGTGACGGTGGCAGTATTGCTCACCGAGCCGGCAACGATGTCGGATTGTTTCAGGGTATAGCTGCCTGTACAGCTCAACTGTTCAGTGGCTGCCAGGTTGACCGGCTGGGTGCAGGTGAGCGCGCTGAGATTGGGATCGGCAATGTTGACCGCTGTCAGGGGAACATCGCCGTCATTGGCGGCAAGAAGCGTGTAATCGATCGTGTCACCTGCCACGGGGGGCGTGCTGTAGTTCGTCGTCGCAGTCTTGACCAGTGTCAGATGCGGCCCCGTGATCTGCCGGGGAGGATTCTTTAGTGGGGTGGCATGTACATTACCTGCGATTAGCGAGGCAAAGATGCCGCCAGCCAGGAGCAGCATCGCAAAAATACGCAAATAAAAATTCTTGTCGCGCAACATAACTGGAATGATAGCCTTGCGTCAATGATATCACAATGGGCAAGCGCACGGCGCGCTGAACTCATCTGTGGGAATACGGTAATGCTAAGCGAAACCTAGCGGGGCTCGACCACCAATTTAATAGCAGTGCGAATTTTGTCCTCGATCTCAACATCCACGAACTCCGGCACACACACCACGGAAATTTCGTCTCCCTTAAGGTAGCCGGTTGCCAATACGAGCGCTTTGACGGCCTGGTTAACCGCCCCCGCTCCAATTGCCTGTACTTCCGCCCGTTTGTGTTCACGGATGACGCCCGCGATGGCCCCGGCGACTGCGGATGTACGGGAGGTAGCGGAAACCTTGATTATATCCATAGCGTTCTCCCTTGAGCGAACGATCGGCGAGAGGGGCAAATTTCTCAATAAAATTGTACAATATTTGGGGTCGCGATACAAGATGTTTTCGGACTAATGTCTACACATTCCAAGACAATCCCGCTTGAATCGAGCCTGGAATTGAGCTTGAACTGGTTAATTTATACAAAAAGGAGGGTTCCCGGCCTTATGGCGCGGAGCCGGGCCAGACTCCCGGGATTGTCGTCCCACACTGCGGACAGGTTCCTTGAGACGTAATACTTAGCGAGTGGACGAGGAAGCCCGTCCGCTTCACCAATGCATGGTTACATTTTGGGCAGAAGGTTGTTTCATACTCATCCACCCGCCCCGGCAAGTTCCCGGCATAAACGTAGTGCAGCCCGGCCTCACGCCCTATTTCCGCGGCGCGCAGTAACGTACGTGCCGGTGTGTTGCCGGTGTCGCTCATTTTATAATCCGAATGAAAGGCGGTTACATGCCAGGGGATATCCGGTGAGATGCCTGACAGGTAGCGGGCTGCCTCCCATAATTCAGCACTGCTGTCATTAAAGCCTGGGACGACCAGCGTCACCACCTCCAGCCAAAGCCCCAACTCCTTGACCCGTTTGATCGTATCCAGCACATTTTTTAGCACTCCGCCCAACTGCCGATAGTTTTTATCCTGCATGGACTTTAGATCAATTTTCATTCCAGACAGATAAGGGCGCAGATATTCCAACACTTCGGGGGTGGAATTGCCATTCGAGACGTAGACACACTTCATACCGGCCTGGATGGCCTGTTTGAAAATCGCAACAGCCCACTCGCTGGTTATGAGCGGTTCATTATATGAAGAGGCGATTACCTCCGACCCAGTTTGACGGGCCGCCTCCACAATTTGCTCCGGAGAAATGCGCCGAACGTAATTGGCAGACTCCAGCGCCTGCGGGTCGCGCAAGACCTGGGATGTCAGCCAGTTTTGGCAGTATCCGCAATGGAAATCACAGCCGAGCATGCCGAAGGTGAGGGCAGTGGATCCAGGCATGAGATGATAGAAAGGTTTTTTTTCGACCGGGTCAGCGTTGAGCGCAGCCACATAGCCCCAGGGTACGCGCAAATTTCCACCAGCGTTGAAGCGCACCTGACAGATACCGCGCCGGCCTTCCCGGATCAGGCAGCGGTGTCCGCAGGCAGTGCAGCGGATTGAACCATCGGGCGAAGCCTGCACCAACTCACCTGAGGCAGTCATCTTGTCCAAAACATTTGCCAAAGTGACCATTTGCCTATCATACACCCAAAATGTCCAATTCCTCCATGAAAAAAACCTGCTCCCGCCTAGACCCGACGCCTGGATTATATGGAAACCCCGGCTTTTCCCAAAAGAGAGAATGCCCGAAAATGGGTATTTTAATGGGGTATTTATGAGGTATACAGTTCCATTCCAGAAGCAGTACAATTCGGCTAACGCTCATCTGTTCTGCCTACCCGCAACTTGTGCTATACTGGTGATAGTAACATGCAGATGGAACCTGTTTCGGAAGCGCGTGCTGTCTGGCCTGGCTGGGCTGATTTTCTCCACCGTCATGGACTGGAGAATCTGGTTGCATGGGCGCTGGAGGCCGCGGGTCCGCTGACAGTGCTTGGGGCGCAGGCGCTTTATATCGGTGGTCCACTCCTGCGTCCGGGATTGACAGATTTGCAACGGGATGCTCTGGCTGGCATGCTCGAAGATCGTGACGAAGCTATGGCCTTTACTGCCTTTCTAAGGGAGGTAAAAAACCTGTGACCAACTTTGTGCTTGGGTTGGTTGGTTTTGGTATTATCTTTCTCAGCGGGGTGCTTATGCTGGGACTGGCCGCACTGAGACGGAAATCTTCCCCTGCCTTTCGTGAAATCCCTGCCATTACACGCTTGCGGCAGGCAGTTGGCCGCGTGGTTGAAGATGGAACACGGCTGCACGTTTCACTCGGGCGTGGTGCGCTGGCCACCCCCCAGTCTGCCTCAGCCCTGGCGGGCCTGACCCTGCTGCGGCACCTGGCAGAATTGACTTCTGCCGGAGACAAACCGCCGATCGCCACATCCGGAGAGGCTGCCCTGGCCATCCTATCCCAGGACACATTACAGATGGGATCCCAGGCTTCCGCTCAAGGTGCTTACGACCCCACTGCCGGAAGATTGACCGGGCTGACGCCTTTCTCTTACGCAGCCGGGGCTATCCCGACCATCCGTGATGAAAACATATCCACCAACATCCTGATCGGCAATTTTGGGGTTGAAGCTGCTTTGCTGGCGGATGCGGCCGAAAGAGCAAATACCTTCACCCTGGGATCCAGCGATAACCTGACGGCGCAGGCCGTGTTATTTGCAAGTGCCCAGGAAGCGCTGATTGGCGAAGAACTCTTTGCGGCAGGCGCTTATGTGAATGCCAGACCCATCCATTATGCCAGCCTGACAGCTCAAGATATCCTGCGCTGGCTGATCATCGGCGTAATCCTGGTGGGCGCAGTGCTTAAATTGGCAGGCATATTGTGAAATTTAAGGGTATCACCTCGACTGTTATCGCCATCTCCTTTGGCGTACTTGTCCTGGCGGGATATATCTTCGGGTACAACGCAGACGGTTCGCTCTCCCTGTTGGGGCAATTCCAATTGATAATCCTGAATATAGCCGTCATCCTGGCAGGGTTTGCGGTATTAGTGGGGATTTTTAACTTACTTCTCGTCCACACAAAAAAGATTTCCCAAAAGCAGAAAGGCGCGGGGTATAGCATCGTTCTGATCGTTACCTTGGTGATTACTTTCCTGCTTGGCCTGCTGGCTCATTACGTTCCAATCGCCGCAGCCTTATTCAACGGTGCGTTTCAATACATTCAATTGCCAATCGAGACCAGCCTGATGGCCCTGTTGGTAGTCACGCTGACCTATGCCAGCATCCGTCTCCTGCGCCGGCGCCTAAACGTGCTTTCGGTCATTTTCCTGGTAACTGCCTGGGTCATCCTAGTCGGTACAGCCCCCTGGCCTTTCCTGGGGGATGTGCCCTTTTTTAGTGATATCGTCCGGCCAATCATCGCCCAAATCCCGGCCGCTGCCGGGGCACGCGGCATCCTGATTGGCGTGGCGCTCGGCACGTTGACCACCGGCCTGCGGATCCTGTTCGGCTCCGACCGTCCGTATGGGGGAAAGAATGGCTGACGTGCTCTGCCCGGTATGTGGAAAGCCCAATCCCCCCGATCAGGTAGAATGCCAATTCTGCGGGTCCCCCATCAAGCCGACCGATGGGACGACAGCGCATAATTCGCAGACTCTCAAGCCCGGGGACCAGCCAACCAAGGGCGATACGGCTGAATTTGAAAAAGCTAAGTCTCCCGACGAGAATCCCATCCGCCCTGGCGATCTCCCAACCAAGAAGAATACCGCAGATTTGGAACGGGCATTGCCATCCTGGTTGCGAACCTTACGGGAGGGTAAACGCCCGGCATCCGGAGAGTCCCTGGCGGAACCATCGTCTGACGAAGGCTTACCGCCAGCTCCCCCGGCTACACCCGCCTCAGACGCCTCCAGCGCGTTGCCAGACTGGCTCTCGGGTCTCGGCGAAGCCGGCTCAGAGGACGAAGAAGTCCCGGATTGGCTGGCTGGCTTGCGTGACGACAAGTCCATTCAATCATTACCGGCCGCAGGCGAAGAAGGAAACCCATCCCCCGATTTGGGCAATGAAGATTGGATGGCACGGTTGGGCAATGAACCGCAGGAACCTACAACCGAAAGCCCCAACAGCTCAGAAGGTCCGGCTGCGGAACAGCCTGCGTTTGATGTATCGCCCGAGCCAGATACAGATGGCAACCTGTCAGACTGGTTGCAATCGCTGCAATCTCCAGATTCTGGCGTGAAGGAACCGCCTGCCGTCCCGCAAAGTGAAGGGAATTTGCCTGATTGGCTTTCAAGTCTGTCTGGCGTACCTGAGGAGAGCAAGCCTGCATCGAATGAAATTGATCAGCCTGCGCCAGCCGAAAACAACCCGGATTGGTTGGATGAACTGAAGATGAATTCTGTCACACCGGAACCTGGCACTCCAGCTGAAGGTTCCGAATCCGTTCCCGATTGGCTGTCCAATTATGGCCCCGTTCCGACGACACCAGCCGCGACTCCCGGAGAAAATGTTCCAGACTGGCTGTCAGGTCTGGACAATAAATCCAGACCAGATTCCGAGGCGCCAGCAGCTTTATTTGGCAGCGAGTCCCCAGATACGGGCGATCTGCCTGCAGAAACGCCCGATTGGATGTCCCGGCTGCAAGCCGATGCCAATATTGCTGAGGAGCCCGAGAAGAAAAAAGAGGATTTCGAGGCCGCCTCCGAAGAGCCCGCATCTCCAAAAAGCGCCGAACCGCTGCCCGAATGGTTGTCCGGAATCGGAACCACGACGCCACCCTCCAGCGCTACGCCAGCATTGATTTTAGATAATACAAACAATCCTCCCGGTGAAGAGGGCGAGACAAACCTCCCATCGGTAACGCCTGATTGGCTATCCAAACTAAGCCCGGAGCAGGCAAACGAAAAAGCTGCCGTGAGCAAAGAGGACCAGGTAGATTCGGAGAACCTTGAAGCTGCCGAGTTGCCTTCGTGGGTGCAGGCCATGCGCCCAGTGGAATCTGTGGTGGACCAGAAATCGGCTGCATTGGAAGATCAGGTCACCGAGCAAAACGGTCCGCTGGCAGGACTACGCGGGGTGCTGCCGGGCCAGCCAGGATTGGGCGCGCTGCGCAAACCCCCGGTTTACTTTTCCAAACTTTTGGTCTCGGATGGGCAGCAGCGCTATGCTGAGGTCCTGGAACGATTGGTGGCTGGCGAATCCAACCCCCGCACGGTTGCACCAACGAAACTGATTTCGAACCGAATCTGGCGTTGGGTGACCACTCTGCTCTTGTTCCTGGCGATCGGCCTGCCTTTTGTGAGCAGCACTCAAGTTGCTCCCACTCTGTTGGCAGCCTCCGATAAGGGCGTTTCATCCAAAATAATCGGAGGTCTTCCGGCCAATGTTCCTGTATTGGTTGCATTCGATTATGACCCAGCCCTTTCCGGAGAAATGGAAGCAGTGTCTGCTCCCATAATGGATCAGTTGCTTTCCAAGGGAACGCCACTAGCGCTGATTTCCACGTCACCGACCGGCCCGGCTCTGGCTGAACATTTTCTACAAACCACATCATTGGTAGACGTACATCAATACCAAAGCGGTCAGCAATATGTCAATTTGGGCTACCTGGCTGGCGGATCGTCAGGCATGTTGTATTTGACCGGTTCACTAACTGCCGCCATGCCGGTGGATGTGAATGGCAAGCCTGCCTGGAACTCGGGCCCATTACAGGGCATCCAAGGTTTGAGCAACTTTGCGGCGGTGATCATCCTGACCGATAATGCTGATACCGGTCGCAATTGGATAGAACAGGTTGGCCCTCACCTTGGCAATACGCCAATGCTGATGGTTATCAGCACCCAGGCTGAACCGATGATCCGGCCATACTTCGATTCGGGCCAACTCAAAGGGTTGGTCTCCGGGCTGCCGGATGCGAAGATTTACGAGCAAAGCTATAACCGCCCCGGCCTGGCATATCATTATTGGAATTCATTCAGCTTCGGAATGCTCGCGGCTGAGTTGATCATTGTTGCCGGTGTAATTTTTGGCATCCTTGCCGACCGGCTTTTCCTCCGCAAAAAAAACAGGGAAGAGGCCTGACCCATGCCTGCAATCCTCTCGACTGACCTGGTTACCGGGATTATTAGTTTCCTGCTCACATTGATGATCCTGAGCTACCTGATAGGAGATAATCCGGCTTTTCGAGTGGCAGTCTATATCTTTGTGGGCGTCTCTGCAGGCTATGCTGCGGCGGTGGCCTGGTGGCAGGTTCTCTTTCCGAGAATTTTAATGCCCTTGCTCGCAGGAAGCCTAACCGAACGTGTATTGGCCCTGATTGCACTCGCTTTGGGCATTTTGCTCCTGATGAAACTCTCACCGCGCACCTCCACGCTGGGCAATCCCTCCATTGCTTTCCTGGTGGGAGTTAGCGCGGCTGTGGCAGTAGGTGGGGCTGTAATGGGGACAATCATCCCGCAGACTCAAGCCTCCATCAATCTATTTAGCCTCTCAAGTGCCGGAAATTTATGGCTGGAACGATTTTTCTTCGGAATAATAATGCTGCTCGGCACGATAACGTCCCTGGTCTATTTCCATTTTGGCGCCAAAGCCACCCCGGACGGACCCAAACGCAGCAGGCTGGTGACAATCCTGGGCGGGATCGGGCAGGTATTCATCGCCATAACCCTGGGTGTCTTGTTCGCGGGTGTCCTGGCCGCTTCCATGACAGCGCTCATTGAGCGCTTGAATTTCCTCTGGTCTTTTCTGGCTAAACTACTCTAAACGCTTATGCCTGGATCCGTGGTTACTTCTGATTCCCTGCTTGCGGTTGATGTAGGTACCGTGAGCACGCGCGCGGCTCTCTTCGACGTAGTGGAAGGGTGTTACCGCTTTATTGCCTCCGGTCAGGCTCCAACCACTTCCGGCGCGCCGCTTAAAGATCTCAGCGAGGGTGCCCGCCAGGCGATCGAAAATCTTCAAACCATTACCGGGCGAACTTTCCTGGGGGAGGATCGTCATTTGATCGTTCCCATCAAAGATGGGAAGGGTGTGGATGCCTTCGCGGCCACATTCTCGGCCGGGCCGGCTGTGAAAACGGTGGTGGTGGGTTTACTGGAGGATGTATCGATAGAGAGCACCCAGCGACTGGCGCGCACGATTTATTCTCGTGTAGTGGATACCATCAGGCTGAACGACAAGCGCAAGCCCGAACAACAGATCGATAGTATTGTGCGTCTCCGTCCGGACCTGATCCTGGTTGGAGGCGGCACCGATAACGGGGCTACCCGCTCCGTCCAGCACCTGCTTGAGACCATTGGACTGGCCTGTTACATCCTGCCTCCCGAAAATCGCCCCGCCTTGCTTTTTGCAGGAAACAAGAATTTGGCTGAGGAAATCAAGTCCAGCTTGCAAAACCTGACACTTGCATTGAGCATAAGCCCAAATTTGCGTCCTGCTCTAGAAACCGAGGACCTCCAGCCGGCGCAAAATGCGCTTGCTAAACTTTATACCCAGATCCGCCGCAGCCAGATGAGCGGTGTGGACGAGCTGAACAGCTGGGCAGGAAACAGCCTGATGCCTACGGCGCAAGCCGAGGGACGTATCATCCGATTTCTCAGCCAGGTATACGATTCGAGTAAAGGGGTCCTGGGCGTGGATCTGGGTGCGTCTGCCGCAACTATTGCGGCGGCTTTCGGTGGCGAACTGACCCTGGGCGTGTATCCGCAGCTGGGTCTCGGTGAAGGCCTGGCGAACCTGCTGCGTTATACGAATCTGAATGAAATCCTGAAATGGATCCCGCTGGAAATCCCTGCCGAGAATGTAAGAGATTATATTTATCAGAAATCCATTTACCCGGCGAGCCTGCCTGCCACACCTGAAGATTTGGCCATCGAACAGGCGTTGGCACGCCAGACCCTGTCGGTTGCATTCAACACTCTCCAAAAAGATTTTCCCCGCCGGATCAATCGAGCTGTTCCGGGCCTGGCCCCCTATTTCGAGCCTATCCTGGCATGTGGAAGCGTTATTAGCCGTGCTCCAACCCTTGGACAGAGCCTGCTCATTTTGCTGGACGCCATCCAGCCGATGGGAATTACAACCGTTATATTGGACCAAAACAATCTGCTGGCTGCGTTGGGTGCGGCTGCCAGTCGCAACTCCATCCTTCCCATTCAGATCCTGGAATCGGGCGCTTTCCTTGGACTGGCAACGGTGGTCTCACCTTATACCAGCGTCCGGCCAGGAACACCAATCCTGAGCGGCAGTCTCGTTTATCAGAATGGGAATGAGAGCCAAATCGATATCAGGCAGGGTGCACTCGAGGTACTCCCCCTGCCGGTTGGGCAATCGGGGCGATTGCACCTCAAACCTTTGCATCACACGGATATCGGCCTTGGCCCTGACAATACCCACGCTGCAGGCTTTCCTGTTACTGGAACAGCATTGGGCCTCGTAATTGATGCCCGTGGCCGTCCGTTGCATTTGCCGTCTGAGCCTGCACGGCGCCATGAAATTATTAAAAAATGGCTGTGGACGTTGGGAGGCTAGACAATCGATGCTGGCTCCTGTTGCACATATCCTACCATTGACCACTGTCCGGCGCGAACGCATGTTACCTGTGCCAGGCCGCGTTACCGTCCGGATGGAACAGAAAGTTAATCCACTGGATGTGGTGGCTGAGGCCAATTTTGGAGGCGAACATCTTCTGATCGATGCGGGGCATGAGCTCGGCGTCCGGCCGCAAGAGGCCCAACGCCTGATCCAGGTTAAAGCAGGAGACATGCTTTCCCAGGGCGATGTTCTTGCCCGGCGGACAGGGCTTGGTTTGCAAACCGTCCATGCCCCAGCCAGTGGGCGGGTGATACTGGTCGGAGCCGGAAAGATCCTGATGGAAGTTGGCGCGGCTGCATTTGAATTACGCGCCGGTATGCCCGGAACGGTCACACGGCAGATGCCCGACCGTGGTGTAGAGATTAAGTTCAATGGTGCTCTCATCCAGGGCGTATGGGGAAATGGGGAAATTAATATCGGCTTGTTGTTTCCGATACTCACTTCTCCACAAGAAGCCCTGGTTGCCACCCGATTGGATGTAAGCCTGCGCGGCTCGGTGTTGCTGGCAGGTACTTGCAGTGACCCGGCAGTCCTGCAAACAGCGAGCGAGCTTCCGGTGCGCGGCCTCATCCTGGGCAGCATGTCGCCGGCGCTCATCCCATTGGCATCGCAGGTCCATTACCCGATCATCGTGGTGGATGGCTTTGGCCAACGGCCTCTGAATGAGATCGCCTATAAACTACTGACTACGAGTGCCAAGCGTGAAACAACCCTCAATGCTGAACCATTTGACCGGCAGGCAGGCACCCGGCCGGAAATATTTATTCCTTTGCCAGTGACGCAGGAACCACCTACACCAAACGAAATGGAATCATTTGCTCCGGATCAAACGGTGCGCCTGACGCGCGACCCCCACGCCGGGAAGGTCGGAACCCTGGTCAGCTTACCGCCTGGATTGGTGGCGATAGCCAGCGGGCTGCGAGTGGCTGCGGCGGAAGTAAGACTGGATTCCGGAGAACAATTTCTCGTTCCGCTTGCCAATTTGGAAGTCCTAGTGTAATATAATTCAAACAAGGAGGAGGCTGCTATGTTAGATGAAGG
>JADGQB010000378.1 GCA_017882145.1 Anaerolineales bacterium
GCATCTCGTCGATCGCCGCGAGCACGGAGCTTTCAGCCTCCGCCTTGCTCTCCTCCGCCTTCAGCTCTTTCATGCGCTGCTTCATCGCGGCGCGTTCCTCGGCATCGAAGCCCTGGTACTTCTTGCCCGTCGCGGGGCTGCTCTTGGCGGACTTTTGCGTGGCAATCTTTGCGTTCATGGAAACCTCCGAAATATTAATAAATGGTTACTCTGGCACTAAAGCCGACCCCACCAGGGCCAGGCCTCCCACGATCAGCACGGCCGGCCAGACGAAGCCGCTGGCCACATTAAGCAGGAAGAGGAACGCCAGGATGGTCAGCAGGATGCCCACGGTCAGGGAAGCCGCCGCACGGCGTGTCAGCCGCTTGCCATCCTGGTAGCTGTCCCAGGCAGCCACATAAGCCCAGAAAGCCGGGATCAGGATAAAAAGCGCCCACCAGTTGGCGAAAAATGGGATTCCCATTTGTCGCAGCAGGAAGATCACGCCCAACAGGATCAGGAAAACACCGCCAAACCATCCGGTGTGACGACCGGCGCGCCTTTGCCAGCGCGCCTCGCGCCGGGCCCAGCGCTCGGCACGCCGCTGCTCGCGCCAATCCTGGTATCCGGCAGGCGGGGGATTCCCGGCCGCCTCCGGGTTGGAGGGTGCACCCGGCGGAACATTGGCAGACGGGGTTGGATTGGGGTCTGGATTTTGATTGTTCATAAACTTTACTCCTATGTTTTTATCCGGAATCAGTATAGCCCGATCGAAAGGCAATTGCCATAGGAATTAAGGTTACTTCCCCATAACAACTTTCCCAAAACCCTTGACAAACAGAACATTTGTTTTATGTTTAAGTAGTCACGGCAGGGACAGAATCACTGCCGTGATTCCTTAACAGGTCCCCGTAAGGGGAAGGTCCCCGTAAGGGGAAGGTCCCCGTAAGGGGATTGCCCCTGCCGTGGCTATGCCAGACTGGTGATTCATATTTTGTTTCAAAGTCCTTTACCTTGGTGGACTTTGTGTTGAAGGATCTTTTCCTTGGCCCGCACTGCCTGCGCCAATACCGCAGGTACAGGTGTGCTGGAAGCACACGTGTGCCCTTCGTGTTAAGGTTCTTCTCTTTGGATAAAGGAGTTACCCATGCCAACTTCCGCTTATACCCCGCCTTGCGACGAGATCCTCGTCCTGAAAGAGAAAGTGGCCGCGCTCGAGAGCTGGCGCGCCAGCACCGAAATGGATCTGAAAGAGATCCGCGTCATCATCGGCCAGGTGAAGCTGCTGATGAGCCTGTCGATCGGCGGAGGCGGGCTGTCGATCATCTCGCTGATCGTGACGATCGCCGCCCTGGCGAGTCTGCTGCGGTGACCTATGCCCGCAAAGACAGAAGACGACGACCCGATCAAGGATTGTTTCTACGCCCGCTGGTTCACCGGCGAGGAGAGAAGGCAGCTCAAGCACAGCAGCCCGGACGGGCAGGATGAAGTCACCAACCTGCGCACCTTCGCCGGGCGTCTCACCCGGCACCTCTCCCAGATCGAGCCGGCAGACTACAGCAGCGATGACCTGAAACTGCTCACCAGCCTGGTGCGCATCTCGGTCGGCATCGGCGCGCTGCTGCGCGGCAACGCCAGCCTGCAGGGCCGGGACGGGCGCCTGGACCGCTCCATCGAAGAGGCCATCGAGAGCCTGGAAGAGGATTGGTCGCAGGCATGAGCAAATTGACCGAGCACAGCCGGCGCCTGCTGGGCAGCTTTGCGGATTTCGCCCGGAAAAGCGGCGGCGTGAGCCTGCGCCGCTACCAGCTCGAACCGGCCGCCGCCATCCTGGACAGCATCCGGCTCAACCGGGGGCTGGATTTCGTGGTCATCATGCCGCGCCAGGCCGGCAAGGATGAGCTGCTGGCGCACCTGAAGATCTTCCTGCTGCGCAAGCTCTCCGGCCGCGACCGCAGCATCGTGGAAGTCAACCCCACCTACAAACCCCAGACCATCCAGGCCATCCTGCGGCTCGAGAACCGGCTGGACGCCAACCTGCTGACCAAAAAGCGCTGGAAGAAACGTTCCGACTTCATGCGCATGATCGGAAACTGCCGGATCGCGTTCCTGAGCGGGGACGGCAAGGCCAACGTGGTGGGCGCGACTGCCAGCCTGCTGTTGATCGTGAACGAGGCCCAGGATATCCTGCCGGCGATCTACGAAAAGAACTTTGCCCCGATGGCCGCCAGCCGGAATGCGACGCGCGTCTTCACCGGCACCGTCTGGACCTACTCGACCCTGCTGGCGCAAATGCGGCGCGCCTGCGAAGAAGCCGAAAAAGCGGACGGCATCCGGCGGGTGTTCGTCTACACCACCGAGGATGTGCGCCAGGAGAATCCGGGTTACGGTGATTTCGTGGACGGGCAGGTCCGGCGGCTGGGACGCAGCCATCCCTTCATCAAAACCCAGTTCTTCTGCGAAGAGATCGACGCGCAGTCCGGTATGTTCCCGCCCGGACGCCAGGCGTTGATGAAAGGCGACCACCCGGCCCGCAGCGAGCCGGAACCCGGCAAGACCTACGCCTTCCTGATCGACGTGGCAGGGCAGGACGATAACGCGACCTGGGCAAATGGGCGGGTACCAGACCCGCCCCTACAAAACATGGATCGGGATGCCACCGTGCTCAAGATCGTCGAGATCGACCCCGTTACCGTTCCCGCCCTCGGCAAGCCCACCTATAAAGTCGTTTTCCGGCGCGCCTGGACCGGGGAGAAGCATGTCACCGTCTTTGGGGCGCTGCGCGGGCTGGTGCAGACCTGGAAACCGATGCGCATCGTGATCGACGCCACCGGCGTGGGCGAGGGGTTGTGGTCGCTGCTGGATAACGCCTTCGGCCCGCTGACCGTGCTGCCGGTCAAATTCAGCTCGAAGGTCAAGAGCGAGCTGGGGTACGGCCTGCTGGGCATCATCGAGTCCGGGCGCTACCGGGAATACCATCCCTTCGACGAGACGCTGCGCCTGCAGTTGGACTACTGCCGCTCGGAGATCGTGCCGGGACCGGCGCAGTTGATGCGCTGGGGGGTGCCGGACGGCACAATTGACCCGGCCGGCGGCGGGAGCGTGCACGACGATGACCTGATCACGGCGGCATTATGCGTGATCCTGGATGGGCAGGACTGGGCCACCTCCGGCCCGACCCTGATCGTGCCCGGCCGCGATCCGCTGCCTGATATGGACCGGAACTTCTGATGTCAACGCTTTTGTGTCATTGCCTGCACAAGTACTGCAGGTACTCGTGCGAGGAGCGTACTTTGCGACGAAGCAATCCCCGGGTATGCGAGGAGATTGCTTCGCCAAAAAGACGGCTCGCAATGACATTGTAAAGGAACAACAACATGGAAACTCTCCCCAGCGCCCCGGATGCGGAGCGCGACCTGGTTGGCGCAGTGCTGTATGACGAGCTGGCCTTCGAACGCGCCGGGTTGAAATCCGGCGACTTCTACATCCAGCGCTGGCGCTGAGTCTGGGAAGCCTGCGAAAAGATCAAGGCCGCCGACGACCATATCGACCTGCAGACGCTCGAAAAGGAGCTGGAGAAAGCCGGGCGCCTGCAGGAGGTCACCAGCCGCGGCGGGTTGATGGACTATTTCATCCCGACCT
>JADGQB010000115.1 GCA_017882145.1 Anaerolineales bacterium
TGGATTAGCCCCATAGAGCATCAAGGTATCGAGCTCATAATCCAAGCCATATTTGACCGGATCCAAAATGGTTTTCATGGCCAGGTAAGGCGTGGTATGGCGATGGGGATAGAACTGGCCCAGGTCCAGATCAGGTGGATATTTCCAGGGGATCGGAATTGCTTCGCGCTTGGGCGAAACTACGCCATCCGGTCCCGGACTTAGGGCTGGCCCGGTATCCGCAGCCTGATCGCCGCCTGGCACATCCAGGGAGCCGACCAGCATATTGAGCATCTTGTGAACCAGGTGCTGGTAGGCGCCGCCCCTCCGGCTGTAAGAGCCACGTTCCCCTTTTATTAGCGCAGGCCTGAACGGGAATTTCACTCCCTCAAGTGTAATTGACTCCCCGATATGGGCGGCCTCGACAAATTCCCTGGCAATGCGTCGAATGGTCGCGGCGGGCACGGTCGTGAGCGTCTCAGCCCATTCGGGGGTGTAACTGCGTATAGCCTCTTTGACCAGGGTGAAGGCGGTTGCGACGCTGCGGCCATCGATCTGGTGCCTACCAAGCAGGGCGAAATCCTTGATCGAAGGATCATCGAAAGTCTTGGCCTGGTTGTCGATCGGATCCCACACCAGCGGTTTGCCGGTGGCGGTATCCCTGGCATAATAGCCGTCCTCACCGATCAGGTAAACGGCATTGGTCCTTCTCTTCAGGAAGGGCTCGTCGAAGATACCAACTTCGTACAGTTCGGTATGAAGCAAAGCCAGTGAAAACGCCAGGTCGGTGCCCGGTCGAATGCTGACCCATTCGTCAGCCAGGGTCGCCTCATGGCTGCAGCGCGGATCCACAACGACTATTTTCATCCCGCGTTCGCGCGCTCTTGATAACGCGCGTGAGTGGTGAGCGCTGCCAAGGTTGGGGCCGAGCGAACCGCCAACTGTGATCAGGTACTGGCAGAATTCCACATCCTGTTTATCCAGCATTGATCCCTGGACAAGCGAACAACCATAATGGACCGGACAAAGCACACCGTGGGAGCGCAGCAGGTTGGGTGTGCCGAAGGCTGGTAGAAACGCCTCATGCTGCACAATCCACCAATCACCGCCAAAGCCCCACATGTGGGCAAACTTGCGGGGATCTTCTGCACGGATCTTGCGCAAGCGTTCGGCAACCGTGGACAGAGCTTCTTCCCAACTGATTTCCATCCAGCCAGGGTCCTGATCCAATCCTTTGTGCGGATTCGTGCGCTTCATGGGAGCCAGGACACGATACGGGTTGTACAGGTTATAAATGGCCGACTGTCCGCGTGCACAAAGCTTGCCCTTACTGATAGGGTTGGAAGGGTCGCCTTCGATTCCCACTACCACCCCATCCCGAATTGTGACGAGGACCGAGCACCAGGCCTTATTGCCACACATGCGGCAAGCGGTCACCTTGGTTTCCGTGATTGAATTGGTCTCGCTCCCGGCGTGTTGATTGAGGATGCGGTCGAGAAGGCCTGGCAGGCCGGCGGGCCGGGCTGGTTCAGTTGGCATGGTTGCTTATCTCACTTTCTCATTACCGGTCCGAATCAACCTCGCCGGCGCCTGACTGCGTTTCTTAGCTGCAGTGTTCTTCATGAATACCGGCCTCTAAGAGTGATCGGAACGACCGCCTTGAAAAACAGGACCCGGTCAGCGAACTCCCCCAGCAGAGCCGGTATCCAGGCCAGGAACTGCGCCCCGCCGCCCATCCCGAGTAAGATAAAAGCAAAAACGACTGACGCTACCCGCACAACTATCAGCCAAAGGTAGGGACCAAAGACCAGTTGACGACTGAGCTGATTTTCGGGGCTTCCCAAGCGGCGAGGCGTGGAGCGCAGCCAGGTTACGACCAGGGATAAAAACAGGAGCAATGCAGCCCCAATCCATTCATTGCCAGTCACCTGGGAGCGCCCGTTGAATTGTTGGGCGACAAAAAAGCCAAAAAGAGATCCTGTGGACAGTGCGCCCAAAGGAAAAGATGCAATAGTCAGCCATTGATCCCAGAATGGTCGGGAGTGAAGACGATAGGTCGCGCCCGTTGCAATGGTTCCCAGCAAGCCAATTATGACAGCCGCAAACCCGACAATGGTCCGTCCCAGGCTGCCCAGGTTCATGACCGGCAATATGGCATAGATCCCCAGGGCAACGAGGAACAGCCCGAAAAGTAAAACCTCACGGCTCAACCACGAACTGGCAAGCCGCAAGAGCGCCAGAGGCGCCCGCCAGGGCCGTCCAAGATGGAACAGGGAGGCGGCCAAAGCCAGAATCCCGGTTGCCAATACGATTATGGCTGCCCAGTCTATCCCGGGCGCCGGTTTTGTACCGGATGCCACGAGCAGACCTATCAGACCGCCCACGGCCAGGGGTGCCAGCGCTGTGAAAGGCGCCAGGGTTTTGTATTCCTCGTTTTTGTCCATAACGCGGTTCATTTTCTTTGATAGATCCAGCAGGGGCGTGCGGCAGGGCTAAGCGTACTGGCGCGCCGGAGCGAAAATCACAACGAAATTGACTGGCTCATCACCAACTACTTTTAGACCGTGCCTCGCCTCTTTATCCATATAGAGGCAACTTTCCGGCCCGAGATCGAACACCTTATCTTCAACAGTAACCTGCATCCGGCCTGAGATCACATAATAGGCGTGCTCCGTGGCGTGGGTGACGACCTCGGCGGCACCGCCTGGTTGAATTGTGGTTAGCATCAGCTCAAAGGCCTTGTTATCCTGCATTTTGGGAGTGATGAATGTCCACATCTTCGCTTTGGTGTGCTTGGGGGGTTCGGTGCTTGGGAGATCAGCCTTGTTGATTTGGATTCCTCTTTTCAGGGATTCGGTCATTATTACCTTTCCTTTCGTTTGGATAGTATATCGCAGGATAGATTCTTTCAGGTGCTGTGGGTTGCGAAGAACTCTGGATCAACTCCAGAATGGTGCCTAAAATCGACTCGGTATCCAGGTAGGCATAGCATCCATCGCCTGTCATCCCCATCCCGTCGGCTCGCTGCAATATGCCAATGTTCCTGGCCTGATACGGCTGTAAGGCCTGTTCCAGATCCGGTACATAAATACCAACGTGCTCAATCCCTACCCGCCCAGAGGCCAGAAAATCCCGATGGATGGTGTCGCCCGAGATATATTCGATCAGCTCCATCTGCAAAGCCCCTGACCTGGCAGTCGCCAGCCGGATTTTGTAGTTAGCCGGATGACCGTGGTAGAGACAATTTAGCGGCGGGGCGCCGGTTGTGAATATTTTCCAGGGGCCAATGCCAGCGATCCGCCAATAACTCTCCATCGCAACATCCAGGTTCTTCACAACAATACCTATCTGCCCGATGTCAGTCCGGTCCAGCACGGAATCCATAGCTTGCATTTACTCCTGGCTCATCATACGGCAGCACGCAGCCCATCCCGGCTTGATTGGCCATCCTTGGCGCTAACTATTGGACCTATGTGCCGATTAATGAATTGAAAATCAGTATAAACGTAACATAAAAATGAACCGCTGTTCCAAATATATCAATATGGTAACACGGGTAAAAGCGCTTGTCAATCCTTTGTAGACCGATTGCAGGGAGCCCTGGATCCTGCAAGAGGCCTAAATCAAGCCAAAACGACGGGTTTTGACAACGATTTTCGCCAATAAAACTCTTGATATTAAGAGGAAGAACCATTGACAAGCTCATGATGCTTGTGCTATTATATCCATAACAGTATAAAATGAAATGGCATTCCGTTTTAGGCAGAACTGAGCCTCAATTTTTAGTGCGGCGAATGAAATATTGTGCCATATCCACCAGATTGTTCCCATACTCATGTTTTGCAGATAAAGAAAGTAACCTGGCGGCAAACGCCGCTGGAATAGTGAGCGTGGTGAAGCCACGCTTTGGAGGAGGAAGACAATGACTTATGAAGTTCGCATGCCAGTACTCTCGCAGTCGATGATCCAGGGGCGTGTGGTGGAATGGCTGTTGAAAGAAGGCGACCAGGTAAATAAGGGCGCCCTATTGGTGATCGTGGAAAGCGATAAAGCCACCCATGAACTGGAGGCGGCGCAAGGAGGCATCCTCCACAAGATTCTGGTGGAGGCGGGAGCAGAAGTGGATGTCAACACGCCCATCGCCATTATCGCCGATGCGGACGAGCATGGATTCACGCCGGAGGCAAAGACAGTCGCCCCGATCGCTCCGGTCGGGACCCCGACCATTGCCAGCGCGCCTGCCAGCGGGGGACGCAGGCCTGTCTCTCCTGCAGCCAAGCGATTGGCGCATGAATTGGGAATTGATCTCGCATTGGTGACCGGCACCGGCGAAGATGGACTTATTACTGAGAAAGATTTACGCAATTTCGCCGGCCAGCATGCCGCCCCTGCACCGACCGAGAACGAAGATGCCCAGGTAATCCCTCTTATAGGCCAGCGCGGACGCATTGCCGAGCGCATGGCACTCAGCCGGCGAACAGCAGCCGACGTGACCACGGTGATGGATGTGGATATGCAGCGGGTCAGTGCGCTGCATTCGGCGACGAAATTCTCTTATACGGCTTATGTGACCTGGGCGACTGCACAGGCTCTGCGCGAGTTCCCCCTGCTGAATGCCTGGTTGGCAGATGACCGTATCCTTGTGAAACGTGCCATCCATATGGGGGTAGCGGTTGCCATTGAAGGTGCTCTGGTAGTGCCCGTGCTAAGAAACGCCGACGGCAAGAGTGTGGGCGAGATTGACCGGGAGATTAACGATCTGGGCGCCAAGGCGCGCGCAGGCCAATTGACGCCAGATGATATGAAAGGCAGCACCTTCACCCTGAGCAATTCGGGCGTCTACGGTTCGCTGCTATTCACACCGATCATCAACCTGCCTGAGGTAGCCGTACTGGGCATGGGCAAGGTGGCGGATGCAGCGGTGGTACGCCAGGGCCAGGTAGTGGTCTCCAAGGTGATGTATCTATGCCTCTCCTATGACCACCGGGCAGTGGATGGTGCGCTTGCGGTGCAGTTCCTGCAGGCAGTTAAGCGTCATCTGGAGCAGCCAGAATAAACTGGCGTCAAGTGTACGGCGCCCCCTGGTGCCGTCTGATAAAAGGTGAACCAGTATGGAATACACTAATAAACTAGAATCTCGAGATCTGCTCGAGATGTACCGGCTGCTGATGCTGACGCGCGAGTTTGAAGACCGGCTGTGTGGTCTGTGGGGTCGCGGAGGCGTTGTTGAGCTGCCGCACGGCAGCCAGGGGCAGGAGGCCATCGCCATCGGCGCCTGCTACGGCTTGCGAGTGCAAGACCAGGTGTTGCCATCCCTGCGCACACGCGGGGCATTCATTGTCAAGGGTGTTCCCACCACGTTGCAAATGGCCGGCATATTTGGCAAAGTGGGCGGACCTGCGCGTGGCAAGTCCACCACCCACCATATGACCGATCCTGTGCGAGGTGTGCTGCTGGGCACGGGATTGATCGGCTCCGACATTCCCGTGGCAGTGGGAGCGGCGCTCGCTTTCAAGCTGCAAAAGAAAGAATCCATCGTTGTTAACTTTTTTGGCGATGGCGCAGCCCAGCGTGGCGATTTCCACGAAGGACTAAACTTCGCGGCTGTGTTCAAGCTGCCGGTCATCTTCGTGCTCGAAAACAACGGTTATGCCGAATACACTCCTCTTAATAAACATTTTGCCGGAACCAACTTTGCCTGTCGCGCCGAAGGCTATGGCTTCCCCGGCATACGGCTGGATGGCAACGACGTGCTGGCAGTTTACGAGGCTGTCCAGGTTGCCGCAGCGCGTGCCCGTGCAGGCGAAGGGCCCACATTACTTGAATGCATGACCTACCGTTATCGCAACCACTGCGAAGGCCAGACGCCCGAATATATGCGCGACCCGGCAGAAATTGCCGAATGGCAGAAAAAAGATCCAATTCCAAGGTTCGAGGCCTACCTGGTAGAGCGAGGGCTTCTCAACGAGGCTGATAGGAGCAGGGTATACGCTGCCGCGCAGGCGGAGATGGATACGGCCATCCGGTATGCGGAAGAGAGTCCCTTCCCGCCGGTCGAGGAAATGAGCACTGGCGCCTATGCGCCCGAAGACCCGACCCTGGTCGGGGGGAGGCGAATATGAGAGAGATGATGTATCGTGACGCCATCTGTGAGGCGCTTGCCGAGGAAATGCGCAGAGATGCGAGTGTCTTCCTGATGGGCGAGGATGTGGCAGAGCATGGAGGCAACTTCCGGGCCACCGTAGGCCTTTATAATGAGTTCGGGCAACAGCGTGTCTTCGATACCCCGCTTAGCGAATCGGCCCTGGTCGGAGCAGGTGTGGGGGCGGCGATGATGGGGATGCGGCCGGTGGTGGAAGTGATGTTCGCAGATTTTGTCACCATCGCCATGGATGCAATCGTCAACCATGCTGCCAAGGTTGCTTATATGTCCGGTGGCGAAGTCAGCGCACCGATGGTCATACGTCTGGCCGCTTACGGTGCAGGGCGGCGCTCAGGCGCTCATCACAGCCAGAGCATCGAATCGTTGCTTACCAATGTGCCAGGGTTGACAATCGTGATGCCCTCGACGGCCTACGATGCAAAGGGGCTGCTGAAAACCTCAATTCGAACCCAGAACCCCGTGCTCTTCATTGAACATAAGATGCTTTACGCCAAGAAGGGCGAGGTGCCCGAAGGCGAGTACCTGCTTCCCATTGGGGTGGCCGACATCAAGCGCGCCGGCGCTGACCTTACAATTGTCAGTTACGGCCGGATGGTCGATGTTTCGCTGGCAGCAGCCAGGACCCTGGAGAAGGATGGCGTGAATGCCGAAGTGATCGACCTGCGTTCCCTGCAGCCGCTCGATGAGGAAACGATCCTGGCTTCCGTGCGGAAGACGGGCCATCTCCTGATCGTGCACGAAGCCCCGGTACGCGGCGGCTTTGGCGGCGAAGTGGCGGCAGTGGTTGCCGAGAAGGCCCTGGGCTATCTGGACGCGCCGATTCGGCGGGTGGGAGCTCCCTGGGTGCCCGTGCCCTTCAGCCCGACGCTCGAAGATGCCTATGTTCCGAAAGAGGCTGACGTAGTCAAAGCTGCGCAGGCGGTGATGGCGAACTGATCCCGGCCTGGAGCGCAACCTGCAGTCAGATGCGGTTGGCGGAGGATCCCCACTTCATGGGGTGTAATTTCAGCCAGGGTGGAAGGAACAAGTAAAATCAATAATTAAATAAAAGCGGAGCACCTGATTAGGCGCTCCGCTTTCTTTATTCGGGCCGGTAAAACTTATCTTCCCAGGTAGGCGGTCTTAACCACCTCGCTGGTCTTGAACTTCTCGATATCGCCTTCCAGAACGATCCTGCCAACCTGGAGAGCATAGCCCTGGCTGGCTACTCCCAACGCCAGCGAAACGTTCTGTTCGACAAGCAGAACGCTGATGCCGCGCTCGTTAATATACTTGATCACTGGCACCAACTCGGCAACCATCAGGGGAGCCAGACCAAGCGAGGGCTCATCCATCAGAAGAAGCTTCGGAGCTGCCATCAGCCCACGGCCGATGGCTACCATTTGCTGCTCGCCGCCGCTCAGGGTGCCAGCCTTTTGATTGCGTCTTTCATACAAACGCGGAAAATGTTGGAAAACATTGTCCAGATCCTGTTTCACAGCCACTTTATCGTTACGCAGGCTTGCACCGAGTTGAAGATTGCTCATTACGGTGAGATAGGGGAACAATCTCCGGCCCTGGGGGATGTGCACCAGGCCCATTTCGACAATCTTGGGCGCCTGCAGGCCATTGATCTTCCGGTCTCTGAACCAGATCCCGCCGGATGTGGCCGGGATCAGGCCTGACATGGCTCTCAGCAGGGTGGTCTTCCCGGCGCCGTTCGCACCCACCAGTGTTACCACAGAACCTTCGGCAACTTCCATGGAGACGTTCTCAAGCGCTACGGCTTTGCCGTAATGGACAGTGAGGTTGCTGACTCTAAGCAACATTTTGCTCTCCCAGGTAGGCTTTGATAACGTCCGGATTGTTCCTGATATCTTTGACGGAGCCTTCGCCGATTTTCTGCCCAAAATTGATGGCTACCACACGGTCGCATAGATCCAGGATCTGCATATTATGTTCGATGACCAGAATGGTCATTCCCAAACCGCGCACCTTGGCCATAATATCCATTGTGAAAGTGATCTCATCCGTATTCATACCTCCCAGCGGCTCGTCCAACATGAGCAGCCGGGGTTGGACGGCCAGGGCTCTGGCAATGCCCAACATCTTTTGGTAGCCGTGCGGTAGATTCTTGGCGCGCTCGTCCTTCACCTTGCTCAACCCAACCATATCCAGGATTTTGAGAGACTGCTCAAGGGCATAGGCTTCGTTGTGCCGGTATTTGGGAGTATTGAATAAAGAATCCCAGAAGCCGGAACGCGGATGCAGGTAATAGGAAGCGACTACATTTTCGAGCGTGGTGAAATCGGTAAAGAGCGGAGTGAGCTGAAAGGTCCGGCCTATGCCGGACTTCGCCAGGATGTGAGGACTCTTCCCGGTTACATCTTTGCCATCGAACTCGACCTTGCCGGCCGAAGGGCGAATGACCCCGGTGATGAGGTTAAAAACCGTGGTCTTGCCGGCGCCGTTTGGCCCGATCAGTCCAACGATCTGGCCTTCACCGACGCTCATGCTGAGATGATCGACCGCGATCAGCCCGCCAAAGTTCTTTGTAAGCCCGTGAATGTCAAGGAGCACGTTCACCTACCTCTTTTTCAGATGCCATCCTCTTGGCCCTGGCTGGCCGTTTGATCAACTGCCAGAGCTGAGCAGGTAAACCGGCCAAGCCTTGCGGCATCAGGAATAAAACAATTAGCAGAATGGCGGCATAGATGAAAGGCACATATTCCCGCAGGTCGCGTAAGAGCTCCGGGATGATGAGAAGTACGGCAGTACCGGCAATCGGTCCGGCAAACAGACCGGCCCCGCCAACGGTCATGTAAACAAACACGTTTATGCTCGTGTTGAAGCTAAAAGTCTCTTGAGTCAGGATCACGTAATAATGCGCATATGCGACACCAGCGATGGCTGCGAAGAAGCAACTTACGCCCAGGCAAAGGATCCTCTGCCAGGCCTCATTGATGCCGATGCTGGAGGCTACCGAGTAAGATTGAGCCACGGCCTTCCAGGTCAGACCAATCCGGCTGTGTTCCAGACGGTACATAATGAGCAGGCAAATCACCATCAAGGCGAGGCAAAAGTAGTAATAGGGAGTTTTAATGTAAGCAAACAGGCGGGGAATGGAGATGATGCCAGAGTAGCCTCCGGTCCATTTATTAAAAACCTGATTGACGGCCAGCACGCCGATCCCAAAGAACAGGCTGACCATCGTGAAATAGATCCCCCTGACCCGCGTGAATGGCACTGCCACCAGGAAGCCAACCACCACCGTAACCAGGACTCCAATCGGCATGGTGATCCACGGTGACCACCCCAGGAACTTTGCCAGGATGGCAGAGGTATAGGCTCCAATCGCCATGAAAGCCGCGTGGCCGATCGAACCCTGGCCTGACAGACCCAACAAGCGCAGGCTGTTGGCTACAATGATCCAAATGAAGACGCCGATCAGGGTATGCATGAAATAGACCGACAAACCCAATTGGGGCAGAGCGAACAACAAGCCCACGACAACGCAGATAGCCGCTATGGTGATGTTCCTGCGCTGCCTCTTTAATGACTCTGTGTGCATAATTGCCTCTACCTGTTAGAACAGCTCATAACCGAACAGTCCCTTGGGACGGATCAATAGGATCCCAAGGACGATGAGTATGGTGATCACCTCGCCAACGGAGGCATTGATAAGCACGGGCAAAAAAGCGTTCAGGAACCCCATGATGAGTCCCCCGACCAGAACACCGCCGATACTGCCGATGCCACTCAGGATGACCACCTGGATAGCCTTCAAAAGGATGTTATCGCCCATGAAGGGATTCATGCTGAAAATCGTCGCCATTAGAGACCCGGATAAAGCCGCCGTGGCACAGGCAATCACTGTTGCGGTGGCGGCTATGCGGTGAGTGTCGATACCCTGCAGTGCCGCCCCTTCGGCGTCCTGGGCTACCGCCAGCA
This sequence comes from Anaerolineales bacterium, assembly GCA_017882145.1. Taxonomy (GTDB): domain Bacteria; phylum Chloroflexota; class Anaerolineae; order Anaerolineales; family Villigracilaceae; genus UBA877. Next base: position 10,073 of record JADGQB010000115.1, read on the forward strand.
TCTGCTGACCGATCTTTGTCTTCTGGATCAGGAAGGTCAGCGCCGCCAGGAGTACTGCGCCGATGGCAAAGGCTAAAACCCGTTCATTATCCACTGAAATGGACCCTGCTTTAAATATCCCCGGTACAAAGGCGGGCAGTGCCCGGGTGACACCGCCGAGAGTCACCTCCACCGCCGTTTCAAGGATCATGATCAGGGCGATGGCCATGACGATCATATGCGTTGGTTTGCTCTGAAAAGGCCGGAAGCAAAACTTCTCCAGCAATAGCCCGGAGGCCCCCACCAGGATTACAGATATTAGGAGAGAAACCCATTGATTCAGGCCAAGTGCTACGGAAAGCCCGTAGGTAACATAGGCCCCGATCATATAAACTGCCCCGTGGGCGAAGTTGAAAATGCCCATGATACTGAGTTGGAGCCCGAAGCCCAGGGCCACCAGGATGTAAATCGCGGACAGGACCAGGCCGTTCACCGTGCTCGTTAATATCATGTTCATGAGAATGCGTCTCCGAATTCAGTATCTGGCTTGTTCGAGACCTAGGCTGGTCAGGTCGCCCTGAGTAGCACGGCCTGACCAGCTTGAGTTCCTTGTCTGCCAGCATTCCTACTGGCAGACAAGACAACCAGGATTCCTTACAGGAGATGGATTACGGGAGAACTACTGCTGGTTCCCACGTGCCCCACGACAATACGTTGTTCTCGACTCTCAAGATCGGCAACTGGGCGTAGACACTGTGGTTGATGCCATAGGTCTCGAGACCACCCATTTTGCCAGGTCCGAGAACGGTGTCAATGCTGCCCATTTTCTCCCATGCAGCCGCCACAACCTTCGGATCAAGGCTCTGGGCATTCTGAATGGCCTGTACCATCGTATAGACGGCGTCGAAACCCTGGACCATCATCATGTCAAAGCGGCCAATCGCCGGATCTGCGACTGCCATTGCTATCACTTCCTGGGTGATCGCGGGTTCATCGGGGATGGTGACGTCAGCAGAAATGCCATGGCCAAAGAAATTAGTAGACGCATCCGGGCCGGCAATTTTCATGATGTCCTGGGGAGGAGTCATCGAGCAGACGAAGACCGGCTTGGTGTTGCCCAGAGTACGAACGTTCTTGAGCATCTGGCCCATGTAGTCGGTAGG
>JADGQB010000116.1 GCA_017882145.1 Anaerolineales bacterium
GAACCCAAGCAGATCTACCGGATCGTGCGCGAAAAGGCGCGCGTCCAGGGCGCCATGGCCTCCATCGTGGAATGGCAGTCCCTGCGCATGCAGGAATATCGCTACAATGTAATTGTCTGGGTAGCCCGCTTCTTCGAGCTGTTTGGCATCCATCGCCCCATGCGCTACGAACCCCCGACACCAGCTGGGGATTATGTGCACGCCTTGCACGTGGACCATCCCGAAGCCCCATCCCTGCTTCAGCAATATTTGGACAGCAAGCCTGCGAGTCCCAAACTGGGCGGAGCTCCCAAACAGACCGCTCCAGGGGACGAAGAAGGCAAAGAAGACTGAGAGCCCTGAACCTGATAAGAGACGAGTTGCTGGAAAGCGCAACTCGTCTCTTTTTCTATCCTACTATTCACTTTTATGCGCATTGTTTGTTTGCGGTCTTTCGCTGAGCAAATAAATGTAATCAGATGTTATCAGAAGGCAAGGTTTTCAAGTCCCATGCTCTTGACGCAATATTGACATAACAATGGCCTATATTGACAAATCCTTGACGTTCTCCTGGAAAGGCAGGATAATCATTCTCTTGGCTAATAAAGAAGCGATTGGCGGCGGACTCGCTCCACCTGCAACTCTCTATTTCCATTCCAGTCAGGAAAATATCAGAGAGCCAAAATATATGGATTTCAAGAGAAAATAGAATGCTCTTCTCAATTGCATTACTCATCGTGATCATCTTCCTGGCATTTAGGGCTGCGCCTATCGAAAAGAAGGAGCATGCTGCTATCCATGGTGCTGGACAGATCGGCTTATTGGCGGCCGTAGCATTGTTCGGCGTGGACTACTTCACCTCCTATTTTTATGCCACCGGCGAGATGATGAGCGCTTTGCACCCATACAATTTACAGAAATATGCGTTCATTGCAGTGGCGATCATAGCAGTTGCCAATGCCGTGTTCGGCATTCTGTATATGTATTCGCTGGGAATTTTTAATGAGGGCGGTGGATCGTACACAGCTTCGATGCGCTACCTGGCGCCCGGGCTGAGCCTGGTTGTGGCTGTAGTGTTGATCCAGGATTACGTTTTCACCATTGTGGTATCTACACTTTCCGGCGTGGATCAACTGCTTTCCCTGACCAATTCCTACAGTACTTTGTGGGTGATCCGTTTTCTGATCGGGGCGAGTCTGGCAACCATTACCTGGTGGCTGACCATTCGCGGTCGAGGTGAATCGGCACGCGTAACTTTTACCATGTTGGGAATATTCCTGATGCTTACCATTGTGATGATGGTTGGATTGGTAATGGCGAAATCCAACGGTATCGCAGCGTTTCCATATAAACAAACCGGGCCAACACCTTCGCTCTGGACGGCTGCCTACCATATGTTGACCGCTTCGATGAAGGGTTTGGTGGCCCTGAGCGGTTTGGAAGCCATGTCGAACGGCATCCAGTTCGTGATCAACGAGGATGTCGCCCTCGTGAAATGGGGTAAGAAAACCCTGCCGCGCCTGAAGGGACTGTGGGAATTCTACAGTGGCAAATCGGGTATCGGCCGGCTGGTGCAGACCTCCTTCCTTTTTTACGGGGGCATCACGACCGCTTTCCTGGCTTATTATGCGATCCACTTCAATGCCTTTGATGGGGTAGCCGGACGATCCCTGGTTGGAAACCTGGCATTCCTGGGATTTAATCAACTGCCTGGAGGAAATATCCTGTATTGGTTTTACCAGATCCTGGCAGTCGCCATGCTGGCAGCCGCCTCAATGACCGCCTTCCAGGATTTGCAGGCAACTGCCTGGCGGGACGTGGCGATTGGCGAAATTCCGGAAATCGTGGTGTACCGCAACCCCAAGGGAACCTTTACACGTTCGGTAACAGCAGGATTCATCGTAGCGGTCCTGATCCAACTGGTGGTACGCGGCAATACCGGCGCGGCTGTACCCTATTATGGCATCGGCGTTTTCATGCCCATTATGGTAATGGGTCTTGCAATCCGCCAGCATATTCTTAAAACCTACCCGAATAGCAGAAAGCGAACCTGGGGCGCCTTTGGAGCCGGGTTTGCGGCGATACTCTCCGGGATCATCTTTGTCGGCCAGATCGTCGGCAAATGGTCGGAGGGCGGCTGGGTGGTATTGATCTCCTTCAGCATCCTGATCCTGGCAGCCAACCTGTTGCTCATCTCTCCAATCGGCTATCGCGAACCGAAGCAGATCTACCGCATCGTGCGTGAGAAGGCGCGTGTACAGGGGGCAATGGCCTCCATCGTCGAATGGCAGTCGTTGAAGATGCAGGAGTATCGCTACAATGTCATTGTATGGGTGGCGCGCTTTTTCGAAATGCTGGGTGTACGCAGGCCGCTGCGTTTTGAGCCACCGATCGCGGCTGGGGACTACAACCATGCCTTGCACGAAGACCACCCCGAAGCCGCATCCCTGCTGGCGCAGTACCTGGACAGCAAGCCGGCGGAACCCAAAGTGGGTGGAGCACCCAGGCAGACCGCTCCAGGAGATGAGGAAGGAAAGAAGGATTAATACCTAATAAAAATCAGCGCCGAAACGAAGACTGTTTCGGCGCTTTCTTATTTTTCGGTAGGATGGAGTTGTAAATATTATGTTTATCGAGCCGGAGCATTCCGGTTCTGGGAGGTATTGGCGATCTGCAAGGCGGCTGCCTTCCGGCGCATTTCCACTTTTCGAAAACTCAGCAGCACCAGCCAATAAACCGTCAGGAAAAGGACTGCCAGACCGGATACATCGTAAAGGATCTTCATGGAAGGCAGGGCTGTGTCTGTACCTGAGTAATAGCCGTGCAAGGTTACCCCGATATAGCTGAGCAGGCTGAGATAGTGGATGGTGCGGAAGGCACGCTTTCCAATCTTGTTACGCAGGTAAAAGGTGATTGTGACCAAAACAATGAGATAAAAAGAGATCACGCCGACTCCCACCCAGAAGGGACGGTAGGGGGAAATGAACGGCACCAGGATTTGTGCGAACGTATAGGGCAGGTACTTATCGAGGGTGAGGACCAGTACGTGTACCAACGTGAAGGCAATCGCAAGCAGTGAAATAAATTCGTGGAAATCGTAGGTGAACAAACGGTCGAGCATGCCGTCGAGATATTTACTGGTGACAGCCAGACCCAGGATGGTGGAAAACCACAACAGCAGATAGGCAATGATCCCGGAAGCACGCGTGACATACCACCAGGTTTGGACGCTATTTGCAGCAAAGAGCCAGCTCAAAAAAGTTCCCAGGCTCTGACCGACCGGGGTCATGGACAGGACCGCGACGAACAGGATAAGTCCAACGACAATAAAAGTGCCCAATATGCTGACTACGACCTGCAGGGTCGAATAGGTCCGCTCTTGTTTACCAGATGGCTGGTTTGACATATAAAACTCCTTCAATAAATAAAATGACTTCGAACGATTAAGCTACAGGTAATAATAACGGTTTGAATCCAAAATTTTGTGAAGTACCCAGTAAATTCTCAAGACTCTCCTGGTTACCCCAGATTTTCTTAGCCTGGTCGACAGCCAGGTATGAAAACTGGATGCCGCTGTTGTGGGCAATCCCTTGGGCTTCCTGCGGCCCGGCGATGAGCAAGGCCTTGGCGAAAACTTCAGCTTCATAAGCATGCGGGGCCACGACTGTGACGCTGATCCAGTCAGAGATCGCGGGTGCATGCGTGCGTGGATCGATGATGTGATGACGATCCTTATCGGCCTGTTTCCAGACCCGTTTTGTCACCGTGGAAGTGGCTACGGCACCCGGGTTTACTTTCAGCGAGATCAATATATTTTCGGGCTGAAGCGGATCCTCCAACTCCACCGGCCACTGTTCCAGGCCGGAGGGTAATCCCACCAGGAACATATCACCACCGGCATCCACCACACTGGCGGTGGACACGCTGGAAAGAATATTGGCGGCCTGTTCAGCGATCCAACCTTTGGCGATCCCGCCCAAATCCAGCGCCATGCCATGCGGCAGCAGGATGGTGTGATCTGCTTCGTCCAAATCCATTTCACTAAGAGAGGGGCGTTCGCCGGCGAGCAGGGATTCGAACAAGGGAGCCGGGCCTTGTTGGCGCAGCAAGTCCATGCTGCGATCATAGCCAACTCGCTTCAGGTCTGGCAGGATGGAAGGATCAAACAGCCCGCGCGTCAGGTGGAAAAATCGACGGGCAAGCGAAACCACCGAGAACAAGTCGGGAGAGGCATGGAAGCGTTCACCGGCCGAACGATTGAGTTCAGACAGCTCACTTTGCTCAGAAAAGCGGGTGAAGCGACTCTCACCTTCCTGAATGAATTGGCGGGCCTGCTCGAACCCTGGCTGGAGCTGGTCGGATTGCCCTTCGGCTGCCAGCAAAACATCAGTGTTCATGGCGCGCAATTGAACGGTTTCCATATCAGGAACCACGTGTCCGCAGCATCGGGACACTCGTGCTGGGCTGAGGGCTGGACTGAGAATTATTATTCGAGAAGAAGTTCAGGCCGTTATTATTGACGTTACTGCCATAAGCCTGGATGGGAGGCAAGTTGGGCAGGGCGACGGATTGGACTGAGGCTGGCTGTGACTGGACCGGCTTGGGAGAGTGAGCCAGGATGACCCATCCGCCCAGGAAACTGAGCACGCTGGCGATGGCGATCCAATAATGAAGTACTTTCCTAAATATTTTCATTCCAGCCTCCTTATTCGCCTCTGACCATAATCTGGCCCTGGCTATCAATTTGGATCAAGCCGCGCTGCTGAAGGTACGTCAGTAAACGCTGAACCATGGCCATTTCCTGGGAGGCCTGGCTCAACTGCTGGTTATCACTGTTAAGGGCAGCCTGGTATTGCTGTTCGCGTGCCTGATACTGGGCGATCTGGGCTTGCAATTGGGCGATCTGAGCCTGGCTGGAATTGGAGGTTGTGGAGACACTGGCAGACGCGGCAGCGGGGGAATTCGAAGCCGCCACGCCGTTGGGATTGGAAGCTGCATTCACACCTACCACCAGCATGGAAAGTGCGACCATGGCGGTGATAATAAAAGCAGCTAAAAAGCCTACAACTTGTTTACGCATAGTATTCTCTCCTGTATGTTTTCATAAGTATATAAAATAAAGATGAACATAGGATGAATTGTCAGAATAATTTCCTGAATATGAATATAGCATGTGGCATAAATAAAAAGCGACCAGTCGAAAGGGACTGGTCGCCAGTATTGCAAAATTCTTGACGTCAGGCGTCGCGAACTTCGCCGTCGATCACATCGCCGTCATTGCCTCCAGGCGGGGGGGTCTGAGGGCCTTCCGGCTGAGGGCCGCCCTCGGGCTGTTTCTGACCCTGGGCATACATCTGCTGGCTCAAGGCGTAGAACATGTTCTGGAGCTCATCGGTGGCCTTCTTGATGCGATCAATATCATCACTCTGGGCGGCTTGTTTAAGATCGCTGACCTTGCCTTCGATCTTGCCGCGTTCTCCGGAGGAGACCTTCTCGCCCAGATCGCGCAGGGATTTCTCGGTCTGGTAGATCAGGTTGTCGGCGCTATTGCGGGCATCGATAATCTCCCGGCGTTTCTTGTCCTCGGCCTCGTATTTCTTAGCCTCTTCAACCTTATGGGCAATATCGTCCTTGTTCAGGTTGGTGGAGGCAGTGACAGTAATCTTCTGTTCCTTACCGGTGGCCTTATCCCTGGCGGTTACATTCAGGATGCCGTTGGCATCGATATCAAAAGTGACTTCCACCTGCGGGATGCCGCGCGGGGCAGGCGGGATGCCGTCCAAGCGGAAGCGACCCAGCGACATATTATCACCTGCCATTGGGCGTTCGCCTTGCAGGATGTGAATATCCACGGCGGTCTGGCCGTCGGCGGCGGTGGAATAAGTCTCGGTCTTGCGGACCGGGATGGTGGTGTTGCGGTCGATCATCTTGGTCATCACGCTGCCCATGGTCTCCACGCCCAATGAGAGCGGGGTTACGTCGAGAAGCAGGATATCCTTAACTTCGCCACCTAACACACCCGCCTGGATGGCCGCACCAATCGCCACGACTTCATCGGGGTTAACGCCCTTGTTGGGTTCCTTGCCGTTGGTCAAGCTACGCACCAGATCCTGCACCATTGGCATACGGCTGGAACCACCCACAAGGACCACTTCGTTCAGGTCAGAGGCCTTCAGGCTGGCATCCTTGAGGGCATTTTCAAATGGATGGCGGCACCGGGCAAGCAAGTCTTCGGTCATCTGTTCGAATTTTGCACGCGTCAGCTTGAGCACCAGGTGTTTGGGTCCATTGGCATCTGCGGTAATATAGGGCAGGTTGATCTCGGTCTCCATCATGCTGGAAAGTTCGATCTTGGCCTTTTCGGCGGCTTCACGCAGGCGCTGCAGGGCCTGGCGGTCCTGGCGCAGGTCAATGCCCTGCTGCTTTTTGAACTCATCTGCGGCCCAGTTGACAACACGCTGGTCCCAGTCGTCGCCACCCAGGTGGGTATCGCCGTTGGTGGATTTGACCTCGATGACGCCCTCGCCTACATCCAGGATGGAGACATCGAAGGTACCACCACCCAGGTCGAAGACCAGGATGGTCTCGTTCTTCTTTTTATCCAGGCCATAAGCCAGTGCGGAAGCGGTGGGCTCATTGATGATACGCTTCACGTCCAGACCAGCGATCTTGCCGGCATCCTTGGTGGCCTGACGCTGGCTGTCATTGAAGTAGGCCGGGACGGTGATAACCGCCTCGGTGACGGGCTGGCCAAGGTAGGCTTCAGCATCGCCTTTAAGTTTGGCGAGGATCATGGCCGAAATCTCCTGCGGACTGTACTCGCGGTTCGTGATAGGGATCTTTACGCGGGCTTCGTCCGAAGGCCCGGCTACAACCTCGTAAGGCACCATCTTGCGCTCGGTCTCTACTTCTTCGAAGCGGCGGCCCATAAAACGCTTGATGGAATAAATGGTATTTTCCGAGTTGATAATTGACTGGCGTTTTGCAGTCTGGCCGACCATACGCTCGTTATTTTTGGTGAAAGCCACCACCGACGGGCACAATCGCCCGCCCTCAGCAGTCGTGATGACGGTGGGCTGACCGCCTTCCATGACGGCAACCACGCTATTGGTGGTCCCCAAGTCAATTCCAATGATTTTTCCCATGGCAATACTCCTTGTTTAAATTGGCGCACAATGAGGCGCGAAAGATTTCAACTGGAATAAGGATACTGCACGGTTGCAAGAAAAACGTTAACAGAATGTAGAAAAAATAAAAGAGGCTCACTTTTAATGCTAAAACGCGCCCATGTTTGAGCGCGTTTGAGTGGAGATGGCGGGAATCGAACCCGCGTCCGAAAGACTCGACCCTCGGAAATCTACGAGCGTAGCCGGTTGGGCATGTCGCCGCAGGTCACTCAACCAGCAAACTTAACCTGCAGCCAGCTGCTCGGGCCCGAAAGCCCTCTTTCGCGCAGTCAGCAGCATCATGCGCGGCACTCCACCTTTGTGACGCCCAGTCCCATCACCGGGTGGAGTACGGGACAGGTGGACGCGGCCTCATCTAGGAGACCGGCTGATCAGCTCATCGCTTATGCAGCGAGGGGCATAGCAGCGTAGGAAGTGCGGTTGGCACTTGATTTTTTGCACTGATTTTACGAGTTCGGCGCCTCTCGGCTCGCATTCCGGGACCAGCCTCTTCCGTCGAAGCCTGGCATCCCCAAAATACGGGGAAAACCCCGGGACCCAAATTATAGCACATTTCAATTATGATATACTTTGTCAAGATAAGATTCTCTAATAATTGCCAGGAGGCAAACACGAAGAAGGGCGAAACTGATATTCACCCTGACGGCTTGTTCCTGGTAATTTCCAATAAAAACCATGAAACCTATGAAGGCCGGTGGGGTTATGTTAGTCAAACCCTCCCGGTAAGGTGAGTAAAGTGCCGGATTTTGAAGAAAAGGAAGTCCTGGCCCGTGCATCGCAGGGTGACCGGGAGGCTTTCGGTGAATTATACGAGCAGTACGTAGAGCGGATCTTTAACTACGTTTACTATCGTACCGGCAATGTCCATGATGCCGAGGACCTGACAGCCCGTGTTTTTTACCGTGCTTTGAACCACGTCCAGAGCTATACCGACCGCGGTGTGCCGTTTTCGGCCTGGTTATACCGGATCGCCCACAACCTGATCGCGAACTGGCACCGCGATCGCAGCCGCCACCAGGAAATTCCACTGGACGATGCCCCGACTTTGCATTATAAGGGCGAGCCACCCGAAGTCGCCCTGATGCAAGGTCAGGATCGGGATGCGCTTTTGAAGCTGATCCGCCACCTGCCAGATGAACGCCAACACTTGCTTATCTTGAAATTTGTCGAACATATGTCGAACGTCGAGATCGGCGAGACGATGAACCGGAGCGAGGGCGCAGTGAAAAGTCTCTATCACCGAACCCTCTTAGCACTGCGAGACGAATTGGAAGGTATCAATATAGAAGGAGAGTAAGCCATGTTTCGGATTGTCACAGACGGCGCGGCAGATATGCCCGCCGGATGGGAAAAAGAATACGATATTCAGGTAATACCGATCAACATCCAATTCGGAGAGAAGAGCTATTTGCAAGGTGTGGAATTATCCAACGAGGATTTCTACAGGCTGGTGGATGAGTGCGGGAAAATTCCGAAGACTTCCCAGCCTTCTCCATTCCAGTTCAAGAAATTTTACGAAAGCGTGGCGAAGGCGGGTGATACGATCCTTAGCATGCATGTGACCAGCAAGTTGTCCGGAACGTTTGAATCGGCGGTTACGGCCGCGCGCGAACTGGCCGGCAAGTTTAACATTATCCCGTTCGATTCGGGCGCCGGATCCGCAGCACTTGGTATGATGTGCCGGGAGGCACGCTTGATGGAACGTACCAGAATGGCTACCCAGCAGATTATCGAGCGGATGTACCAGATCCGCCGAAACGTTCAGATCGTGCTTACGATGGATAAACTCGATTACGCCCGTATGAGTGGACGGGTTGGAGCTCTCCAGGCCGCCCTGGCTTCAGCGCTTAATGTCAAGCCCATCGTGGTGTTGAAAGAGGGCCTCCTGGATATGGCAGAGCGGGTGCGGACACGCGGCAAGGCAATCGACCGGGTGTTGGAAATCCTGACCAGCCGGTTTGATAACGAACTGGTCAACGTGGCGGCTGTGCATGCATGTGATCGGGAGTCGGCCCAAGCCTTGTTGGAACGGGCCAGGAAAGCTTTCAACATCCAAGAATATTTCATTACTGAATTATCTGTCGCAGTAGCGGCCAACCTTGGACCGGGAACGGTTGGCTTGATCGTTTATCCGGCAGGAGCGTGAATTATGGGAATAGGTAAAAATCTGGCGGAAGCCACCAAGGCGAAAATCTCTTTGATGGAAAACCGCTTGTCCGGCACCTTGAAGCCGGTCGCACCGCGCCAGGAATTTGTGCATGGCCTTGGCCAGCGCATCCAGACCGGTAACCGGACTACGTTTGTGAACCCTGCGGCCAATTGGCATCTTTTTGCGATCTTGATCGCGGGTCTCGTGTCCCTGGCAATGCTGCTGGCAATGGTGGCAAGAGCAATCCTGGCGCAATCGGGAAAAAGACACACGGCATAGAATACAACGTAATTCGAAAATGATAAGCTGAATAAATTGGGAATAGCCAAGTCCGGACAAAGATCTCCGGACTTTTTTTATTTACTACTTAACTGGAAATATTCCTAGGCTTCAACGCCCAGTTTTCTGGCAAGCTCGTCAGTGGAAGGCTCTGTCAGAGAGGAGCCATCCGACCAGACAATGGTAGGCACGCTGCGGTTCCCGTGGTTGAGACTCTCCACGTATTTAGCAGCCTTTTCGTCCCGGTCAATATCCACCCAGGTATAAGGGATGTGGTGCTGGTCGAAGAAGAGGCGGGCCCGGCGGGAACCTCCACACCAGGTGTTACCGTACAAGGTAATTTCAGGGGTTTCGCTCAATTCAATCCTCCAATCAGTTTACGTGCATCGGCAATAAGATCGGCTTGCATGGGAAGGGTAAATTCATCAGTAACACGCGTGGTCAAGTGGACGGCGGCAGCGCGCAGGTCCAAAGCCAGGCCCGGGTAGTCCACTATCGTCTGCAACGCAACATAAGCGCTGGTATTATGCAGCCGGGTTCCATGACGGGTCAGGAAATCCCTGGCAGCTATGCCGGCGGCACGCCGTGCACAGACACGCGCACGGCCCTCGTTACCGGCCAGGCGGGCGCGTTCCGCATTCTCGAGTTCGGTTTCGATTGCCAGGGCGGATTGGGTCATTTTATGCGCCGATTTTATCACGTAGAGGGCAAATGGGTGGAAGCATACAACCTCGTGGTATCCTACCAAGTACATAGGACAGGCAGGTGGCTGGGAGGTAGCTCCGATCAGGACAGTGCTTGGATCTCCGGTTTCCTGGCGTTCAGATAGCTGAAGATAAATAAAGCAGACAGAACAGCCTGGCTAATCCAGGTCGGAATCAGGGCGGCGGCTGTGATGTAGCCACTGTGGGCAGCCACGGCTTCGTTGGCAACCTCCCCCAGAACCACCAATAAGGTGATCGGCAGAATACCTTTGCGCTCCAATGGTTTACGGTCTGCCCAGAGAAGCAGGATGGTCCAGGCCAGCATGAGCGGCGCGCCCATGCCCATGGCATAGCGATAGTTTTGGGCGGGATAAAAACTACTCACCTGGTTGGACACGACAAAGAGCGCCGGGAATAGCATGGTCAGGCCTGCCAAAAAATCCAGGATTGCGCCGGCCCAGTAAGATAAGCGCAGCCAGAAGATAACATTCTTTTTCATACAAGCTCCTGTGGCGGGCGCAGGATCACCAGCGGGGTAGACTTGCTCAATTCGAGGAATTGAGCCCGGCTGGGCTGCATCGGCAGCTTGTGGGCAAATTTCATCATCAGTCCGATCATGAGCGGATGGCGTTTCAAACGATATTCCAGAAAATCTGCCACCCGCTGCGGGTCGGTGACCGGCTCGGCCACGCAATCGAACTCACAACGGTCCACCTGGATGTGGACACGCGGGTCAGCCAGGAGGTTGCGGAACCAATCCGCTTTAGGTCCACGCCCCGCACCCACGCAGTAAGCCCCGTCGATCTTTTCATACTGCAGGGGCGTTACATAACGGGTGCCGGATTTCCTTCCCGTATGTGTCAGGAGCAGGATGAACTTCCCAACGATCCAGC
>JADGQB010000379.1 GCA_017882145.1 Anaerolineales bacterium
CTTTTCTGGTCAGGGATTGCCCGCTATCGCAGCACGAATTACGCCCAGGCGCTGATCACATTCCAACGCGACCTGCAGCTTTCTTCGGTCGTGGATGACCAGGCGCGGGCGTACTTCTGGATCGGCAAGACTCAGCAGATCCTGGGCGATAAAGGCTCTGCACAGACTTCCTGGCAGTCGGCCGCCTCGCTCGATCCAACCGACTACTACAGCCTGCGCTCCCAGGACATGTTGCTCAAGCGTACGGCCTTCGCCCCGCCCCCGGTCATCAATTATTCCGTCAACCTGGCTGCGGAACGCACTCAGGCTGAAGCCTGGCTGCGCGTGACCTTCAACCTGCCAACGGATACGGACCTGAGCACTCCCGGCAGCAGCCTGCTTTCAGACGTGCGCCTGGTGCGCGGCACCGAACTGTGGAACCTGGGGCTGGAAGACGAAGCCCGCCTGGAATTCGAGGATTTGCGCACGGCCGTCCAGCAAAACCCGGCTGACTCTTATCGCCTCGCAAATTACATGCTCAACCTGGGCCTTTATCGTCCGGCCATCACCGCCATCCGCCAGGTGCTGACCCTGGCCGGGATGAATACCCAGGCACAGACACTGGCAGCCCCGGCCTACTTCAACCACTTCCGTTACGGTCTGTATTATCAGGATCTTGTCTTTCCGACCGCCAAGCAAACCGGTTTCAACCCGTTGTTCCTGTTTTCCGTCATACGCCAGGAGAGCCTTTTCGAAGGGTTTGTCCGCTCATCCGCCGGAGCGCGCGGCCTGATGCAGATCACCCCCGACACCGGTCAATTCATTTCCGATAATATCGGCTGGCCGCCGGACTACACTTCGGATGACCTGTACCGGCCGGTGGTCAGCCTGACGCTGGGCGCAACCTACCTGGAGCAGCAGAGCCTGCGCTTCAACGAAGACCTCTTCTCCGCCCTGGCTGCCTATAATGGCGGCCCTTCGTCAGCCCCCATCTGGCGCGACCTTTCGGGACCGGACTCCGACCTGTTCGTGGAAGTGGTCCGCTTTGAAGAGACACGCAATTACATCCGAAGTATTTATGAGAACTACAGCATGTACCGGACCCTGTACGGGACGATCCCTTAAGGCTGCCGAATGAATGCCATGCAATCAGACATTGAACACTTGAAAACGGCTATAACAACCGCCTGGCGCGCCCGCGAAAACGGCAACCATCCTTTTGGGGCTGTGCTGGTGGACGAAAATAATCGAGTCGTTCTGCAGGCCGAGAATACCGTTATAACCGGCCGGGATTCCACCGGTCATGCTGAAACAAACCTCGTTCGACTCGCCAATCAACAATTTTCGCCTGACCAGCTCGCACGCTGTACTCTTTATTCGAGTACCGAGCCGTGTGCCATGTGCGCCGGAGCAATTTATTGGAGTCAAATTGGGCGGGTGGTTTACGCCCTCAGCGAAATTGATCTGTATGCCATCATCGGGCCGTCGCCGGACCATTTATTGCTTGCTTGCCGGGAAGTCTTTGCCCACAGCGAACGGCACATCGAAGTCCTCGGTCCCATCTCAGTGCTGGATGTGGAAGCGCGTGCCGTCCACGAAGGTTTTTGGAAATAACTAAAACAGGATAGTAACAGTTAATATCACCCCTAGCCAGTGTCATTGTGAGAAGCAGCCTGTACCAAAAAGTGGCATCTCTAGATCCATCAGGAGATTGCTTCGGCGAAGTACGTCTCGCACGTGTGCCTGCGATCCAGTGCAGGCAATGAAAAATAATTGTCCCTAACTGATATGTTCGACGATCTTCTTATGCAAAGTCCCCGCGTCCATGTCGGTGACCGCCACCAGCTTATCGCGCCCGCCGGCCCCGGCCACAATATCCAGGTGCGAGAGCGGCACATCCAGGATATCTGACAGGAATTTCAGCAAGGCTTCGTTGGCCTTGCCTTCCACCGGCGGCGCAGTCAGGTGGACTTTCACCGTTCCGTCACTCAAGACTTCCACAATCTCATTCTTGCTGGCGCGCGGCGTTACCCGTAACGCCAGGGCTGCACCCTTCTTGCCGTCATGCAAATGAAAGTCTCTGGGTGTCATGGTTCACCTCACAGCGAATATAGAAGACTGACCAAAATTCTATTCAGGACTGAAACCAAAATGATCAGGATCAACGGGCTCAGGTCCAGCATTCCCACCAGCGGGACGATACGCCGGATGGGATTCAGGAACGGGTTGACAATTCGGTCCATGGTTAACCGGACCGGATGGTACGGGGTCAGAAAGAATGATAGCACCGAATCTGCAATTACGACAAAAATGAATAAGTTCGCAACAAAACTAATAACATTCGCGATCAAAATGAACATAAGCCCTCTATTTGGCGCGCGGCCCCAGGATGGCCTGGCCAATCCGCACAAAAGTGGCCCCTTCCTGGACTGCCGCTAGAAAATCAACGCTGGTACCCATGGACAATTCCTGCCACTGCGGCCCCGGGTAGCGCTTTGCCAGGAATTCCTGCAGGCGGCGCAGCCGTTGGAAATACGGCCGGGTGCGTTCCGGGTCATCGAAGAAAGGCGGCATGCTCATTAATCCGCGTACCTGCAGGTGCGGAAGCGCCAGGATTGGTTCGATTTCGGACGCCAGGTCTGCCCAGCGCTCCTGCTCCCAGGCCGGGAAACCGGATTTTCTTTCCTCGCCGCTTACGTTGAACTCCAGCAGCACGGGCAGCCGGCGGCCAAGTTCGCCGCAAAAACGGTCCAGCCGGTTGGCAAGTTTCAAGCTGTCCAACGAATGCAGCATGTCAAAGTGCGCGGCCACCGCCTCAGCTTTTCGACTCTGCACGTGGCCGATCATGTGCCATTCTACCCCAGTTCCATGCAGGGCTGCAATCTTCTCAACTGCTTCCTCGACATAATTCTCGCCGAAACAAGTTATCCCGGCTGAAATGGAGGCCTGCAGCACCTCCAGCGGCTGGGATTTGCTGACCACCACCAGGCGCACGGCTCCCGCAGCCCGCCCAGAGGCGACGGCCGTCTCAGCAATCTGCTCAAACGTTCGCTGGTAGCGTTCGCGGATGGAGGTAATCATGGACTCGTTCATGCTATTTCCTGACAGTAACTGGACCAATGAGACTTTCCAAATAATAATTATTATCCACAGATACTTGCAAGTTCCGCAAGTACAGGTAAACGCAGATGACTATTTATTGTTGGACAAAGTGTTCAGGGTGTGTTCTTGAATCCCGTTTATCTGTGTTCATCAGGAGTGAATTACGATTTATGGGCCTTCTCTATTAGTTCAACGCAATGATCGCGCCAAACCTTCCGGTGCGGCCGTGTTCGGCGCGGTGGGAATACCAATCCTCGGTGTGACAGGCTGTGCATAAACCGGCCACCTCGATCTTCCTTACACCCGCCTGCTCCAATAACAAACGGTTGGCCGCCCATAAATCCAGCATTGCAGCTCCGGAGCGTCCGCCCAACAAGCCGGAGGCTGCCCGGCCAAATGTCTGGCGGACTTGCATCACGACATCCGGACCCACCTGGTAGTGGTCCGGGCCAATCGATGGCCCGATCGCCGCCCGTATATCCACGGGGTTTGATCCAAAGCGGGCTTGCATGGCTT
>JADGQB010000004.1 GCA_017882145.1 Anaerolineales bacterium
CGGCATGCCAGCATCCAGGTCACACAGCGCTATGCCCATCTATCGAACGATGAACTGGATAAGGGCTATCACGACATTTTTGAAAAGTAAATCAGCGGATTATCAATGGCAGAAAGATCGCTTGGAATGCATTTGTCAGGCTGAAATTTACATTAGTCGCGCCCGCGGAGCTGGCGGTCACGCTGTAGGGACCACCTGTCAAGCCATTCGCAGTCACACTGACGCTGACCAAACCGCCGGTAATTGTAACTGGGCTGCCGCTGATGACCGCGCTTGGCCCGGAGATAGGAGGAGTAAAGCTGACTACACCGCCGTCCACCGGCTCCTCATACGAGCTTGTTACAGTCAATGTGAGTGGGTTGGCGAAGGCGGTATTGAAAACCGTCCACTGATTGTCACCCCCAGTTTTCGTCAGTGAAAAGCCCCGTGACTCGAATGCGCCGCTGTCGCAGGTAGCGCCGCGCGCTATGCCGCGTTCGTCAAAGGCAGGACAATTCGCACTGGCCGCGTTGATCGCCGGGGAGCCCGGCAGCAGCGGCAGGATTGGAGTAACACCGCCATCATAGCCCAGCGTTCCGAGCAACGGGTTGGCATTCGCGCCGGGGCAGCTGCCGCCGCCCCACACCAGGTTGCCCCCATCGTCGATGAATGTGCCCCCGCTGTTATCGCAGTTGGGACCATTAGTAGCGGAATTATTGACGAACACATTGTTACGAAACGTCACCGTACCCCAGTTATTCAGGATTGCGCCGCCATATCCGCCGCTAAGCGCGGCCGTGTTGCCGGTGAAGGTGTTGTTGGTCAGGATCATGCTGCCGTAAAAAACCTGGATGGCACCGGCAACCCATGGCGTCGTCATGGAAAGCGGTCAGGTACGCCTGGAAGGAACAAGCCAAGAGCTTTTGGGTAATTCGCAAATAAACCATCTCTATTTAGGCGGAACGCTGGTTTCTCAAGAAGTATAAAAATGGACTGATTATAGGTCGAAAATGAAGAACGATTTTGGAACGAGGTCACACTATTAGAGATCCCTTTTATGGAAAACCCGCACCGTTAAGGCCAGAACCACAAGCAGATAAAGCACTGCATAGGCGATCATAAACAGGCTGGGCACGGAGGTGGCTCCAAAAGGGGAAATTCCTAAAAGACCGGAGAGCGGCGACTGCATTTCGTAGGAAGCCCTGCGCCATAATGCTTCGCTGGGGATAATCAGGCTGGTCAGTATGCCTACCGTCACGGCCGTTGGGCTGTTGAGTACTGCGCCGATCTGTTCGATCCAGCCGCCAATAAAAGCCAGCCCGTACAGGCCAAAAACTACCCCACCTGTAGCCAAGGCAGACAGCCGGCTTGAACAAAACATGGCTATGGTCATGATCAGCAAGCTTTCCAGGTAGATTAAAACCAATCCTGCGAATAGGTGGGGAGCCACGTAGCCGGATTGCACCAGAATACTTAGGGTTGTCCCACCTTCCAGAAGCAACAAGTACAGGCCTAACAATCCGGCAAATCCCAACCATTTGCCAAAAACGACATCCGAGCGGCGGATGGGCTTGGTAACGATTACCTGGATGGTGCCTGAATTGATTTCTCCGGCCAGGGTGTCCGCACCCAATAAAGCTGCCATGGCAATCCCCAGGAAAGTTACCGCGTATAAACCAGCCAGGAACAATCCACTGGATTTTTCAGTGTCTACAATGTGCTGGATGCCTTGTCCGCCACCCGGAGTGATCGCTCCAATAGTGCTGGTGTTAATCATATGAAAACCGATCGAAAAAATAACCAGGAAGCAGATACCCAGCAGTAACCCGGTGAGAACAATGCGCCGGCGAACAGCCTGAACGAATGTCATGCGGGCCAGGATGTAGATTGCGTTCACAGCCCGCCCTCCTTTCCAACCGTTTCGATAAACAGTTCTTCAAGTGAAACATGCTTAGGCGAGATTTCATACACCGCCACTCCATGCGTCACCAGGTAGCGATTAATTTCCGGCAAGGCCTCTTCGTTTCGGGCAGTCAACGTGAGCTGATGTTTGTCCAGCTGAATGGCATCGGCCCAAGTCGAAAGGCCGGAGGCAGTTTCTTGAGATAATTCGCCTACACGCAAAATGACCTTAACCTGGCCAGCATCCAACGAAGCCAGTTCCAACAACCTGATCACCTCGCCGTGGCTGATGAAGGCCACACGATTGCAAGTTACTTCGATCTCACTTAGCAGGTGGGAATTCAAGAAAACGCAGGTACCCTGTTGGCGCAATTCTCCGATAATGTCCCTGACCAGTACACGACCAACCGGGTCCAGCCCGGAGGTCGGTTCGTCCAGGAAGACCAGTGCAGGCTGGTTAAGCAAAGCCTGGGCCAGGCCGATGCGCTGCAGCATACCCTTCGAAAATGTGGAAAGCGGTTTGTCCCGGAAGCCGGCTAACCCAACCCGTTCGAGCAGCTCATTAATGCGCGCAGTCAGGCGGGTTCTTTCCATCCCGAAGAGGTTACCGTGCAGGGATAGGAATTCGTGTGCTGTTAACCACTCCTGGAAACGAAAATGCTCCGGTAGAAAGCCAATCTGAGCACGTGTATTTCGGTCTCCAAGCGGCGCTCCCAAGAGGGCGGCCTTACCGGAGGTCGGCGTGATCAGCCCCACCAGCATCTTGATTGAGGTGGTTTTACCGGCCCCGTTCGGCCCCAGGAATCCAAACACCTCACCCTGCTGGATCTGCAGGGTGAGGCACTTCACTGCGGCGTTATCGCCGAATTCTTTTCTTAATTCATCTGTTTCAATGGCAGGCGCTAGCGGCATATCAATCCATTATGGGAGGCTGTTTGCAATTTGAAGGGCCTGTTGGGTATTGGTGCCCAGGCTGCTAATGGCATAGATGATACCATCCTTGACCCACAGCAGGGCATACTGAGGGGCATCATCAGCAGGTCGCTGGATGAGTGTCCCGGTCACGCCGTCGACCGAAACTTGTTGGTAAGTGGCTGCATTCCTGGGGAGCGGGATAACAAGGGTTGATGTCCAATCGACAGTCTTCGTGAAGGCGGCGGCCTGCTCACTGGTCATGCCGGTAAACTCAAGGCCAATCTGGGCCAACTGGGCAATGTTCAAATCTGCAGGAGCTGATACGACCGGAGTTGGGATTTCCGCCAGGATGACACAATCGGGATATTGGCGTCCAGCGGACCCATTCGTGTTGACGCCATTTGAACTATCCAAAGCGGCCGGATCCGGGCAAGTCCCAAAGGCAACGCTAACGCTGGATGGGATATTCACGGATACTTCCTCGCCGTTGATCGAGCTGGGTAACACCAGGTCGGAACGCCCGGATTCATTCAAAAGCGCCTGGGCCTTGGCGACATCCACTTTGACCGAGAAAGCCGCCGCGCCTACCACGCTGATCCTGGAGGGTGTCATGGATTGGGGAACACGTACGGAAAAACCGGACAACTGGCTGGCCTTGGCAGCATCCACAGCAGTAACGGGATTCCCGGGTTTCTGCTGGGTGGTCACGGAACTTGCGATCAGGT
Source organism: Anaerolineales bacterium (assembly GCA_017882145.1). Lineage (GTDB taxonomy): Bacteria > Chloroflexota > Anaerolineae > Anaerolineales > Villigracilaceae > UBA877. The sequence continues at coordinate 3,522 of JADGQB010000004.1, forward strand.
CGCTAACCTGTTTGCCGAGGGTATTATTTCCTGTTAGCTGTTGCATTCCGGTGAAGTCGACCGGTACCACCACAACCTGTTGGACGCGGAAGAGATTCAAGAATTTTTCAGCCAGCGCACGTGTCGAAGGTACCGACAGAACGACTGCCAGAACGACCACGATTGCCAGCCCAACCTGCAAGAGCCGTGAGCTAAATATTTTTTTGAACATTGAAGTCTCCTTTTGGTTCGTAATACGGATATTGAAATGGTTCAAGGCTGTTTTGGCAGCCTGGCCCGTTTGACGGGCCGGAGAAGCCAGGAAAGACAACTTGCCGGTGGCTGCCTGGGCAGTTACCTCGATCAGGGCTTGCCGCTTTCGACAAGAAGGACAATCTTCAAGGTGGCGAAGACTCGCTACATCCAATTCGCCGTCCAGGGCTGCCCGTAATTGTCCTGCGTTCAGATGTCTGTTCATACTTCCTCCTGATTCAAGGCGCGATACGCCTTCTCGAATTCGCGTTCAGCACGCAGCAGCAGCGGACCGATGGATGTTGGTGAAAGGCCCAGGGCTTTCGCGATATCCTTGTAATTCAATCCTGTGTACCGCAGTATCAGCAGCTCGGCCCGGCGGCGATTCATATCGGCGAGAGCCAGGCGGGTCAGGCGATGATCCTCTTTGCTTTCGAGGATTTCTGCCGGGCGATCTTCCTGAGCTGCTTCCCAGATGCCTTTTCCGGCCGCCAGTTCATAATGCTCCCGGCGTTTATAACTGCGGATGGAGCGCAGCCCCAGGTTGGTCGCCACCCGGTATAACCAGCCACCCGGGTTATAGCCAACGCCGGTCTTCGGCGGTCGCTGGTGAAATTTAATGAATGTTTCCAGCGCCAGGTCTTCAGCTTCGGCAGGGTCTCCAGTAATGTGCAGGAGCAACCGGTAGATCGAATTCCAGTGTTCGAGGAAAAGATCCTCAAATGACTGCATGGATTGCGCTGCTTCATCGGGACTGGTCCGGGTATCGACCGGATCCGACTTGCGGACCTTCATCGCCTGAATTGTGCTTTCTTGGGTAAGGAATTCATCCATCGGATCTGCTTGTCTTTCCTAGTAAATAAACCCCTCCCGATGGGTATATAAGACAGATTCATCTTGATCGACTCATCTCAGAATAAATGGCAAGGTATTAACTTGAATTCCCGATTGCCTCGATTAAACGGTCGATTTGCTCGCTGGTATGAGTGCTAAAGATGGCAATCCGTAAAGCCCCGCCCGCGGGAGTGCTGGTATAAGAACGGACGAGTTCTATGGCGATGTCTTGCTCGAATAAATTCTTTTTAATACGTTCCAGGCTAACTCCGGGGCGGCTCGCCAGGCACAGGATGGGTACCGGTGTATCCGCCAGCTCCCAGCCAAGGGCACGTATACCGTTGCGGGCTTGTTTCACACGCTCCCGCAGGCGCTGGCGCAGTTCAGGAGATGTATGTGCCACTTCCAAGGCGATTGCCGAAGCGGCTGTTACCACCAAAGGAGGCGGGCTGGCGCCAGCACAAATCCGGGAAGCCTGGTCGATATAATCCACCCATTTTGCGGTACCCCAGATCACACCTCCAAAGCCGCCCAGCGCCTTGGCCAGGGTTGCCGAGGTATAGCAGCTCTGATCTTCGATTTCATAATATTCCGGCGTACCACGCCCATTCTTGCCTAGCACACCTACTGCATGGGCATCATCCAGATAAACTAATCCTTTCCTGGGCTTTACCAAATCCAGGTAATCCGGAAGCGGAGCGATTTCTCCGGAGACGGGGAAAACTCCATCGCTTAGCACCAAAGGCCTTTCCTGCGAGCGCAAATCTCTATTCAGATGCTCTGCCAGGCTTTGGGCGCGTAAGTGGTGGAAAGGGGTGATGGGCAGATTGGTGGCGTGGGCTGCATCCCACAGGCTGAAATGGGCCGACGAGTCGATGAAGATATGCTCGAAACGGTTGTTGGTAGCCTGGGTCAGGATGGCCGAGCCCAGATACCCGGAAGCATAATAAATAACTTTCTCGGCTCCAAAATAAGCGCAGGCGGCTATTTCCAGCTCAGCATAAATAGGATGCTCGCCGAACCCACCCCGCGAGGTGGCAGTTGAAAAACCATAACGCTGCAGGGCTTTCTGGGCAGCCTGCAATACGGCGGGATGGCTTTGAAGGCCCAGATAACCCGAACCGCCAAAGTAATCCATCGTGCGGCCGTTGAAGATCGTTTGTGCCCCTACGGGACTTTCCATTAAAAGCGCCATATTTAATCACAGCTATCTTATCATAAACCTCATGGGAGGCCTCAAGTATAATAACGACGCTATCAGAGAGGAGAATTTGTTTATTGGAAATTATCAGGAACCCGATCCGGCGCGTGGCGGATTTTTATCATGATCGATTCTTTTTTAAGCAACTCTATCGATTGGCTGCACCGATAGCATTACAAAACCTCCTTACCGCTTCCCTGGGGATGGTGGCGAGTGTGATGGTTGGTCAACTTGGGGATGCAGCCATAGCCTCGGTGGGGTTGGCCGGTCAGGTTTTCTTCCTGCTTAATTTGATTTTGTTCGGGATTGGCAGCGGATCGGCCATGTTTACAGCCCAGTTGTGGGGAAAAAAGGATATTGTAAGTCTGCATAAAGTGCTTGGCTTGTGCCTGGCGATGGGTATAGCTGTTGCTTCTTTCTTCTTGATCTCATGCGAGCTCTTCCCAACCAGGATCATTGGCATTTTCACAGTTGACCCGCAGGTGATCGCCCTGGGCAGTGAATATTTGCGAATCTATGCGGTAGCTTTTCTATTCTTCTCAATAACATCCGGTTTTGCTTCGGTTTTACGAAGTGTTGGCGAAGTAAAGCTTCCCATGTTGGTCACTGTTTCTGCGCTGGCGCTAAATATCGCCTTGAATTACATTCTTATCTTTGGTGCTCTGGGTTTTCCTGCGATGGGCATCCGTGGCGCCGCCATTTCGGCTGTGATAGCACGCGTCGCTGAATGCCTGGTGTTGGTTCTAATTACATACTGGAAAAAGTATCCAGTGGCATCCAGGATCAACGAATTACTTGGTTTAAATCTGGGTTTCTTTGTTAAAATCTTTAAGCCTGTCTTTCCAGTAATCCTCAATGAATTATTGTGGTCATTGGGGGTGACAGTTTACAGTGTAGTCTACGCCCGCATTGGCACTCCATCCATCGCTGCCATGAATATTGTCGCGACCGTCGATAACCTGGCACTGGTTCCTTTCATGGGACTTTCCACCGCGATAGCAATCAATACCGGCCATAAAATTGGCGCAGGCGAGGAAGACCAGGCGTTTCGAGATGTCGGGCGAACATTGGGGCTGACCGCGGGCATTGCAATCCTGATCAGTGCGATAGTCCTTCTTATCAAGGGACCGGTGATTGGCCTGTATAAAATTACGCCCGATGTGGCAATCTACACCAACCGGGCATTGATAATCCTCGCATGTTGGCTGATCGTCCGTTCTCAAAACATGATTTTGGTGGTGGGCATGATGCGCAGCGGAGGTGATACGCGCTATTCGCTCTTCCTGGACGGCGTCATAATGTGGATATTGGGAGTTCCCATGGCAGTCATGGGCGGCTTTATCCTGCACCTGCCTGTCTATTGGGTTTACTTGATGGTCATGTCGGAGGAATTAACCAAGTGCATCCTCGGCCTCCGGCGCTATTTCACTCGTAAATGGATCCATGATTTAACATTCTTACATAATGCTCCCGTGGTGGATTGAGATCGAAGACCTTGTTCCTCTCAATGGGAGGATTTGACTAAAATAATCAATGAAATTTGGAAAGGCAAACAAATTACTCATTCAGCGCTTCTGGCAGCCCAATTCACCCGCGAAGCCAAGGTTGCTGCAATGAAGAAATAATCTGCTAAAGCTGATCCACACTTATCGGAACCTCAACCTGTTTTAATAGTTCCTGTACTATCGTTTCCGTTGTCTCGCCTCCCATGGCATTCTCAGGGTTTACCACCATCCGGTGCGCCAGGCAGGCGACGGCAATGGATTTCACATCATCCGGCAGGGCAAAATTGCGTCCGTCCACGGCGGCGCGTGCCTGGGCGGTCCGAAAAAGAGCCAGGCTGCCACGCGGACTAGCCCCCAGTCCCAATGCAGGGTTCGTGCGCGTGGCATTCACCAGGTTCAGGATATACCTGCGCACACTTGCTGCCACATGAACTTCGCGTACCTTACTTTGCAGGCTTACAATCCGGTTCCCTTCGATTGCTTCGGATAAACTCTCGATCGGATGAGCCAGTTGCTGCATACGCAGCATGTTGTCCTCATCTTTAGGGGCTGGATACCCCAAGCTCAAACGTAACAGGAACCGGTCGAGTTGGGCCTCTGGCAAAGGGAAAGTTCCTTCGAACTCTATCGGGTTTTGAGTAGCCATCACCAGGAATGGCTTTGGCAGGCGGTAGGTTACGCCATCAACTGTGACTTGTCCTTCACCCATGGCCTCCAGGAGGGCGCTTTGAGTGCGCGGAGTGGCACGGTTGATCTCGTCAGCCAGCAGGATATTGCTTAGGACTGGCCCGGAGCGAAATTCGAACTCACGTGTCTTCTGGTTAAAAACTGAAACGCCGGTAATATCATTCGGCAGCAGATCAGGGGTGCATTGTACGCGCTTGAACTCCAATCCGGTGCTGATCGCCAGGGCGCGTGCCAGCATGGTTTTTCCGGTTCCGGGGGCATCCTCAAGCAATACGTGACCTTCACATAATAATGCAATCAATAACCGTTCAATGACCTGCCGTTTCCCTACGATGACCTTTTCGACGTTATCAATCACCTTATCGGCAAACACCTGGACACTATTTAAATCGTCTGGCTTACCCGCTTGATTGGTTGTCATTAATAAGTCCTATATAAAATGAATTATCCGACAGATTCACCTGATTGTGAATACCCACTGATTCTTCTGCCTTTAACAATTTTCAGGATCCAAACCAGCCATAACTGCCAGCGCAATCTCTGCCATTGGGAGGCCAATCCTGCCACTGAAGATGAAGGAGCCCTGAAACTGGCAAATACAATTTCACCGATAAGCTTCTGAACGTCTTCCAGTAGATCTGATTTAATAAAAACCTGTAAGCCACGGGCATTAAGAGCTCCCAATCCGGTTCTTAAAGCCTGTGAGAATTCGTAAGGAGTGGCGCCTGGCTCTGTCTGTATACCCAGCCGGTATGCATGCTGCCTTAGCCGGCGATATACCTCTACAGCTGCCGCCAACCCTGAGAGTTTGCGCAGACGATATCCATCCACGCCCAACCAGACAATTCCAAGCAGCGCCAGCAGGCCGACCAGAACTTCAGGGAAGCTTAACCAGGGGATACCGTTTTTTTGTACCTGCCCGGATGGCTGGCTTGGAAGAATTCCTACCGGGGTTGGTTCAGTAAGGAAGGGCTGGCTTCGGTCCAGAACCGGGCGAGAGGGTGTTGCTTCCACCGGCACCCAGCCAATTTCAGGGAAATATACCTCGGCCCATGAATGTGCATCGGCTTCGGTGACTATGAAACGTTTTGAGTTGAGATTATAAGTACCCGACGCATACCCGATTGCCAGACGCGCAGGGATGCCGGATGCTCTTGCCAGCACAACCATTGCAGTAGCAAAATAGTCACAGTAGCCTTTCTTTAAGTCGAACAGAAAATAATCTGTCACGTCTCGCTGAGGCGGAGGAAAAGGTACATCGAGCGTATATGGATATGTGCGCAAGTAATTCTCAATCGCCACAGCCCGGTCATATGGGGTAATGGCAGAGGCGGTCAAGCGCAAAGCCAGGCTTTTTACGCGCTCTGGTACATCTGGCGGCAAACTCAAGAAGCGCTTTACCACCCAGTCTGGGTAAGTCTCACCGGCCCGCCGTAATTCTTCTGCATCGACAATCGGGATTAACGAAAAAACTTCGTAGGCCGAGGCAGTCTCGCTTTGCAGCCCAAACAAATCACCCGGCGAGCGCCACGCAATTTCACTTGGAATATTAACCCTAACCGGTTCTCCGGATGCATAGATCGTTCCGCCCAAATCTTCAACAGGCGAAAAATCTTCCTGTATAAGCAAATGATCCATTGCATGATCCGCTTCCATTGCCGCGTTGACCGCGACTGGAGAGCTACTGGTCTCTGAGGAACTCCAACCCTGGCCTGTGTAAATATCGTATGTGAAACCACGCCAGTACAGGGGCAAGGGTTGGCCTCCTTGCGAAAGATCAGGTAGAGCAGCCACTTTGACGGTCATCACTACACGGCCGGAGAGTTCAGGTCCTGATCCAATTAAATGATCACGCGGTAAGCCCGGGCTTCGCACTGCCTTGAATGGATCCGGTGGAATTGTGCCGGCGGGTACGATTCCGAGCGATTGAGCAAGGTTACTCTTCTGCTGCGGGACTGGCTTACGTAATTCATCAATCCAATGCCGGATTCGCTCAGCCGAAAGGCTTGATAACCCGGCCGATAGAAGAACCAACATGACCGAAATAAGCAAAGCAGAGTTAATGATCTGCCTGCCCTTATGGGCCGGATAGGCCGATCCGTCTGCGTTCCAGTCCCGTTGCCTGCGTTCCTGCTTTTCGACGCCCAGCAGCAGGAGAGTTAATCCGAGCAGCAAGTACAAGCCGGGCACCATTCGTTGTCCTGAGGAAAGCGTTCCCAGACTGAGCAGGAGAGCCGGGAGCACGGCCAGGAAGGCATTCCCGAAGGTTTCCAACATCCATCCCGCCCAACAGGCTACGATCCAGACGACCGCATTCCATACCAGGTTGGCGGCCAGCGGGTCGAAAGCCGGATTCCCTGCCGCCAGAGCTTTCATCCATGCCTGCGAGCGCTGGACGAGAATGGCTGCAGTATTGTCAAAGTCGAGTAACAAGGATGCGAGTTGGCTTGCATCCGTCTTCCCCCCATGGTAATACGGGATCAATCCGAGCAACCAGCGGATTGCTCCACTAATGAGTGGAACCAATTTACTTGCCAGACCGCCAGGCAGGAGCAGCAGATATAGGCATCCCACCAGGAATAGAAATAGAATAGCCCTGAAGGCAGGTTGGCGTATATAGGCCAATCCCCAGGCTAATAACAGTCCGATGAGAAGGCTAAACCAGAGCGCGGCCAGATCCGGACCTCGCAAAGCTGCCGTCAGGCCTGCAATGGCAGTCGCCAGCAAGCTAAAAAGGATAAGAAGGATCAGGACTTTGCTCGGGCTGCGTGTGCGCCAGACCGGACTGTTCAATCCATGCTCTGCCAAGCCGACCTGCCCCTTTCCATATAACGTCGGGTGGTTTCCACTCCACCTGGGTGTTTGCGCCTATCTCTTGAAGATGAAGAATATGCTTCCTCCAGCAGCACGCGTGGGATTTTGGTATGCGGAATTCCCCGGCGTGTCAAAGCTTCGAAGACTGTGCTTGTATTGACACTCCTGCCAAATTCGAGTGAATCAACCAACAAGGCCGTCACACCACCATGCTTATAGCCTCTTTCGATCGCGGCTACCCACGTCGAATCACTTGAAGGTGTGATAACTATCAAGCTGGCGGTCAGCATTGGCCCAGCCAAACTCAATAATTGAGTCAGGCTGTGCTCTCCAGCCCCTGCCATGGACAAAGTCCGCATTAAGCTCCAGCGATGAGCAATGCCAGAACGCGGCTCCTGCAATATCAATTTGGGACCGGCCAATGCCAATCCCACGCGGCGATGTTCCCTGAGCGCACGGTTTACCAGGGAGGCTGCCAGTACGATCGATAATTCCAGTGTAGAATCCTGACCGGTTCCAGCCTGGACGGCTGCTTCCAGGTCGACAAAGATCCACCAATCTGTTGAGGCTGCAGATTCGAGTTGCCTGACAATCAGACTGTCAGAATGGGCAGAAGCGCGCCAGTGGATACGCCTTAAGCTGTCCCCTGGAGCATATTCCCGGACCCCTGCGGTACTGATCTCGCGCTCCAAACTTTGAATGCGGCGTTGCCGGTCACCAGCCCAGCCGCCCGGAGCAACCTGCAAATGAGATAAAGGCAATTGTGGGGGCGTCACCAAAATACTGCTGGCCTGGAGGTCATACAGGGTCAGGCTGTAAATGCCGAAAGGATCACCGGTTAATAAACGGGTCGGACCAAGCGTGAATAGTCCGCGCCGTTTGAACTGGTGAATCGGATGTCGCCGCCGTGAGGAATACGCTTCGACATCCGTAACCAGCCGGATCGGATCTACAAGCGAATCCGATTCATCGATGATCTCGACCCAGATCGCCGGAAGCCAGCTTTTATTTGTGAGGATGAGCTCTTCGGGCACCGAATCGCCCACGTGTGCCCAGGCATAATGGATTGTACGAGTCACACTTAATCCGCGGGCCAGTACGCCCACCCAGATGGCTGCCACCAGCCAAACCCCCAGCAAACCGATCCCAAAGACCAGCCAGCCGCGAAATCCGGTCAGGCCATAGAACAGCAAGAATAAGGCAGACAGCACCGGCACAAGCTTTACTTCCAGCCTGCGTCTGGGTGCTGGACTGGTTGGTTTTGATGATCGATTTTTAACGAGGCTGTTTGGTAACATCGCAAATTATCTATTAATGTTGACCCCCGAGAACATGCCTCGGGGGCTATTATGTACCGGTTTATCAATCGCGCGGATGAATAATCTCATCCGTTCGTTTGCTGATCATTTCAAGAGTTCCTCCGCATGATGACAGGCTACGAAGTGCTCCGGACGGATTTCCCGCCATAACGGTTCTTCCACCGAACATATCGCTGTAGCCAGTGGACAGCGTGGATGGAAATGGCAGCCCGAAGGTGGGTTGATGGCATTTGGGATTTCACCGGCTGGCATTGCTTCTGTGCGACGCAAACTTGGATCTGGGACTGGTACAGCCTCAAGCAAGGCATGGGTATAAGGATGAGCGGAGTTCCCATAAACTTCGTTCAATGGGCCCATTTCGCACAATTTCCCAAGGTAAAGGATGGCGATCCGGTTGCAGACATATTTTGCAGTGGCAAGGTCGTGGGTGATAAAGAGATAAGTCAGGTCAAACTCCTCTTTCATCTTCATCATCAAATCTAAAAGTACCGCCCGGACCGAAACATCCGCCATCGCGATCGGCTCATCTGCAACGATAAATTCAGGGAACGTCACCAGGGCGCGTGCCAGAACAACTCTTTGTCGCTGGCCGCCTGAAATCTGGTGTGGGAACAGATCGTAGAAAGCCTCCGGTGGGTTCATGCCGACAGCATGAAACATCTCTAGAACTTGCTTACGCCGGTCTGCAGCGGTGAATTCCGGCATGTGGATCTGGGCAGGATGCTCAATGGCCTGTCCCAAGGGCATTCGTGGGTTAAGGGATGCCAGTGGGTCCTGGAACACAATCTGCATACGTGCCCGCATTCGCCGCATTTCCTCTTCCGGCAGGCTCGACAAGTCAATCCCATCGAAGAGTACTCGTCCGGAAGTCGGCTCGTACAGGTTCAAGACCAACCGGCCGATGGTTGATTTTCCTGAACCGCTCTCACCCGCCAATCCAAAAACTTCGCCGCGCCGGATCGTAAAGCTAACGCCGTCAACCGCCTTTACAGTCGGGATATTGCCTCGATTTAGCAGAGTGGCCAGGAAACCAGTTTGGATAGGGAAATGTTTACGCAGGTCTTCTACCCGTACCAGGTCTTCACCTGCAGTCGCAATCCGGACAGATGCGGATTTCTCGTTGATGGGCCTCTGTCTAGCCATGACGAATCTCCTGCTTGCCAGTGGTCTTCTCAGCAACTGCCTTTTGGTAAAGCCAGCAAGATGCCAGGTGGTCGCCGATCACTGGCTCAAAAGCAGGTTCCTGCACTGAGCAAATATCCATGACAAACGGGCAGCGCGGGTGGAACCGGCAGCCGCTAGGCGGGTGCAAAAGGCTCGGAGGCTGTCCGCCCATTTTATATAAGTCACCGCTATCCAACTTGATGTTAGGCACAGATTTCAATAAACCCTGGGTGTATGGATGTTTTGCGTCGGCGAAAACATCCTGGACAGTACCTACTTCAACCATTTTGGCAGCATACATAACGGCCACCCGATCCGCCACCTCAGCCACCACGCCAATATTATGCGTAATTAGCAATATTGTTAGGCCAAATTCCTTTTGTAGTTCTTTCAACAAATCCAGGAATTTCGCTTCTACGATCACATCCAGGGAAGTGGTGGGTTCATCAGCAATCACCAGCTTGGCCCGCAAAGCCAGGGCCAGGCTGATCATCACGCGTTGGCGCATTCCGCCAGACATTTGATGTGGATATTCTTTCAAACGTTCATGCCGAATGCCCAGACGTTCAACCAGTTCATCTGCCCGAGTGCGTGCAGTGGCAATACTGGTTTCAGGTTCATGCGTCTGGATTGTCTCAGTCAGGTGGTCCAGAATACGTTGGACCGGATTGAGAGAGGTCATCGGGTCCTGGAATACCATACCAATCTCGGCTCCGCGGATATCCGGCATTTCACGCAGGGATAAATTCATAAGATTCCGGCCATCAAAAACGAGTTCGCCGCCAGTGATACTGGCAGGCCCATCGTGCAGCCGCATCAAGGCTTTCCCAAGAGTGGATTTTCCGCAACCCGATTCGCCCACCAGACCCAGGATCTCGCCACGTCGGATGTCGAGGGATACATCATCCACAGCACGTACCGCACCTGCACGCGTCTTATATTCGACGGTCAGGTTTCGAATAGAATAAAGAATATCGTCAGGCATCAGCGATCCCTCAGTTTTGGATTGAAGATTTCCGTCAATCCCTCGCCCATCAAAGTGAATGCCAGCACAATAAGCATAATGGCCAAGCCGGGAAAGGTGATCATCCACCAGGCAGTCTGAATAAACCGCTGGCCGCGTGCCACATCGATACCCCAGTCCGCTAAGGTTGGTGGCAGTCCCAGTCCAAGGAACGAGAGCCCAGCCCCGGTCAAGATGGCGTCCGCTACGTTAACCGAAAAAATGATGGCTACAGATGGGATCACGTTCGGGAAAATATACCGCCTCAGGATTTCCGGCCTGCGCGCGCCAATGCTTTTGGCAGCCTCAATGTACACTTCCTCTTTTACCGAAAGCGTCTGCCCGCGGACAATCCGATAATAAGTGGGAATATAAAGGACAGAGATGGCGATAATGATATTGAATATACTTGGACCCAAGACAGCCGTGATGGCAATTGCCAGGATCAAACCTGGAAAGGCGTACAAGCTGTCCATCAACAGACTGAGCAGGCGATCAAAAGTCCCGCCAAGGAAACCGGCGAGCAATCCCAACGGGACGCCTATAACCAACGATACAATCGAGGAGCTGAATCCGATGATCAGGGCAATGCGGGTGCCCCAAATCAGCCGGCTCAACACATCCTGACCAATGTCATTGGTACCAAATGTGAACCCACCGGAGGTTGAAGTTACTCCGGTGATTGACGAAGCCTCCTGCAGAGTGGGGAATTGGGCTTTAATGGCATTGTACTGCGTCGTCTGGACGACAGCTATCATATCAGTCCCGTTTTCGACAGCCTGCAAGGCTTCTTCCAGGGTAGGGTAGCGGTCAATAACCGGCCGCAGGCGCAAGCCGCCCGGTTGGTTTTTAATTACCTGATCTATCTTTTGGGATTGCTCGTTCAGGGCTCCTCCGGTCGGAGCGCCCTCTATTACGGCCACGGTTGGGCGGTCAGCACCGGGCGCAACTGCCAGATCCTGCAGTTTTTTTACTGGCGAATTCACGGGTACAACCAGTACCGGTAGATCTACATGTGCACCTGGAGCCAGAAAGCTCGGCCCTACCAGGGCATACGGCGAATAAGGGGCAAATAATCCCGGGAAGAATGCAATAATAATAAATACAACCACTCCTAAGGATGAAATGGCGACAAACCACCAGTCGGCTCCATACCAGCGGCGGGCCATCAAGAGACGGCGGACAAAACCAACCCGTTTAAGTTCGACCTCCCAGGTTGCTCCTTCGGGAAGGGCTTCAGGCAATTTCTCTTTAAGTGTAGCCAATTTCTAGTACCTCACACGTGGATCGACAAGAGAATAGATTACGTCAACTGCCAGGCTGATCAAAGCGACCAGTATGGCGAAAACAGTGATGACACTTTGCACGGCAGTATAATCCCTGGCGGAGATGCGTTCAACCAGGTAGCTGCCCATGCCCGGCCATGAGAAAACAGTCTCTGTTAGTACGGCCCCCGCCAGCAGGATCGCCACCTGCAATCCGATCAATGTAATGACCGGGATCATCGCATTCTTAAGGGCGTGACCGTAGATCAATATCCTCTCCCGGATGCCGCGTGCCCGGGCCGCCCCGATGAAGTCGGCCTGCATCGTTTCGATGACATTGATGCGTGTCATGCGCAAGAATACGCCAGATAAGATCAAACCTAATGTAATGGTCGGCAGAACGAGGTGCTCGAGAACAGAAAAGAATGCCGGCCAATTCCCCGAGAGCAAGGCATCCAGACTGTAAATATTGGTAACCGTTTTGAGTTGGGTGCCAATAATTGCATCGATACGCCCAGAGATCGGCAGCCATCCAAGGCGGACCCCGAAAAAGAGCTGCAAAAGTAACCCAAACCAGAATATCGGTAGGGAATAAATGACCACCGAGTAAACCCGCAAGGAGTAGTCGAGCGTTTTCTTACGTTTGGAAGCTGCTAAAGCTCCCCCGTACACTCCAATCAATAACGCGAGGATCGAGGCAGGGATTATCAATTCCAACGTAGCCGGAAACCGTTCGCTCATCTCGTCGATGATCGGACGGTGGCCACCCACCAGCGAATTCCCGAAGCGCAAGGTTACCATGTTCCACAGGAATCGCCCATATTGCACGATCAGCGGATCGTTCAAGCCAAGCGTGGCGCGGATATGCTGGATCATTTCTGGGGTGCCTTTAGGCCCCAGCGCGGATGTGACCGGGTCTCCTGGCAGAATACGCAAGATGAAGAAAACCATGGTGGCCAGGATGAAGATCATCGGCAGGGTCAAGGCAATACGGGTCAAAATATAACGGCGCAGTCCCGTTGAACCCCGCGCAAAGACATACGCCAGAAGCAGGAGTGACGGAATGCCGATTATGAGGGCGATTATTGCAATTGGGGACACGTTGAATTTAAGTTTCCTGATTTTGGATTGGGGCGGGATTGCTCCCGCCCCAATTTGGAGAGTTTTATTACTTTGATTTACTCAACTCTGAGTAGAAGAACAGGATGTCCGGACCGATATTCAGGTTTTCGGGCTGGGCGTTGTTGGCATCGCCCTTGATGTTGCTTCTATACACGATATGCTCTGCATTGAAGAACAACGGCACCGTGACTACCAAATCGGCATACAGGTTCTGCGCCTGCTTGTATAGGTCGGCGCGTTTGGTCAGGTCGGTCTCGATATCGGCTTGGTTCAGGAGTGCAACCAGTTGTTTGGCCTTATCATTGATCGGAGTGCCGGTCAGACTGCCGGTGGCAGGGATTGTAACGTTGGTACCTTCACCGCGATTGAAGACGAATGGGTCAAGATAGTTGGAGGGGTCCGGGTAATCGAAGAACCAGCCCAGCACGCCAGCTCCATAGGACTTGCCGCCGGTCAGTGCAGGAACGTAGGTGCTCCATTCCTGGGAAGTCAGGGTAACCTGGATCTCTCCAGTGGCTTCGAGTTGGGTCTTAATGAGCTGCATCCAGGCCGCGGTAGAAGCGCCGTAGTGCTCGGGTGGGTACCACATCTCAAGCTTAACTGGATTCGTGGCTGAGTAGCCAGAGGCTTCCAGATACTTCTTGGCCTGGTCAACGTTCGGAGCGGAATACATGGTATCGAAGGATTCGTCTGCGCCCAGGAAGCCGGGTGGAATCATCGAATAGAGCGGGGTAACCTGTCCAGCGTAGACAGTGTCCGCAATCGCGTTGCGGTCTACTGCCGAGGCAATGGCTTTGACGACATTCGGATCATCGTATGGTTTTATGGTGTGATTGAGAACCAGGTAGCGGATCGAACCACCATTAATCGCTCCAACGGTCAAGCCGCTGACTTTCTTGAGCGAGGTGAGTTGGTCCGGCGAAAGGATACGCCAGGCAACATCAACCTCGCCGCTCTGGACGGCCAGAGCCATGGTATTGGGATCCGAGTAGAAGCGAACAATGATCTGCTTCACCTGCGGTTTCAGTGGGCCGGTGTAATACGGATTGGGCAAGAGCACCATTTGTTCGTCCGCGTTGTACTGCGAGATGTACCAGGCGCCCACTCCGTAAACCGGGGCGGTTGGGAACAGGTTGCATGCATCGGCTTTGAAGGTTTTTGGATCGGTGGCGACGTACGGACCACCGGCCAGGATCTGCGGGAAGAACGCGATCGGGGTCGTTAGTTGGAAAACAATGGTCTTATCGTCCGGAGCGGTGATGCTCTTTACATACGGGACGGCCAGGGTATCGGCGACATCATTCGGACACTTAGGCCCGATGGTGAGCAGGCGATTTAGCTGTGCAGCATAAATGGTGGCGGTCAATGGGGTGCCATCACCGAATTTAATTCCGTCTCTTAGTGTATAGGTATAGGTCAAACCATCCGGAGAAATCTTGCCCATATCAGTGGCCAGATCAGGCGCCAGGTCTGTGGTGCCTGGCTTCATGTACACGAGGCCGTCGCTAATGTTTCGGAGAATTTCCCAGTCGTGGGTTGCATAGGCGTCCGCCGCATCCAGGCTGGCGAGCTTATCGGTTGTACCGATGATAATGGTATCCGGATTGGAAGCCGCAGGCGGAGTCGTGGCTACCGGTGCAACGGTTGCCGGTGCGGCAGTTGCAGGAGCGACGGTCGCGGGAGCGGCGGTCGCTGGGGGTTGGGTTGCCGGGGCAACAGTGGGTGTCGCGGCGGTTCCACAAGCGGACAAAATCATACTTGCCACCACTAACAGGGCGGCGGCAACAAACAGTCTTTGGCGATTCATACTTGCTCCTCTCGAGTCATTTCTAATGGTTGAGACAATGAATATGGTAGAACAAACTAACTATGTATCCTATGCTCGTGCCTCCTTTCATTTTTGTAATAAAAAAGATAATTATCCATTATACGCTTCATGAAAGAGATGTCAAGTAAACTTCGTATATCTTTAATTTTCCAATAAGGCTGGCCTCATACTTATGTATCAGACTGATTAGCATTGACATATCGCCTGCTTCAATGATAAACTCGGAACCGTTAATAGAATTCTAAGGAAAGGAGGCGCACTTCATGATGGTTAAGAGTACAGTTCGAATCATTCGAATCCGCATCAATGCTGTTTCTGGTGTGGTTTTGCCTACGCGTAGTGCGCCTGCTGACTGATAAGTCAGCCAAGTTCGTCGCTTTGACCACGGTGCACTCCCTGCACCGTGGTTTTTTGTCTGGAATATATAGAGAGAATAATTATGGCTGTCATCGCTCCCCCCAAAACTTACTTTGATTTCCGCAAAGCTGTGACGAAGAATAAACTGGTTGGCTTGTGGCGGATGATGCCCGATTACCGGCTGTCCTACGCGGCTGCCAACCTGTCTTTGGGTATCTCGGCACTGGCAAAAATGACTACGTACCTGTTATTACGGAATTTTGCCGATACGATCCTGGGGACCACCCAACCCTTTGCTGGCACCCTTACCCGAACCCTTATCCTGATCGCAGCTGGATTTGTTGTCCTGGCGCTATTTGAAGGCGGGTTCGCGTTCCTGTCTGGGCGCCTGGCGGCCTACTCGGCTGAAGGCATTACCCGCCGGTTTCGGAATTTCCTCTATGACCATATCCAGAGGCTAAGCTTTGCCTATCACAGTAAAACTCCCACCGGCGACTTGATCGAACGGGTCACATCCGATATGGATGCAGTGCGTGGATTCTTCAACGAGCAAGCCATCGGGGTAGGCCGCATCATTGCGTTATTCGTCATCAACTTTCTCGCCATTCTGGACCTAAGCTGGAAATTGGCGCTGGCCTCCATTGCGGTGGTGCCGGTCATCCTGGTAGTTTCATTGTGGTTCTTCAAGAAGGTAACCAAAGCCTACGAGGCTTACCAGGAACAGGAAGCGATACTTTCAACCACTCTTCAGGAGAACCTGACGGGTGTTCGTGTTGTCAAAGCCTTTGCCCGGCAGGATTACGAAAAGGAAAAGTTCGAGAAGGATAATCTGGAAAAATTCCTGCGCGGACGGAAGTTCATCAGGATGCATTCGCTTTTTTGGCCGCTCTCGGACCTCGCCTGTGGTTTCCAGATGCTGGTTGGATTTGTTTTCGCAGCCTATTTGGCTATTCATGGTGAGATTTCCGTAGGGACTTACCCTGCCTA
The DNA here is from genome assembly GCA_017882145.1 of Anaerolineales bacterium. GTDB lineage: Bacteria > Chloroflexota > Anaerolineae > Anaerolineales > Villigracilaceae > UBA877. Next base: position 19,839 of record JADGQB010000004.1, read on the forward strand.
TGTTGGTCTTGTAGTCTGGTTGATCTGGCCAATGCGTAACTTGGGCAGGCTGGTTGTTCAGACTTCGACCGGATTGGTATCCTACGAGCGCCTGATGGAAATTGTCAGGCAGGAGCGTGAACCTCTCTCAGATGGCAAAATCCAGCCAGAAGGTCCGGTGGATGGTCAGATCATCTTCGAAAATGTTTCGTTCCAATACGAAGATGGGAATAATGAGGTGCTTAAAGACATCTCATTCAGTTGCCAGCCTGGCCAGGCGATTGCGTTGCTGGGCTCAACCGGATCCGGCAAAACCTCTCTCGTAAATCTGCTTCCGCGTTTCCATGATTACACGGATGGACATATCCTTCTGGATGGCGTGGAACTGAAAGACTACTCGCGTGAGTACCTGCGCCGGCAGATAGGCATCGTCGAACAGGAGCCTTTCCTGTTCAGCCGTTCGATCGGCGAGAATATCATGTATGGTGTCGACCGCCATGTTCCACAGGAAGAAATTGAAAAAGCCGCCAGAGCGGCCGCCGTCCATGATGTAATCTGTTCCTTCCCGGATGGCTACAACACGCTGGTAGGCGAAAAAGGCGTGACACTTTCCGGTGGACAAAAACAGCGTGTGGCGGTAGCACGCACCCTGCTCAAGAATCCGCGCATTCTTATCTTGGATGATTCTACATCTTCCGTGGATACTGAGACTGAAGCAGAAATCCGTACTGCCCTGGATGGGTTGATGAAGAACAGGACCACTTTCATCATTGCCCATCGTATCCAGTCGGTTATGAATGCCGATCTGATCCTGGTTATGGACAAAGGCGCCATTATCCAAATGGGCCGTCACGCAGATCTGGTTGCCCAAAAAGGTATGTACCGGCAGATCTATAACATTCAGACTCGCATCGACGAGGAATTGGAAACGGAAATTGCTTCTGTAAATTGATTTGGCAAGGTACAGCATGGCTGCACCTTGCTGGAGATAAGAAATGGCCGATGAATTGATTGAAATCGAAGAAGAAGAATATACCAGTCAATTGACTGGGCCGACATTTGCCCGTATCGCTGCCCTGGTAAAACCGCATTGGCGCTGGATGGCCGGATTCTTGACCGCCATCGTTGTGACAGCCGCTTTGGATGCTTTTTTTACTTACATTAATAAGCTCATTATTGACAACGGGATTGTCCCTGGAAACTTCAACCTGGTATTGAAATATGCTGTCTATTATGGCGGTATCCAACTGGTTCAATCCGGTTTGGTGTTTACGTTCATTTACCTGGTCGGCATCCTGGGCGAGCGCATCCAGTACGATTTGCGCAAGTCCACTTTTAATCACCTGCAGGATCTTTCACTTTCCTACTACAGCCAGAACGCGGTTGGCCGATTGATGGCACGTGTCACATCCGATTCTGGACGTGTTTCGAACCTGATGACCTGGGGCTTATTGGACGTCACCTGGGCAATTGTGAATGTTCTCACGTCCACGATCTTCATGTTGATTATCAACTGGAAATTGGGATTGATCGTGTTCAGCATTATCCCGATCCTGGTGATCATCGCAGTTAACTTCCGCAAGAAGATCCTGACGGAATTCCGCAAGTCCCGTCGAAACAACTCGAAGATCACTGGCGAATATAACCAGAACTTCCAGGGCGTGCGTGTGGTCAAGGCTCTTGGCCGGGAAGAGGAAAACCTGCGGGAATTCTCGATCCTTACCGATAACATGTTCCGCGCCAGTTACCGGGCTGCCTGGTTGTCAGCTCTATTCCTGCCAACAGTACAGATCATATCTGCCTTTGCGCTGGGTGCCATCGTCTGGTACGGTGGGCTGCAGAGTCAATATGGCGCGTTTACCGTTGGTTCCATCAACGCTTTCGTCTCCTACCTGACCTTTATGATCTGGCCGATCCAGGATCTGGCGCGTGTATATGCTGAAATGCAGCACTCCATTGCCTCCGCTGAGCGGATCTTCAAACTGATCGATACTCCTCCCGAGGTACAGGACCGTCCAGAAGCGCTCTCTGCTGATACAATCCGCGGAGAAATCGAATTCGAGCACGTGGATTTCTACTACGAGGACCGGAAACCAATCCTGACCGATTTTTCTTTGAAGGTCAAACCTGGTGAGACGATCGCCCTGGTCGGTCCAACCGGCGGTGGCAAGACCACCATCGTTAACCTGTTATGCCGCTTCTATGAGCCGAAGAATGGCATCATCCGCATCAACGGGCACGACTACACGGATTACACCATGCAAAGCCTGCAATCGCGCGTCGGCATTGTGCTCCAGACACCGCATTTGTTCTCCGGGATGATCCTCGAAAACATTCGCTATGGCCGTTTGGATGCTTCCGATAGCGATGTAGAACAGGCTGCGAAAGTCGCCGGGGCACATGAATTCATCGCATCCTTCGAGAAAGGCTATGCCCAGGATGTGGGTGAAGGCGGCAACCTGCTTTCAGTTGGACAAAAGCAGCTTATCAGCCTGGCGCGCGCCGTTCTGGCCAAACCCGAGATCTTCATTATGGACGAGGCAACTTCAAGCGTCGATACCCTGACGGAAGCACTGATCCAGCGCGGTATGGAAGCCCTGATGCAGGGGCGCACATCTTTTATCATCGCCCATCGTTTGAGCACCATACGCCGGGCTGACCGGATTGTCGTGATCGAGGCAGGTGGCATCGCCGAGATGGGTACGCACGCCGAGTTACTACGCCAGCGCGGCCATTATTACCGCTTGTACACACAACAGTTCAAGTTCGAAAAAGAACGGGCATATGGTGTGTCAATGCCGGGCGTGGTGCCGGTAATCAAGTAAATAATACTAATCCCCATCCCGCAGGTTCGACTTCTCAAACTTGCGGGATGTTCTTCAAAACCAGGAGAGCTCATGGATGCCACCAGCAAGATCAATCGCGAACGTTGGAACGCCTTGGCACAAGCCAATGTTGAATACTCCCGACCGTTCCTGGATTTTACTGTTGAAAATGCCGCTGAACATGTTTATCGACATGGGATCTTAAAAGATGTTGCCGGCAAGCAGGTTCTTTGCCTGGCCAGCGGCGGCGGACAGGATTCGGTTGCTTTTGGGATGCTGGGAGCCCATGTCACTGTGCTGGATCTTTCCGATGTTCAGTTGGAACGCGATCGCCAGGCATCAGACCACCATGGGCTTCAGACCAGGCTGATTCAGGGTGACATGCGCGACCTTACGATCTTCCCGGATAACCAATTCGATATTGTCTGGCAAATCTATTCGATCAATTTTGTCCCATCGCTGGATCCGGTCTTCAGCGGAGTCCGGCGGGTGCTAAAACCAGGTGGGATCTATTTCCTGCAGTTCGCAAATCCTTTTGCCATTGGCATTGATGATCAAAAATGGAACGGAAATGCATTCCCTTTGAACAGCCTGTATATTGAAGGTGAAGATATGTCCGGTCGCTTCCCAAATTGGGATGTTGAACAACCAGATGGAACCAGGCTTGTTTGTGCCAGCCCGCATGAATTTCGCCACACCCTGGGTAATGTGATGAATTGCATGGCAGGCAACGGCTTTATTCTGCTTGGTTTGTGGGAATGGATGAAGGAAGAAGATGATCCACAGCCCGGTTCCTGGGCGCATTACACTCAGGTCATTCCGCCATGGTTCAGCACCTTCTGGAGGCTGGAGAAATAATTAGGATCAGAAAAAGGCGTCCCACATGGAACGCCTTTTTCTATTGATTATTTTGCCTGCTCATTCCGTTTCCAGAATTTAAGATCGCCCGGGTTATCTGCATCCAGCAGCCGGGGATGAACCTCCGGCCTTAAATGGTACCCATGTGCAGTCCAAAGCTCTGCCGCCAGTCGTTGCGGTTTGAGCAAAAGCCCCTGCCTGATGAAATACTCACACAATCGGGTTATATCGCGTTCGAAAATGGCATACGCGTTCCGGTTGTGTTCGGGCGAGACCACTTGCGGGAAATCGATCAGTGAGACCTTCCCTTCCCAATATAGAACGTTATAAGCCGACAGGTCACCGTGCACATGCCCGTGCGTAAGCAGGATATCCAGATCCTGTTTCAAGCGGGCGAAAAGTTGACCGGCTTCTTCCCGATCGAGGCTTACATCGTTGAGTGTTGGCGCAGGCATCGCCAAATTACCTACATAATCCATCAGAATGGCATTATGTGCCATCTCATAAGGTTGTGGAACGTCCGCACCGGCTTCGAAAAGGGTCTGCATGGCAGTATACTCATGCGCGATCCAGGATTGGTGCCGGACCTCCTCCCCGTAGCGAGAACGTGTCAAAACGGCATGGATGGAGCCTTCATCGTGCAATTCACGTCCATCTTCATCCAAATCCGTCCGGCCTTCCCGGTAAAGATGATCGTCGCGCAAGTTGCGCAACATGCGCGGCCGGTACACCTTCGCAGCGACAAGTTGAGCCTCCACTTGTTCTCCCGCCCGACACAAGTATACGGAAGCTTCCTTTCCAGCCTTGATCTTAAGTAAAACGTCAGATATCCATTTCTGCTCGTAAAAATAACCAAGTGAATCCAACAGCCAGCCTTCCTCAAAGCGGGCGGCTTTGTAGGTATAAGCGAAAGTGTGGCGGCTGTCGTCCTGCTTTTGGACGAATTGCTGGATTGCGGCAGGGATCTGTTTTGGGTTGCGCCTCGGAAGGTATTTACGGCCAGTGTCCGGTAGTTCGAATTGGCCCTCATTATCGAGCTCATCATAATATTTGATATTTTTACTTGAATCCATAAGAGAGACTCTCTTCATACTGAATGCGGAAATAATCTCTCGCCCTGGGCTGTCTAGAATCAAAAGCCGCAGGCGTTGCGCCTGCGGCAAGATAATACAATGATATCAAATCAACTGTAACCTTGCACAGGAGGCGCGTTCAACACAAGCAGATTGGCCAATTTGTTTTCCGACATGGCTTTCGAGCCTCCTTTCCAAGTGAATTCTACTAACAACTGCGAGTCTATCACCTGCAAAGCATACCGTCAAGTTCCGTGCTCACAAAAAAATATCTAACGGTACGTACGCAAAAGAATAAAAATTAGCGCATAAGTCGCGCGGATGAGGCGGCTTATACCTGATGCTTCTGATTTATGTCTGCTTGCAGGTCATGCAGGCGCTCCAGCCGCCTGGCTGCAAGCACCAATGAACAGCCAAGTTCTGCAAATTGGCGGGCAAATTCTGCCCCCAATCCCCTGGAAGCACCGGTAATAAGAGCTGTTTTCCCTTGCAAATTCGTTTTTATAGTCACTCCACTTTAAAATTCGGCAAAATTATACAGCGGTTTAAGAAGAGTGCTTTATAATTGTTTTACATCGTACAGATCATAAAAATAGAGAGGAAGACTATGCAATGAGACGCTCCAATATTTTCAAAATTGCTGCTGTCATTATTCTGGGCTTAATGGTTCTTTTTTGGCTGGTCACATCGGTAATTGGAATGCTTGCAGGCGTAACTGGTGAGTTGAATAATTTGATCATCATGCTTGTTGTCGTTCTCCTGGCATTCCTGGCTTGGAAACGTCTCTTGCTTGGAGGGCTGCTTATTTGCGGATTTGGAGTCCTCCTGGCACTGTACTTCTTTTTATTACCAACCGATCTTCAAACAATAACCCCGCAATTAATTCTTATGTGTGTCCCGCTCACGCTTGCTGGGCTGCTTTTCATCGAAGCCGATTGGGCTTCCAAGAAAAGGAATTAGTTTTCCAACCGTTCCCCAAAGGAGAGACAAATGACTGAACCAACCGTACCACCCCGAAAGAAAATAACCTTGCCGTACTTGTTCAAGAAAGTCGCGGATGCCAGTCCGATCACCTGGCTCACCTGCTATGATTACCCAACCGCCTATCTGCAGGAGCAGGCAGGTATTGAGATGATCCTGGTTGGCGATAGCCTGGGTATGACCATGCTTGGGTATGACTCGACTCTGCCCGTGACGATGGATGATATGGTCCGGCATGCCCAGGCGGTCCGGCGAGGTGCTCCCACTGCATTTGTGGTTGGGGATATGCCGTACATGACCTATCAACCCAGCGTGGAGACCGCCATCCGCAACGCCGGCCGCTTTATGTCCGAATGCGGTTGTGACGCTATCAAGTTGGAAGGTGGAATCGAACAGGCCGACAAGATCAAAGGCATTGTAAGCGCGGGTATCCCGGCCATTGGCCATCTTGGGTTAACTCCCCAATCGGTTAGCGCTCTGGGAGGCTACCGCGTACAGGGCAAGAATGCGCTCCTGGCCAAGAAGATCATCGATAATGCCAAGGCACTTGAACAGGCCGGGGCATTTGCAATCCTGCTCGAGATGGTTCCTGACCGGGTTTGTCAGATCATCACCGAGCGTGCCGAAGGTTGTATCATTATGAGCCTGGGATCAGGACCAAATGCTCATGGCCAATTGCTCATTTACCATGACATGTTCGGCCTCTATCCGAAGTTCAAGCCAAAGATGGCGAAAGTTTTCGGCAACGCCGGTGAAGTGATCCTGAATGGTTTGAAGAACTACCATGACGAAGTGATCTCCAAGCAGTTCCCACAACCGGAAAATTGGTTCGGGATTCCGGATGAGGAATTTGAAGAACTGAAAAAGACGCTTTCATAAGGAGCTTTCCATGACTGACCTGCGAAAACTGCTGGCAATACCCCAGGATCGTCTTGATTCCATTAACTCCGTCCTGCTCGACCCCAATGAGAAAGTGATGGAGGATTTCCTGGCGGTTGTTGCCAAATACGGCACCCCGGAGGAAATTAACCGCCGTCATGCCGAATCCCGTAAATTGTCCAATTTGCTAAAGAAAGTAGAAAGCAGTAGTCCTAACTATATCAAAGATCTGAACTGGTTGATGGAACAGCGCGATAAGGACGCCTTTATTCCCGTCGCAGATTACCGGCGTAATCTGCTCGGAGCCAGGGCTGAGAAATTGAAATTTAGTGATGAGTCCGCTGTCACACTTGAGGTCTCTGCTCTGCAGTACTTCCCGTGGATCCGTCCGATGTGCGAGCGCGCCATCCTGGATGGCTCACTCGTCCCAGGGCGTTTCATTGCTGTCCGGAATATGAAAGAATCCGAAGCGGATGGCGACCTACCGGCCATCGTCGCCGCCCTGGACATTATCGGTGCTTCTTTTGTCGAGACGCTCGATACAAAGGGCACGGATGGCTCGAATCCTCATTTGGGCGGACCGGCTACCATCACCGGTTATTTCGGCGGCATCGGCCAGCCGAACGACCATGCCCTGATGTGGCTGGATGAGTTCCTGTACTATTACACCAATTACGGCGTCCAACACGTTCTGAATTTTAACGCCGGGACGATCCTTTTGGGTTTCCTGCTCTATCGACTGGGCGTTAATATCCAGTTCAAGATATCGGTCTTTTTCGGTTCAGATAATCCTTACCATGCCCTCTGGATCATGCTGGCAGCCAAGCTTTTCAGCCGTGAGGATGGCAGCAGTCCGTTGATTGGTTTTAACTGGGCAAACTCGATCAACAACCAGACCATGGAACTGACATCACAGTTCCGCAAGGCGCTTGGCTTCGAGGAGGTTGTCCGCTTCGAGCATCACATTACTGAGACCTGGAAGAGCATTGTAATCCAGCCTTACGACCGCCGTTCCGAACTGGTTGAGGTGGCAGACCATGTGGCTAACATTTCCGCCAAGCATGAGGGTGGTGATCCTGAAGTCGAACAAACCCGGGCGCACCAGTCCGATATCCTGGATTACTTCCGTGAGAAGAAGGAAGTGATTGAAGCTGGTGATTGGGATGCCATGCAAATGAACTTCATGGACAAGGTCGACGCATGCAACCACTCTGCGCGCGCCTTGACCGAGGCTGGCTTGAGCTTCGTGGCAGCCAGGCACCTTCATAAATAAAGTCTCGTATTGGAGCTAACGATGTACATCGTTCATGTACACATTCGCGTAAAGCCTGAATCCATTGAAGAATTCAAAGTCGTTTCGTTGGAGAATGCGCAGAAAAGCATCCAAGAGCCGGGCATTGCCCGCTTTGATGTGCTCCAGCAAACGGACGATCCGACTCACTTTGAATTGATTGAGGTCTATCGCACCCCTCAGGATCCGGCAAAACATAAAGAGACGGCTCATTACAACAAATGGCGTGAGCTTGCCGAACCGCTGCTGGCTGAAGCGCGTACACGCACTACCTACACCAACATCTTCCCTGCCAACCAGGATTGGTAGATGCAGTTCGAGTTTGCCACTGCCAACCGTATCCTGTTTGGACCGGGAACTGCCGCTCAAATTCCCAACCTGGCCGCCAGGTTGGGACAGCGTGTTTTCGTTGTGACCGGTTCAAAGGAGCGCTCTTCGACTCTGGTTGATGGATTGTTGGCATCAGGTTTGTCTGTTGATTTATTTGAAGTAAATGGTGAGCCGGATTTGGATTGTGTGTTAATGGCTACACGCAATTCACGCAAATTTGGCACGCAGGTTGTTCTTGGATTCGGGGGTGGGGCCGTTCTGGATGTTGGCAAAGCTGTCGCTGCCTTACTGACCAACTCCGGCGACCTGCCCGATTACCTTGAAGTGGTTGGCGCCGGGCGTGCGCTGGAAAAGCCTTCACTCCCCTATGTTGCCGTTCCAACTACCGCCGGAACCGGGTCTGAGGTGACTCGCAATGCGGTTATCGCGGTGCCAGAGAAACGCGTTAAAGTCAGCTTGCGCAGCCCTTTCATGCTGCCGACTTATGCGATTGTTGATCCGGAATTAACTGTTAGCTTGCCACCGACAGTGACCGCCTCCACCGGAATGGATGCGCTGACCCAACTCATCGAGCCATTTGTCTGCAGCACCCCTACTCCGCTGACAGATGCCATTTGCCGGGACGGAATTGGCCGGGCAGCCCGTTCGCTTGGCAAAGCTTATGAAAATGGAGCGGATGTCGCTGCCAGGCAGGAAATGGCTCTCGCCAGCCTTTACGGAGGAATGGCCTTGGCAAATGCCCGCCTGGGTGCCGTGCATGGGTTGGCAGGCCCGATTGGAGGAATGTCACACGGCCCGCATGGGGCGATCTGTGCCCGTTTATTACCCTTAGTGATTGAAACCAACCTCCACGCACTGCGCACTCGCCAACCGGGCTTACCTGCTATCGAGCGTTATAAAGAAGTTGCCCGGATCCTGACCGGAAACGGAAACGCCCAGGCCGAAGATGCGATTTTCTGGGTGAGGCAGCTTAGCGAAGTGCTCAATATTCGCCCACTGTCAGAATATGGATTGGCATTGGGTGATTTTCCAGCCCTGGTGGAGCAATCCCAAAAAGCCAGCAGCATGAAGGGCAATCCGATATCACTTACAGATGCCGAACTGCTTAGCATCCTTACACAAGCCGCCTAAAATGTTTGTTACATCCGGAATCGATTTCGAAAAAAATCCCCCGCCGGTACTTACTAACAGCGGGAGATTTTTGTATTACAAATCCTGATATTTCGAGTCGTCAATTTCCTTCCGAACTTCTTCCTCTTCATGAATCCCGCTGGACTGTTGGGGTTTCCCCCATTCCAATTCCAGCTTTTCAGCTTCACGTAATTTGCTGATCGATTCTACCCGTACCATGCTCCACTTACCGCAGTACGGACAAGGAGCGAATTTGGATATCCCCAGGTGCATACTGAAAAAAGGCAGGGCAAACGGTCTATGACATTTGGGGCAGATTCCTCCGCCGCCTGCGCCGTAATTCCGCTCTGCCCCCAGGGCTGTACTCGTGCGTTTGTTACGAGTGGCAAGAAACGGCACAAGCGTCGACAGCAGGATGGCCAGCACAATGACTCCCAAAACTGGCAGGATGATCTTCGCCGAAGATTGTTTCGGTACGAAGTTCGCAGTAATAATATTGGAACGATATTCCTGCCCACCGGTGGAATGTCCAACCGCATAAAGTTTATGGATGCCTAAGGGATAATTATCAGTGGTAAATTGCAGATTAAACGGCGATTGTGTCACGCCACCGATTTTCGTCTCATCAATATAGTAATCCACGCTAGCCAGATCCGCCGGTCCAGTCACCCGCATCGAGAATAAGCCTTCGATATCACCATTTAAACCGCCGTAGCCCCAATCTCGCGACATCTTGAGTGATAATTGTTCTGTCTGGGCAATGGCTGTGGAAACAACGACCAGGCTGAAGAATATTGCAGCCAGGAATGCCAATCGAATTTTCTTCATCTTCTCACTTCCATCTCGTTAGGATTTGTTCGCGTTGGAAAACGCGCGTCGCCAGGTAGACCATCAATACATCCAACGCCAGCATAACCACTGCGACGATTGAAATAATTTGTTTGTTCAAAACGAACAGGCCGGCTACCTGGCCGAAGAAACCTCCCAATACCGGCAGGATAATGATCATCGATATCTGTTCCGCTACGCGTGGATCATTAACCCGTGAGGAAATCATCAACGAAAAGACAACCGCCAGGAGCGCCAATAATGGACCCACCAGGAAAATGGCAATCAGCCAGCGCGCGTCCAATAAAGCTGATAGCAGCACCTTATTGGCGACGATCATCCAGGACCCCAAAGCAAAAATTCCAAAAGCCGCGTATGTCGCCAGGATCGCTGGAATTACAGCCGCCAGGCATTTCCCAATCAGAAGTTCTGCCGTGGTAATCGGTGTTGCCAGGAGCGGCTCCAGACTGCGCGTCGTTTTCTCACCGACGATGGAATAGGCTGCTATGGTCACTGGGATCGCCACCGGCACGAGCATGAAAAGCATCATGAATTCACTAACCATGAAAACCTGGAAACAATCCGATCCGCTCAAGCCACTCGGGCACATGGATTGGGTCACTCCGGAGGGTAATTGGTTGTTTATTGCATTGCTGGTTCCTGAGACTGTCCCGCGCGTGCTGTAGATGATCCCAAGAGGGATGGCAGTCATCAGGAGCGGCAGGAATGCCACAGTAAAGATCACCATACGGTTTCTAAAAACCTCGGCCCATTCTTTTCGGATAATTGTCTTGATCTTATTCATAGTACCTCAGGCACTTTTGACTAGCTGGAGATAAACATCTTCCAACGAATGGCGTAACTCGCCGACAAATTGAATGTCCGCACCGGCCGCTACCAACACCCGGGTTACCTCGGGATTGCACTTCTCGGGATCGTCCAGGGTAATTACCAACTTATTCTCAACCACCTTGACATCACGCACAAATGCCAGCTTGCGGACATATTCCGCCATCCCATCATCTGCGACACGTAAATGGAATATCACTTTCCGTCCAAAGACAGATGAACGCAGCTTGGCAGGTGTATCCACTACCAATAAGCGGGTTTTGAATACGCCCACCCTGTCGCATAAGTGGTCTGCTTCATCCAGGTTGTGGGTGCACAGGAATATCGTCCGACCTTGCTTTTTTAGTTCGATTATGAACTCACGCACAAGATGAGCGCTTTCCGGGTCCAACCCGGCGGTTGGTTCATCCAGAAATAGGATGCGCGGTTCATGGAGCAGAGCACGCGCGATCGCAAGTTTTTGTTTCATTCCCTTGGAAAAAGTCCCGGCTGCGTCGAAGCGCCGCTCCCACAAACCAAGCATCTTAAGATATTTCTCAATTTGGCCGGGTACATCTTTGACTTCACACAGTTCGGCAAAGATGCGCAAATTATATTCGGCGGAAAGGTTGTCATACATCCCAGGTGTCTCAGTCAGTACGCCTACCGTTCGCCGGATATCGGTATCCTGCCTGCCCAGGATGAAACCAGCCACCTTGGCAGTGCCTTGTGTAGGAGCAATGAGACTGGCTAGCATTCGGACCGTAGTGGTCTTCCCTGCGCCATTCGGGCCAAGGAAACCAAACACCTCTCCCTCAGCCACATCCAGACTGAGGTCGTCTACGGCCAGGGTTTCTTTGAAGCGCTTTGTCAGGTTTTCAGCATGGATCATATTTATTGGTACCTTGTTTTTTCGAGATTTTCCGGAGTCTCCTCCAACGGCACAAGCGGAGGTGTGAATGTCTCCGGCGCGCCAGGCAAATTTTCTTCGTGAGGCTCAGGCTGGCGCAATAGGAAGATGATAACTACGCTCAATATCGCAAACAGGCCGAGCACGCCTTCCAGGCCAATCGGGCTGATATATCTTATACCAAATACCGCCACCGCGTCCAGCAAGGTATGGTACCCGATTGCCGCGAACAGCCACCCGATATTTCTCCGGGTGAAGGCCTGCATGACCATAACAGCCATGGCTATCTGGCATGGAATGGTAAAAAAGCGTTCCAGTGCACCCAGCATTGCGGCATACCAGGTTGTGGACCAATAGGCATGTACTTGTTGTTGTGCGGCTGCAAGTTGATTGGGAGGAAAGAGCCTGGGCAGATCGGCATTTCGGATGGTAGCCAATTGCAGAAATGTATAAAACACCAATACGCCAAGAATAATCGCCTCGGCGCCGCCATGCCCGGCACCGAACAAAACCCCTTTCCGCCAGGAACGAGCATCCTTTAACCAATACCGGAGTATCAGGTAGCGAGCCCCCTCTTCAAAGACTCCCGCGCTCAGTCCAAGAAATAACGCATTGAATATCAATTGGGCAGTCGGACTCCAGGCAACCATACCGGTCTGGTTTAGAAGCTTGCTCACCACCTGATTAAACGGGATATGGCCGATTTGCGACAAGATGAACGTGGCTGTCCCGATCCACCAGATCCTTCCACCGAGTTTCCAACGGCGTGTTAGAAAGATAGCCAATCCAACTGGCATGGCAATCATCAAGAGCCCATTAAGCAGATGGGCGACGAATAAAATATCCATATCTCTATCTACGCTCCAGAGTCAACAAGGTTTTCAATGTGAGTTCGATTTAGTCCACTTTTCTTTATGAAATGGGCTGCCCCGAAGCATCCGCCGAAAAACTATCAGCTGCCTTCGGGTGTCGTAAAGCCAGTATGATCAGGAGACTAATGATGGCGAAAAAGCCCTGGACCGTATACATCAAGACTTCGTTCGATAAGTTCACAGTGATGACACGCGCTGCCTCCACCAGGGTATGGAAACCTATCGCAAGCGGTACCCAATACCATTGCTTACGAACAAAAGCCTGCAAAACCATCACCGCCAGGCAGATCTCGATCGAGAGCATGAATAATTGGCCAAGTGCTTCCCGGAATGTGGCATACCAGGGGGCCGACCAAAACGCGGATAACTGCGCTTGTAGAATTTGCACCTGGTCCGCCGGCACAAGGGTGGATAGGTCCTGGTTGCGGATCATTGCCATATTAACGAAATTATAAATCACCAAAAAAGCCAGGAAGATCGAGGCAGCTCCGCCTGATCCTGTCCCAAGCAGAAGGCCGCTTTCAAAGCTGCGGGCATCCTTCGTCCACCAGCGGAACATGGAATAGCGTAGTAGTTCTTCAAATATACCTGCGCACAGGCCGAGCACCAATCCTCCGAATAGCAAAACCTCTATGGATGGCAGTTTCCCCGAGAAGCTCAGGTTGTTTAGGAATGGATTTACCAAATAATTTTCCAAAGGGATCAAAAAAATTTGAGACAAAATATAAACAACTGCGCCGATCCACCACCACCTGCCCTCTAGGTAGAATTTTCGAACCAGGAAGATACCCAGGGCAATGGGCATGGCAAACAGGAGCAGGATATTAAGCGTGTATGTCAAATACAACATAATTATATTTACCTCAAATTCTTTGCGTCTTCCAGGGTCAGAGCTGCCCTATCCATGCTTCCCGGGACAATCTCATCCCTCCCTACAGTCATGCTGGCGAGTCTATCCATTATAATATCAACATGCCGAAAAACATAAAGGCAATCTGCGCGCTCATTTTCCTGGTGTTAACTTTTTCCATTCCGCAAGCCGCTCAAGCCGAAACTTCCGCTAAATCCCCCACTTTGTCAACTGGATCCGAACTGATTAACGCCGTAAACGCACTGCGCGCCAGTCATGGTCTCGCTCCTTACCAGGTCAATTCCATATTGATGAGTGTCGCCCAGGCGCAAGCCGACTACCTGATTTCGATCGGTACCATGACGCATACAGGCCCCGACGGATCCCGTCCATTTCAACGCGCCCTGGCTGCCGGTTACCTTGTAGGAGGTGATTTAACACAGGGTGGTTTCTTCTCAGAAAACATCACCGGCGGAGTAGGCCAAACTGCCGAGGAAGCCGTTCAACAGTGGATGGGCGATGATCCGCACATGAACACCATGCTCTCCGGGGTACTGCAAGATGCCGGTGGAGGCGTCGGGGTATCCGGGAACACCTTCTATTACGTTTTGGATGTCGGTGCCGCCACTGGTGGAACGCCGGTAGCCTACACGCCTCCCGCACCGCCAGTACCATTTACACCCACGATTGTGCCAAACACACCCAATGCGGACGGCTCCATCGTTCATGTTACTCAGCGTGGGGATACGCTCGGCTCACTCAGCATGGCCTACAACGTCCCTTTGGCGGATATCCTTAAATTGAATAACCTGACGCTTAAATCAACCATCTATGTGGGTCAAAAGATTAATATCCGAGCAGCGTTTACACCCACTCCGACACAGCCGACTTCCACCCCGACAATCCCACCTACGAATACCCCTTTACCCACAACCACCCCCACATTCACCGCGACCAGCATTCCGCCCACACCTACGCCTTCACCGGGTCTGCCAGTATCTGCGGCCGGCGGAGCCGTCGCTGCAATTGTCGTTTCTGCTCTGCTGCTGGCCGGTTTGATCGCCTTGCTCGGCCGGCGACGAACTTAATCCCTTAAATAAAAAGCTGACGCCTTATCTGCGTCAGCTTTTTTATCTACTTCGCTTTCCCTTGGGCAGCAACCGCTTCGGCTGCCTTCCGGACCGTTTCTTCATCGGCCAGGTAGTAGTGATTGACAGCCTTCAGATCTTCATCCAATTCGTAAACCAACGGGATCCCTGTCGGGATATTGAGCTCTGTAATTTCCTCATTCGAGACATTATCCAGATATTTGACCATCGCACGGATACTATTTCCATGGGCAGCGATCAACAGGTGCTTGCCCGACTTGATCACAGGTGCGATCCTGGAGTGCCAGAATGGCAGGACACGCTCCAAAGTAATCTTTAGTGACTCTGTTGCTGGCAATTCTGATTTACTAAGACCGGCATAACGTAGGTCAAAATGAGGGTGGCGTGGATCATCCCATTCCAAAGAGGGCGGCGGGACGTCATATGAGCGCCTCCAGATTTTTACCTGGGCTTCTCCATATTCCTTGGCAGTTTCTGCCTTATTTAGCCCTTGCAAAGCACCATAATGACGCTCATTCAACTGCCAGACATTTTCCACCGGGATCCACTCCAGACTCATTTCCTGGAGAACAATCCAAAGAGTCTGGATGGCACGCCTTAATACCGAGGTATATGCCAAGTCGAATGGATATTTATTATCCCGCAATAATTGGCCGGCTGTATGCGCTTCCTGCATCCCCTGCTCGGTCAGGCCAACATCTGTCCAGCCTGTGAAACGGTTTTCCAGGTTCCAGGTGCTCTGTCCATGTCGCAAAAGCACAAGTTTGAATTTAGTTCCCATATTTCACCTCCAATAAGCATGATAAACCGCCAGGGCTGTTATACCTGGCGGTTTATCATTATAGGATCGAATTAGCGGATAGCTTTCTCGGTGTCAGGATCGAACAGCTGAACCTTGTCCATATTGAAAGCTACTTGAACCTTGTCACCCATCCGGAAATCGGTGCGTGGATCGACACGGGCTACAATACTATCCTGTCCTGCCAGCAAGTACAGGTTGATTTCGTTACCCATCAACTCGGTCACATCAACTTTTGCTTCAACAGGGGCGGCATGAATGCCGGGGGCAACAAACGCCGGGTTGTGAATATCTTCCGGCCGGATGCCTAACACAACTGCCTTATCAACAAAGTTCTGATAAGCTTTCTTTTCTGCCACCAACGGGACTTTGAACGCGCCAGCTTCCACCAGGAGATGGCTGCCGTCTCTGCGGATCTTGGCCTTGAAGAAGTTCATTGCCGGGGAGCCCATGAAACCGGCTACAAACATATTATCCGGCCGGTCATAAAGGGTCTGCGGGGTATCCAACTGCTGGAGGACGCCTTTGTTGATGACCGCGATGCGGGTCGCCATGGTCATGGCTTCAATCTGGTCATGGGTCACATAGATGAATGTAGTCTGCAAGCGCTGGTGCAGCTTCGTTATCTCAGAACGCATTGCAATACGCAGCTTCGCATCCAGGTTGGAGAGCGGTTCGTCGAAGAGGAAGACCTTCGGTTCACGAACGATTGCTCGGCCAAGTGCTACACGCTGGCGTTGTCCACCGGAGAGTTGGCGAGGCTTGCGGGTGAGCATGTCCTGGATGCCCAGGATTTCGGCGGCTTCTTGCACGCGCCGCTTGATATCCTGCTTGGGTGTCTTCCGCAACTTGAGGCCAAAGGCCATGTTATCGTACACCGTCATATGCGGGTACAAAGCGTAGGATTGGAACACCATAGCGATGTCACGATCCTTGGGCGGCACATCATTCACGACGCGATCGGCGATCTTTACTTCACCTTTGGTAATCTCTTCCAACCCTGCCAGCATCCGCAAAGCAGTAGTCTTCCCGCAGCCCGAAGGGCCTACGAGGACGATGAATTCTTTGTCGTCAATAGCCAGATTAAGATCGTTCACAGCTACGACATCACCGAATTCTTTGGAAATATGATCGTACGTTACACTTGCCATTTGAACCTCCGTTTCGAAAGAGTATAGTGGCTTCATTATACCAAATGCTCGCATTGTCTGTGAAGGAAAACGCA
This sequence comes from Anaerolineales bacterium, assembly GCA_017882145.1. Lineage (GTDB taxonomy): Bacteria > Chloroflexota > Anaerolineae > Anaerolineales > Villigracilaceae > UBA877. The sequence continues at coordinate 36,607 of JADGQB010000004.1, forward strand.
ATCCGTATGCCATTCTCACTTGGAAGTGTGTGCTTTTCTTCAAGACGCAGTAAAATGGAACCATGACCGACGATGTCACGCCCATCCGCCAGCAATATTTGGAAATCAAGCGCCAATATCCTGATACGATCCTACTCTTTCGGCTTGGAGATTTTTACGAAACCTTTGACCAGGATGCCGAGATCGCTTCACGCGAGTTGGATATCGTCCTTACATCGCGTCCTATTGGCAAAGGACGGCGAGCCCCGTTAGCCGGGATACCCTACCATGCGATTGAGAATTATCTGTCCCGACTCATCGATAAGGGCTACCATGTTGCCATCTGCGAACAGGTCGGTGACCAGCCCGCCAAAGGTATCTTTCCTCGCAAGGTCGTCCGGGTGGTAACCCCTGGGACAATTATCGAGCCAGGTCTCCTTCGTGGAGATTCCAACAATTACCTGACCTCCATCGTGCTGGATGATTCGCATGCCGGTATCGCCTATGTAGATATAACCACTGGTGAATTCGCAGTCACCGAATTGGAAGTCTCATCGGATATGGCCTCGCTGCGAGCCGAGTTGACACGCCTGCGCCCTGCGGAAATTATCCACCCTGACAATCTAATTCTTCCCAATGGTATTCCCGGTCACCTGACACCCTGGCCTGCCTGGCGCTTCGAACCGGGCAAGTGTCAGGAGATGCTTCTTATGCATTTCGGCGCGTCCACCCTGGATGGCTTTGGTTTGCAAGGAATGTCACTGGCGATTCGTGCTGCAGGCGGGATTCTTCAATACCTGCGTGAGACTGAAGGCGCCGCGCTCGCCTTGTTATCGGGCTTGCGAGTGTACAGTCTGGGCGAATTCATGACTCTCGATGCCGCCACCCGCCGCAACCTGGAGCTGACCGAAACACTGCGCGGCGAAATCAAAGGTTCGCTGCTGGGTGTGTTGGACCGGACGGTCACGCCGATGGGAAAAAGACGCATCCGCCAGTGGGTTAGCCAGCCCTTGCTGGATGTTGATCGTGTCTGCAAGCGGCAGGATGGAGTAGCTTTCTTTGTCAGCCACTCCCTGCTTCGTACTGAGCTGCGTGCAGCTCTTAAGCCATTGTCAGACCTGGAACGCCTGACCAACCGCATTCTGTCTGGCCATGCCCTTCCCCGTGACCTGGTTGCGCTAAGGAGTACCTTGACCATGCTCCCGGCGGTGCAAAAGGTTTTGCATCAGAGCCTGGATGGTCAACAACCCACAGAACCTTTTGATCCCGCTTTTTTGCCCTCAATAAACAATTGTTCAGAAGAATTATCCCTGCTTCAATCCTCCATTGATGAAGATCCTCCGGCTACCCTTCAAAATACCGGCATCATCCGCGCGGGTTATTCGTCCGAATTAGACGGTGTCATCGAGGCCTCCCGCCACGCTCGCGACTGGATCAATAACCTGGAACCCGCCGAGCGCGAACGTACAGGGATAAAAACGCTCAAAGTTGGATATAACAAGGTCTTTGGGTACTATATCGAGATCTCGCATGGGCAGGTTGCCAACGCTCCAGCGGAGTACATTCGTAAGCAGACTCTCGTCAATGCCGAGCGCTATATCACTCCCGAGATGAAAGAATACGAGACGCTTGTCCTGAATGCCGAGGAACGTATCCGGGAGATCGAGTTGCGTCTGTTCCATGAAATTTGTTCAGTTCTATCTAAATCCGCCGTTCAGTTACTGGATACTGCCCATTCACTTGCAGAATTGGATGTTCTATCTGCCCTGGCGGAATCTGCCGCCCTGGGCAATTATGTCAGGCCTCAAGTAGTGAACGATAATGGCCTCGATATTCGCGAAGGGCGCCATCCGGTAGTCGAACAGATGCTGCATGGCGAACGCTATGTACCCAACGATATCACTTTTGAACAAGGGGAGGCCATCCGGATCATTACCGGCCCTAATATGTCAGGTAAATCCACCTACCTGCGACAGGCGGCGCTGATTGCCCTGATGGCCCAAATGGGATCCTTCGTTCCGGCAGCCTCAGCAAAAATCGGTCTGGTTGACCGTATTTTTACCAGAATTGGCGCCCAGGATGAAATCCATGCCGGGCAATCTACTTTTATGGTGGAGATGATTGAGGTCGCCAATATTCTCCACCACGCCACTTCCCGCAGTTTGCTCATCCTGGATGAAATCGGACGCGGTACCAGTACCTATGATGGCGTTTCAATTGCCTGGGCCGTTGTCGAATATATCCATAATCATCCTCAATTACACGCCAAGACGCTGTTCGCAACCCATTACCACGAGCTGACCCAGCTGGCAGACTTACTTCCAGGTGTGCGCAATTACAACGTGGCTGTCACTGAGGCGGATGGGAATGTGGTTTTCCTGCATAAAATTATCCCCGGCGGCGCCGACCGGTCATACGGCATCCATGTTGCGCAATTGGCAGGGCTACCCCGCCCTGTTATTCAGCGAGCCACCGAGATCATGGCGGATCTCGAGAAGTCTTCCGGGCAGGCCATTCGTATCAATCCGCATGCAGCGCAACAAGTGGCGCTGTTTCCAGAGACCAACCCGCTCCTGGATGAATTAGGTAAAATGGATATGAACTCGCTTTCTCCTATCGAGGCGCTTAATAAGTTATATGAATGGCAGCACAGGTATTTAGGTGATAAAAAGAAAAGTTAATCTAATTATTTCAATGGCTATGCGCAGACTTTATTAACTAAAGAACCTCCCATCTTTGATGGGAGGTTCTTTTTGCTTCTTTCTCGAATCAGTAATTAGGCTTTTTCGACTTCCAATTCAGCTGCGGGAGCCTTGGAGCGTGCAATTGCCCAGATGGTCGCGGCTAAAAGAACAACTGCTACCATGACAACAACAATATTGATGCTGCCGTCCGCATTCTGGATCGGATACTTGACGATGATCGGTGCTGCCAGGAGGCTGACCAGGTTTGCAACCTTGATCATTGGGTTGAGTGACGGGCCCGCAGTATCCTTCATTGGATCGCCCACGGTATCGCCAACCACGCTGGCCTTGTGTCGTTCCGAACCTTTACCGGTATTAGCCGCCAGGTCGCGTGGTTCGTCCTCAATGGATTTCTTGGCATTATCCCAGGCACCGCCTGCGTTGGACATGAATACTGCCAGCAGCTGACCGGACAGGATGATACCTGCCAGGAAGCCGCCCAGAGCCTCCACTTGAAGTACCAAACCGATTACGAGCGGCATTAACACGGCGATGGTCGCCAGAGGAATAAGTTCCTTCTGGGCCGATGCGGTGGAAATCCCAACAACTTCAGCGTAGTCAGGCTTCCTCGTGCCTTCCATAATTCCGGGGATCTTGAATTGGCGTCGGACTTCTTCGACTATCTTGCCAGCCGCGCGGCTTACTGCACGGATGGACAGAGACGAAAACAGCCAAGGTAAGGCACCGCCCAACAGCAGGCCGATGAATACCTTGGTGTCTGATACACGGATCGACGACATGACAGCCATTCCGAGTTGAGTCTGTACACGCCCAACGTCGGCAATATAGGAGCCGAACAAGCTGACCGCCGCAATCACGGCGGATGCAATGGCAACACCCTTGGTAATGGCTTTGGTGGTGTTCCCGACCGCATCCAGGTCGGCCATGATCTGGCGGGCCTTTTTGGTGTCTTCATCTTCCATATCATGCCAGGCCATCTCGCCAATGCCATTTGCATTGTCTGAAATAGGGCCGTAAGAATCCATGGCAACGTTGTTACCAGTATGGCTGAGCATGCCGATACCAATCATGGCGATGGCATACAGGACATACTTGGGATCGCCAGCGCCGCCGTAAAGTAACAGGCCAAGGATAAAGCTGATCGCGATCACGCACAGTGCCCAAACGCTTGATTCCATCCCAACAGAAAGACCAGACAAAATGGTGGTGGCCGCCCCGGTGGTGGTTGACTTTACGATCTCCTTGACCGGTGGTTTCTTAGTGGATGTGAAATACGATGTCAGCGGATTGAATGCCACTGCCAGCCCTACACCCACTGCAGTAAGCGCAGCCAGGCGCAGGTCATGTGCATAGAACCATGCCAGGAAGATCGACAGGGTTACAGTGAAAACACTGGAGACCTCGTACGACCGGAACATGGATTCTTCTGCATCGTGGGCCCGCAAGAACTTGAGCGGGAATTTTTCCCAGATCGGGACCGTAAAGGTTCCCAACATGGAACTGATCACTCCGATTGCGCGGATGATCAAAGGGTACACAATCCATTCCAGTTTTCCGGTCAGAGCCACGAGTGCCAGCCCCAGGATCAGACCAGATACGATGGTTGTCTCGTAAGACTCAAAGATATCCGCGGCCATGCCGGCGCAATCGCCTACATTGTCACCTACCAGGTCAGCGATGACAGCTGCATTACGGGGATCATCTTCAGGGATGTCTTTTTCTACTTTTCCAACCAGGTCAGCACCAACATCGGCTGCCTTGGTGTAAATGCCGCCACCCACACGCATGAAGAGCGCCAGGAGGGTTCCGCCGAAGCCGAACCCAAGCAGGGCATCCGGAGCAGCTCTACCAAAAATTATGAAGATCAAAGTTCCGCCGAGCAAACCTAGGCCGTCGGTGAGCATGCCGGTGATCGTGCCGGCATAATAAGCAATCGACAAGGCTTCATTAAAACCGCGCCGGGAAGCCGAAGCGACCCGGATATTCGCCTGAACTGCCATGCGCATGCCTAATTGGCCGACAATCAAGGAGAAGGATGCACCCATGATGAACGCAATGGTGCGTCCAATGGCAATAATCAAAGTGATGCCTTGAGTACCGAAAGCTTTAAATTCCTGGGTAGCTTCCACACTTGGAGGAACAACATACACGCTAAAAAACATTACCAAAGTCAGCACGGCGATCAGAGGAAGTATGGTCTTGAGTTGGCGCTGAAGGTAGCTGTTCGCGCCAATTCGAATTGCATTCCATATTTCCTGCATTTTCTCAGTGCCCTTGTCTTTCTTGAGCACAATGCCCCGCAGCCACCAGGCGTACGCAAGGCTAATAAATGCGGCAAGAAGTACAAAAATGATGGCAATCTGTTCAAAGCTGTCTAGGCCATGACGACTGCCGAGCCAAAGAAGATTCATGTTGCCTCCAAAGAAAATTGAATTAAACTGCACAATTGCATCAATTTTTCGCAATTCTGCGCAATTTTACCACCAATGAATATATAACAAGCAGTGGAATCATACGAAACGATACAACACCGGTCACTGATTAGGGTTTCATTAGAATATGCGAAACCTATTGACATACCCTCTCAATTTATTGTATAGTTTTCTCGGTTGATTAGCGCGAATTTTCCGGCACTGCTGCCTTCTGGCTGCTGTGCCGTTTCTTACGCAAAAAATCATCACTTGCAAGAAGGAGAACGAATGATTCGCACTTCTGGTCTCACGAAGGATTATGGCGCAAGAAGGGCAATAGAAAACTTGACCTTCGAAGCCAACCAGGGTGAAGTAGTTGGGTTTCTCGGCCCAAATGGTGCCGGAAAGACCACCACCATGCGCATCCTGGCGGGTTACATGCCACCAAGCTTCGGGACAGCCCAGGTGGCTGGTTTCGACGTGATCGAGGAATCGATTGAAGTACGCCGGCGGGTGGGATACTTGCCTGAAACCGTCCCCCTCTATCCTGATATGACCGTGTTTGATTACCTTAAATTCATGGCGGATTTACGCCATTTGCCCAATGCCGATGAAATGGTTGACAATGCCCTCGAGCTGGTTCAAATGGAACAGCGTGCCGAAGGTTATATCGCCAATTTGTCCAAAGGCATGCGCCAGCGTGTAGGCCTGGCACAGGCCTTGCTGCACAAACCCGAAGTCTTGATACTGGACGAGCCGACGATCGGACTCGATCCGGCTCAAGTTGTCGAAGTCCGCAGCATTATCCGGGATATCGGTAAGGAGCGCACAGTCCTACTTTCAACACATATCCTCTCAGAGGCGCAACAATTATGCGACCGTGTTCTCATCATTAATAAAGGTCATATTGTTGCTGAAGATACGCCCGAAAACTTGCAGGCCCGCCTGGTGGGAGCAGAACGCTCGATCCTGCGAATTAAAGGGGACACGGAAGAGCTGATGGCCCAAATCGCCAAGATTAAGGGCGTACAAGATATAAAAACCCGTCCGGATGGCGCACTGGAATTCCAATTTGCCCCCGGTGTGGATGTCCGACCGGAAGTTGCCAAAACAGTCATCATGTCTGGGTACGATTTGCTTGAGCTCAGTCCAGTCGGGCTTAGTTTGGAAGAGATATTCCTTGAGCTGACGCGCGATGTTGCGTCTACGAAAAAGGAGAAGTAGAAATGCGCAACGTTTGGACAATTGCACGACGTGAGATCCGGCTGTACTTTGCCAGCCCGATTGCATACATTGTAGGTTTGCTCATTCTGCTGATTACTGGAATTTATTTTGTATTGGTTGTATATCTGGCTGGGCAATCTGCCTTTACCACCGGATCTGCGCCAGCGCCTGGCCCTGATTTGGTGATCGGGCTGATGGTTTTCCTTTTCTTGTTCGCAGTCCCGGCCTTGTCGATGCGGTTGATGGCGGATGAGCATCGCAATGGCACGCTCGAATTATTGCTCACCGCCCCCATTAACGAATGGGAGCTCGTGGTCGGCAAATGGCTTGGCTCATTTTTGTTTGTTTTCATGATTATACTGGTCACCTTCATTTACCCGATCGTTCTGAACAGCCTGGTTACTCCAGGAATTGACCAGGGCCTGATGATGGCTAATTATCTGGCCATCACTCTTGTTGCCGCGGCATTTTTAGCAATTGGAACAGCCATTTCTTCCTTTTTCAATAACCAGTTCGCGGCATTTTTTGCCACGATCGCCGCGTTGTTCTTTCTTTGGGTAGTGATCGGATGGCCGGCAGTGGTCATGCAAGGCAGCGGCGCCATCTTTGATTACCTGAATATGAGCAAGCATTTTGCTGATATGCAAGCTGGAACGATTGCATTATCGGATATAGTTTATTACCTGAGTCTGACTGCCCTTGGCCTGTTCCTGGGTACGACCGCGGTTGAAATTCGAAGGTGGAAATAATCATGAAAAAGTCGAATTCATCCCAAAAAATGACTGTAAAGCGCTTCGCGCCCGCAGGTTTGTGGATCTCCGGCCTTGCAGTACTGGTAGTCCTAAGCACACTTGTTGTGAAACTTCTGGTTTTTATAGGGTTATATTCTCCAACCAATCAAAAAACAATAAACCTGGTGCTCTGGATAAGCCTTGGAGTGGCGATTGTTGGCCTGGCTCTTTTTGCACTTTTTGATCCACAGCGCATCCGGGAATTCATTGCGGGCAGGCAGGCGCGCCGTGGAAGCAATGCCATCGTTATGCTGATTGCATTTGTCCTCATTTTGGTAGTGGTCAATGCAATCGTTTATCAAAATCCCATCCAATGGGATTGGACCGAAGGCAAACAGAATACACTTGCACCTGAAACGATTGATACACTTAACGCTCTTCCAGCTCCAGTCCATGCGATTGGCTTCTTCACAACGCGTACTTCCAACATCAGCGTGCTGGATCTATTTACCAAAGTTACAGCCAAAAGCAACGGGAAGTTCAGCTATGAATTTATAGATCCGGAAACAAATCCGTCCAAGGCTCTTCAATACAAAATTACACAAGATGCCTCCGTTGTATTGGTGTTGCAAGGGCGTCAGGAAGTGCTCTCAAACCCCACCGAACAGGATTTCACTAACGGTCTGGTGCGTTTGATGAACCCCGGTCAACACGTAATTTATTTCCTGACCGGTCATGGAGAACGTGATATCCAAAATGCCGCCGACAAGGCCTATACGCGAGCTCGTACAGTGCTTGAATCAAAGAACTACACAGTAAAGACTCTAAACCTTCTGGCAGAAAACAAGATTCCAAGCGATGCCTCAACTATCATCATTGACGGTCCGACGCAACCAATTTCAAGCTCAGAGATGACTCTTTTAAAAGGCTTTGTAACCAGTGGAAAATCCCTGATTGTCATGGAAGACTCAACTCTTGCATCAGATGCGGGCAAACCGGCTGATCCGTTGCTTGATTATCTTACAACAACCTGGGGAATCACCATGAACAATGACCTGGTGATCGATCCAAGTTCGAGCCAGATCATTGTCTCGATTGAAAACGCTTACGGCTCTCATGCGATTACTGCCAAGCTACAAAGCCAGAACCTGCTTTCTTTTTTCCCGACCGCCCGCAGCCTTACTCTAAAAACGGGTGTACAGGGTGTGCAAACAACCGGACTGGTTACCACCATAGATCGCGCCTGGGGCGAGACGGATTTTGCGGCTTTACAAAATAACCAGGTGGCCTTCGATGCAGCCACCGATTTCGCCGGGCCTTTGACGATTGCAGCCGCTGCCCAGAATTCCACGACAAATTCCCGCATCGTCGTGATTGGGGATGCATCCTTCGCGAGCGACCTTTATTTCGACCAGTACGGCAATGGCAGTCTATTCATCAATTCGGTAGATTGGGCTGCTGGCCAGGGAAACATCATCAACTTGACATCCCGTCAGGCCATCTCCCGGCAAATGCGTTTGCCAAATAGCTTTACCATTCTTCTATTGGCGTTCGTTTTTGTCATCCTGATCCCGGGTCTGGTTATTGCCGCCGGCGTTACTTCCTGGGCGATGCGGCGTAAACGAGGTTAGACCCATGGTCAAACGTCCCACATGGATACTACTCGTAATTCTCGCCCTGGTGGTAGGTGCGTACTTCTTGATCAAGAAGTATCCATTAAAGGCCACACAGCCAACTCCCACCGTTAGTGCGGCCACTTATCTCATCACCCAGGCGGACGGAGTCTTGCAGAGCATCCGCATTGTTGATAATAAAGGCGATGCCTTTCAAATGCAGAGGGATCTCAGCAAAACCTGGGTAATAACCGCCCCGACTTCCAGCGTGGCGGATCAAGGTCTGGCCGGCGCTGCAGAGAGCCAGGTTGGTGCTTTGAGCATTATCGCGGCTCTGGCTACCTCACCCGCAGCGAGCGAGGTTGGGTTCGACTCTCCAACCTACACCATGGAATTGGGATTTGTAAGCGGCGCGAGCCACAGGATCGAAGTAGGAAAGTTAACCCCGACCAGTAGTGGATATTATGTCCGCTTCGATGGCGGGAAAGTATTTGTGATCAGTCAATCAGGGATCGATGCGCTTTCGAATCTATTGAAAGCCCCACCTTATCCCCCCACCGCGACGCCTGTCGCAACGGCTGAATCCACAATTACCCCAACACCCGGGATCGCTACACCGACACCTTAGTTATGGGTATTGAAATTCGAACGAAAAAAGAGTATTCTAATATAAATCAATGTGAGAAGGAAATAAAATGGAAAATCCATTACTGCTAGAGGAGGAGGAAGAGTATTCGCCGATTGCCCGCTTGATTGAATTGGGGCGACAAAAGACTTATGTCACCATCGACGATATTCTGCACTTCTTCCCTGAAGCCGAACAAGATGTAGAACAATTGGAAGAAGCATTTGCGGCATTACTGAGTGCGGGAGTAGCTTTCGTAGAAGATACGCCGGCTACAGAACCGCCTGAGGATGAGTTGGTCGCTGTTGAGGAGACCGAAACAGAGGTAGAACCTGAACTTTCCTTGGATGATTACCTCGCCAATATCGATACGGATGATACGATCGGGCTGTATCTCAAGGAGGTCAGCCGTGTACCCTTATTGACTGCCACACAGGAAGTCGAGCTTGCCCAGCGGATTGAACGCGGCCGCATGGCTCGTGAAGAATTAGCGCGTGGCAATGTCAGTTCGCGTCGTCGGATCGAATTGCGAAAACTAATTGAAGATGGCTGGGCAGCCCGTGAGCACCTTATTACGGCAAACTCCCGGTTGGTAATCAGTGTCGCCAAGAAATATATGGGACGCGGCGTGCCATTCCTTGACTTGATCCAGGAAGGCAATATCGGACTCATTCGCGCCACGAAAAAATTCGATTACCGCCGTGGCCATAAATTCAGCACATATGCAACCTGGTGGATCCGCCAGGCTGTTACACGTGCCATCGCTGACCAGGGGCGTACCATCCGTGTCCCTGTACATATGGGCGACCAGATTAATAAGCTTTTGCGCGTTCAGCACCAATTGACCCAGCGGCTTGGTCGCGAACCAACCGTTGAGGAAGTTGCTGAAGCTTTGGAGGTTCCACCCAAAAAAGTAGAAAACATGATCCAGGTGGCTCGCCGTCCACTCTCTCTGGAGACGCCTACCGATGATGAAGAAGATTCGGTACTTGGCGACTTCATTGAAGATGATGAGGCCGCTCCGCCGGATGAAACCGCTACATATAATTTGCTGCGTGAGCACCTGGGCGAGGTCCTTAATGGCCTGCCACCCCGCGAGGTTCGAATTCTGCAGTTACGCTACGGCTTGTTGGATGGGCAGGCGTATACGTTGGAAGAAGTCGGACGCAAGATGGGTGTAACCCGTGAGCGCGTCCGCCAGATCGAAGCGCAAGCGTTAAGTAGGCTGAGGCACCCTTCCATCCGTCGCAAATTGCGCGACTACCTTGGTGAATAACCGCATTCCAAAAACCCCGTTACTGCAAAAGTGGCGGGGTTTTTTGTATCCCCTCGCAGCGGAATGTCCACACTATCCGAACCAAGAAGCAGTAAAATATCCTCATGAAATTTACACTCCGCCAAGTCTTTTTTGTTGTCCTGGTTTTAGGTTTATTCTTGATGACCTTACGTCCGGTTGCCGACCCGGATTTTTGGTGGCATCTCCGCACCGGACAACTTATTGTTCAAAATCAATCCATTCCTCATACCGACCCCTTTTCATATACAAAGGCCGGTGCGCCTTGGATTACCCATGAATGGTTATCAGAGCTTCTAATCTATGGCATCTTCCGGTTAGGCGGATATGGGTTATTAATAATTATTTTTTCCATAATCATAACTTCATCTTTTATGCTTGCATACTTTTGCAGTCCGGCAGAATCCCGGCCGTACGTAGCCGGATTCGTGCTCCTGCTGGGTGCAATTTCAACTGCTCCAACATGGGGGGTGCGTCCGCAAATGATTTCGCTTTTTATTACCAGCCTTTTTCTATTTTTGTTAGCCCGTTATAGGCGGAATGGTAAACTAAAATTTATTCTCCCAATCCCGGTTATTACTTTGGTATGGGTCAATCTGCACGCCGGCTATTTCCTGGGGCTGGTTCTGATTGGAATTTTCATCATCGGTGCGCTGGCTGAACTACTCATGGCAGAATTCCACTTGGTAGAAGGGGCCGGTCCCCCTCCTTCTTTGAAATCGATCTTGATTATGTGCGGCCTGTTGGGAGCCTGTGTTATCGCAACTCTCGCCAACCCAAATGGTATCCGGATCATTATCTATCCTTTTCAAACCCTGACCAGCCCCTCCATGCAGCAGTTTATCCAGGAATGGTTTTCTCCGGATTTTCACCTGGCGATATGGCAGCCTCTGGCCTGGCTTTTCCTGGCACTCATCGGATTTGGGATGCTTGGCAAAAAAAACATCTCGCCAACAAATATCCTCTTGACCCTGGTGTTCGGATATGCCGCACTGCGCTCGATGCGAAATATTCCCCTTTTCGCCATCGCTGCCATCCCGGTACTTTCGGAACAGATTGGCTCGCTCGTGAAAATCAGGTTTGCCGATCGGGCGCCGAGCCGGTTGCTCCGACTCGCAGTTCCTGTTCTGATGATATGCGTGGTTTTGGTAGTAGGCGTGCGCTTCGTGCAGGTTGTCCGCGAGCAGCCGACAACAGAATCGAAAATCTTTCCTAAAGCCGCTGTGGATTGGCTCTTGGAGAATCAGCCCAAAGGGAATTTATTCAACTCATATGGTTGGGGAGGCTATCTCATTTGGCGTACTTACCCCGAGTATCGGGTCTACATTGATGGCCGTGCGGATGTTTACGGAGATTCGTTTATCTATGATTATATGAGCATTTACCGTGCAGAATCTGGCTGGCAAGACAAGCTAAAAAATGAAGGCATCCAGACAGTCTTGGTCGAATTCGATTCCCCACTGGCAAACATGCTGCTTCAATCCTCCGCCTGGCATGTCGCCTTTACAGATAAGATTTCTACCATCTTTATGCGTTGAGCTCTCAAAAATGACAGAGTGGTGAACGTTTTGCGTCCACCACTCTCCCGAGTTCTTATCAAAGGCCCTTGGCTGCCTCAAGAACCTCGGCGCTGTGTTCGGCTGGCCTGACATTTTCGAACACTTTTGCGATGCGGCCATTCGAGTCGATCAGAAAAGTCGTACGTATCACACCTTCATATCCGCGTCCCATAAATTTCTTGGGCCCCCACACCCCATATAAATTACAGATCTTATGCTCATCGTCCGCAAGCAGCGAGAAGGGCAGTAAGTATTTTTCCTTAAATTTTGCATGTGACTTGGGTGTATCCGGACTGACTCCCAAAACAACCAGATCGGCATTCACATAAGCGCTGTAATCATCGCGGAAGTTGCAGGCTTCGGTCGTACAGCCAGGCGTATCATCTTTTGGGTAGAAGTACAACACAACCGGTCGACCGCGATATTCTGAAAGCCGGCGGACCTTATTGTTCTCATCAGGCAGCGAAAATTCTGGTGCTGGAATTCCAGGACTAATTGTCACTTCAGCCTCCATTTTTATACTGATTATTATTATCCATATTGTAAATAAAAATGCGACGGTTGACTAGTCTTCCGCCGCACAATCTGATGCAACTCAAATATTAACCGGTTAGAGAATTTTAGCTGTCTTCAAGACACCTTCAAGTATTCCGACCATCACCGGCTTGAGAATCACATCGTTTGCCCCGCCGGCCAGAGCGCGCTGGGCTGTTTCCGGTTGATCATCGGAAGTGACAATGATAACGGGTAATTTTGCCAGCCTCGGCTCACGGCGCAAGAAAGACAATATCTCAAACCCATCCACACCTGGCATATTTATATCTAGAAAAATTATATTGGGGGTTGCCTCTGCAAGGATCTTCATTGCCGCGCTTGGGCCCAGGGCTGTGCGTGCCTTAATATCCCAAATCTTAAGCATTTGAACCAGGGCGTCTGTGGTCTGTTTATTATCGTCAATCACAAGCGCAATCGTCATGTTGCATCCTCTTCACAAGAGATTGTCGCGTAGATTATACCTTTAACATGATCATTGTTCGAGATTCAACGTATCCAAAAAGTAAAAGCCAACAAATAGACGGCCAATCCAAAGGTTGCAACTGCCAGGGTGGTAGTGAAATTCCAGAGAGCGCGCCCGCCCATGGCTATACGCTGGAGCCAAAATACTTGAATAACCGCGAATGGCAATGCCAGGAACACCGGCCAGACCAATCCCCATGGAAAACCCAGGAATGGAGTTGTAGCGAAGAACATGAAAGCCAAGAGTACCAGGAAATGGTGGGTCGGGATGGCGCGCTGCCAGGTCAGGCGGGTCAAAAGAGTGTTTCGTCCATATTTCAGATCTGTGGCAAAAGTGGGAAAATCATTAACCAGTAAATACGCCAACGCAAGCAGTGTCAGAGGGAAGGTTGCAAATGTCAGCAATCGGTGGAAATCACGAAATTGAAGCAGGAAAGACAATGCCGGGAAAAGCGTTCCCAATGCCACAGCCAGTACCAATTCACCGTAGCCTGCATCCGAAAGGCGCAAGGGAGGCACCGCATAGGCAACAAAGAAAAGGATAATCAGCCCAAAGAGCACCCCTGCAGACAAAGGCAGTAACCGGGTCAGGAAAAGAGTCACAACGATTGCACCAGCTACTGTCAGCAAGGCAGTAGCCGATTGAAATAGACCTGACCGGAGCGCTTCACGATGACGCGGCGTCTCGTCTTTCTCCAATGGCATAAAGGGAAGACGGAAATATTCCACCAGCCAGTAGGCAGCCACTTGGATCGATAAGATCGCCAATAGCCCTAATCCAAAAGCCGCAACGTGGATCGGGTGGCCCAGGTAACGGGCGATTCCTGCACCCAGGCTATAAGTTAGTGCAGCCAGCAAAAGCTGGACCGGCCGTGCAAGTTTGCCAAATGTTCTGAAGTTTAGCATAGGCACCGCTCACAAATTCAAAATATTAGATCAATGAATATCCGCTATCCACGACAATTGTTTGTCCTGTGACAGATACATTTTGGATCAGAAACTCCAAAGCCATGGAAATTTCTTCAAGCAAAGCAGGATGTTTAAGAGGCAAACGGTTAAGCAGTTTTTCCCATTCATCCGTTGAAATCTCTGTGGATGGCAGTACCGGGCCTGG
>JADGQB010000117.1 GCA_017882145.1 Anaerolineales bacterium
TCAGTCGCAGAAAATGGCGGAGCGGATCCTGTCGGAGATGGAGCGGGGGGTGACCATCCTGAACGGGGAAGGCGCGTATACCGGTGAATCACGCTGCGTCCTGTACTGCGTGGTCAGCCGATCCGAGGTCCAGCAATTGAAGACGATCGTGCATGAGAGCGACGCGAGTGCTTTCATGGTAATCGGTCAGGCGCACGAGGCGCTGGGGGAAGGGTTTCAGGCGTTTAAGAAAACAGGTTCCTGAGGGTTCTAGGTACCTGAGGTTCCAGAGGAAAAAAAGTTTCTGAGGATTTTCCTCAGAAACTCTTAATCCATCGAACTCACTCGATGCATCAGGAACCTTATGGACAGATCAAATAAACATCGGACGAACCGCAGTATAGCCATAGAGGTCCAAGAACGAACTTTTGAAAGTACGTGAATTCAGCTTCTTTTCAAACCGGTCAGCCAGTTCAGGCAAGTGTGGTTCCAAGTGATTGTGGCTGACTTCTTTGCGAACTGCTTTCCAGACATGCTCCTGCGGGTTCAAGTCCGGACTGGCAGGTGGAAAGTAGATGATCTCAATTCGTGGATTGTCTTTCAGTACCTTATCAATAGGTTTGCCACGATGCCAGGGAGCTCGATCCCAAAATAGGATGATTGGCAATCCTGGATTTGCTTCCAAAAGCATGATCAAATGTTGGGCCGACACTTCAGAATTCATGATATCCGAACGCATGCTGATCTCTTTGCCAGTCATCAAATTCAGTGAGCCATAGAAGTTTGTCTTTGCTCGGCCAGGATCTGCACGCACAATAGGTGTCTGGCCAGTGGGCGACCATACAAAGCAGGTAGTAGCTTGCAGATACAGTCCAGCTTCGTCTCCAGCCAGAAAGACTGTCTCTGGCGCATCCTGGGCGACATCGATCAGTTTTTTTCAAGCTGTTCTTCGAAATCAGCCACCTTGAGTTGGTTGCGAGGCTTGAAAACCTTCTCGGTCTTCTGAAAACTGAACTCGAGCCGTCCGAACAAACAGGTATAGGAACTATGACTGCGATATTCAATGCCATACCATTTCCGGATAGCATGCGCTAAATCTAACACCGTCCAGAATTGCCCATCCGCAGTGCCAGCACCCGGCCCAAACAGCTCTCTCGGTGTGTACTGATGGAGCTTTTGGTAAAGTTCTTCCACCTGCATCTTGTGCAACTTGGCACTGTTACCGCCTGCACGTTTGTCAACCAGACCTTGAGTAGGATCTGCTCGATATGCACGACACCATTCCATTAGGCTGGTCCGGTTACAACCTGTGATCCGCTCTATTTCTTCTTCGTTGTATCCTTCTCCATAGAGTCGGACTGCCTGGTAACGTGTACGAGTAGCAGCATCTTTACAAAGTGTGTAGCCTTGAAGCAATTGCTTCTGTTCTTGATCAGTTAGTTTGAATTTGCGTTTCGCCATGCCTATATTGTATGCTATTTACTCAATCTGTCCATAAGTGGGGTCCCGCACATACCGAAATCGGATGCGCCAGTCCCATTGATTTGATTCTTGACTTTCCAATAACATTAAATTTTCCTAAAGTACTTGACTCTCGACCTGATTAATGCTATTATTTTTCTTGTAAACGCTTCCATAACTGAATAAGTCCAAACGACTCGCAGATGCGAGTTTGTAGTATGTTTTTGAGCATCAGGCTATAATTTGTCGTGAATTATGCCCTTTCAATTCATGAATTGCCCATGACCGGGTGAGTTTTTGAATTGAAGGGCATAAAAAACAGAAAATGATGTAAACGTTTACATGGATTTTGACAAGCAGATGAACTCAAGAATAACCATTGTGGATGTTGCCAAGCAAGCGGGTGTTTCTTTCGGGACTGTTTCACGCGTAATAAATAATGATGTCCACGTTAAAAAAGAAACCCGCGAGCGCGTTGTAGAGACGATGGAACGCCTGGGGTTCGTGGCCAACCGTCAGGCACGCAGCCTGGCCGGAGGAAAATCGAACAGCATTGGCGTGCTGGTTCCTGACCTGGGTACCGGATATATTGGGGAGATCATTCGCGGCATCGATGCCGAACTCAGCCTGACCGACCTTGACCTGATCTTATATACCACTCACCGCACAGCCAGCAAAGAAACCAATTATGTTACCAACCTGGCCACGGGTATGGTGGATGGGCTGCTGCTGGTACTGCCGCGCAGCCCGGCGGATTTTATCGGCAATTTAACTCAAAGCAAATTCCCATTCGTATTGATCGATCACCAGGGCGCCGGCCGGGACTGCCCGTCAGTGGGCGCCGCCAACTGGCAGGGGGGCTATAACGCCACGGAATATCTCACCAATCTCGGACACACCCGCATCGGTTTCATTACCGGCTCCATGGACCTGGGCTGTGCGGTCGACCGGCTGGATGGCTACCGCTCAGCCTTGCGGACCTACCACATCCCGGATGCGCCCGAGCTGATCTACGAAGGTGATTTCTTCCAGCCGGATGGTTATTCCGGCGCCCAGGCCATGCTGGACCTGCCTGAGCCGCCTACCGCCATCTTTGCCTCCAATGACGTGATGGCGATGGGAGTGATGGACGCAGTCCGCAATCGCGGCCTGCGTGTGCCGGATGACGTTTCGGTGGTCGGCTTTGACGATATCCCGCAAGCTTCGCTCGTCCGGCCGGCATTGACCACCATCAACCAGCCGCTGGAGAAAATGGGCCGTGTGGCCACCCAAATGCTGCTCGACCTGCTCAAGCATCCCGAAAAGAAAGCCGACCGGATCGAACTGCCCACACACCTGATCGTGCGTGATTCATGCAAGTCCCCACGCCTCGATTAGTGCATGTCTCTGGGACGAGTAAATCTACAAAGAATCCTTGAATGAATAGGAGGTGCCACCGAAAAGAAGTGATCTGGTTCCATTTCCGGCTCGCATCAATTCCAAAATTAGCTACTGTTCAGAAAGAAGGAGAATAAAAATGACTCGCAAATTGTTGACCCTCATCAGCTTCGTGCTGATCGCTACGTTCGTGCTGGCCGGCTGCGGCCCGGCTGCCACTACGGCAGCCCCTGCCCCGGCAACGCAGGCTCCGGCTGTCCCGGTGCTCCTGCCGACCACCACCCTACCGCCAGTCCCAACCGCTACCGAGGCTCCCAAAAAGGTAACGGTCGAATGGTGGCATATTACCACCATTGACCCAGGGAAGACCCTCTGGCAGGATATGGCCAATGAATATATGGCGGCCCATCCGAATGTGACCATTAATATCACGATCCTGGAAAATGAAGCCTTCAAGACCAAGCTGACCACCGTACTGCAAGGCGGCACTCCCCCGGATATCTTCCAGAGTTGGGGCGGCGGCGTAATGAACGATCAAATTGCGGCCGGTATGCTGCAAGATATCACTCCCGCACTGGATGCAGATGGCGGCGCCTGGCGCAGCAGCTTCGCACCCGGTGCGTTGGCTGTCTATGCCCTGGACGGCAAGAATTACGGCGTGCCGTGGGATATGGGCGAGGTCGCCTGGTGGTACAACAAGGATCTCTTTGCACAGGCCAAGATTGCCAACCCGCCCACCACCTGGACCGAACTGCTGGCGGATGTCAAGACTCTCAAAGCCGCCGGCATCACCCCGATCTCTTTGGGTGAAAAAGACACCTGGACCGGCATGCACATCTGGTCCTACCTCGCCACCCGCATCTGCGGAGAGAAGAATTTCCTGGCTGCCGCAAACCGCACGGGCGGTTCCTTTAGCGATCCCTGCTTCGTCCAGGCCGGCACAGATCTTAAGCAATTGATCGACCTGCAGCCGTTCCAGGCTGGTTTCCTGGGCGCCTCGCATGATGTAATGCAGGGCACCTTCGGCAATGGCAAGGCTGCCATGGAACTCTCCGGGCAGTGGGCTCCCGGCTCCGAAGCTGGTCAAGCCGCCGACAAGGTTGGTGTCAAGAATTTGGGCATGTTCAACTTCCCGGCGGTCGAAGGTGGTGCGGGTGCCGTGACGGATGTCATGGGCGGCGGCAATGGCTTTGCCATCGGCAAGAATGCCTCGCCGGAAGCCGTCGATTTCGTCAAATACCTGACCGCTCCTGCACAGCAGGCGCGTGTTGCTGCCAGCGGCGGCGGCATCCCGGTCGTCAAAGGCGGTGAAGTTGGCCTGACCGCAGCCGACAGCAAGGCTAATCCCAATATGGTCGTCGTTCAGCAGAGCCTCGCGGCTGCGAAGTACTTCCAACTTTACTACGACCAGTATATGCCTTCGGCAATGGGCGGCATCCTCAATGATGCTGTGGCTAAACTGTACGCGGGTTCCTCAACCCCTGAGCAGGTTGCCGCGGAGGTTGAAGCCGGCGCCAAGCAGACCTTCGGAAAGTAAGCAAACCAGATTTTTTTGGAAGTTGTGGGGGTTGGGTTTTCCACCCAACCCCCCTTCAACTATAATGTGACAGTCACCTTTCCATCCCAAGCTGCCCGCACCAGATTCTTCAAGCTGGTCCTGTTTTGCAGCGGGCAGCCTGCAGGCCAAAAGGGAGAAGGTGACTGTCCCATCAGAAATCATAGTAAAGATCCCTGCCCAGGCGGCCTTCCCATCGGTGGAAAAGGAGATGCTTCATGAATATTGCCCAAGTCAGAAGGAATGACTTGAAGTCATCGGGTCGGGGCAGCTCTCCTCGCCGGACTCAGGACTATGTGGCGATTGCACTGTTCCTGCTGCCGGCTGTCATCCTTTTTGCCCTCTTCCTTATTTATCCCATTTTTCGGTCGGCTTATTACAGCCTATTCAATTGGAATGGCCTGGGGCCTGCCACCAAATTTATTGGGTTGAATAATTTCAAGCAGATATTGACCGATCAGGTCTTCTTAAAAGCGATTGAGAACTGCATCATAATCGTGGTGCTCTCTTTGGCCGTCCAACTGCCCCTGGCCCTGATGCTTTCCATTATGGTGGGACGTGACCTGCCCGGGCGTGCTTTTTTTCGGTCCATCTTTTTCATGCCTTACGTGATATCTGAAGTCATCACGGCCATCATCTGGATCAGCATGTTCAGCCCTGACCCGGAGAATGGCTTTATCAATGCGCTTTTGATTTTTATTCCGGGTGTCCACGCCCAGAATTTCCTGGGGGACGTGAACCAGGTCATGGCCTGCGTTTTTCTCGTGCTCACCTGGAAATATTTCGGTTTGCATATGCTGCTGGATATGGCCGGCCTGCAGAACATTCCGAAGGAGATCGAAGAGGCTGCCATGATTGATGGCGCCAACCGCTGGCAGTCGGTCTGGTATATTACCGTCCCCCTACTTAGTACCACCCTGCGTACATCCGTCTATCTATCCGTCCTGGGCTCGCTCACGCAATTTAACCTGGTCTGGATCATGACCAGGGGCGGACCGGTCAATGCCAGCGAAATGATGGCCACTTACATGTATCGATACGCTTTCATCCGTTACCAACTGGGATACGGCTCAGCCGTGGCACTGGTAATGCTGGCATTCTGCTTGACCTTTTCCGTGGCTTACCTGTGGCTTAACCGCCGGCCCGACCCCCTGAGCGGCATATAGAGAGGTACCTGCATGGCAACGATTGACTATCGTAAAAGTGACGCTTTCAAGAAGAAGTTACCCAGATTCTTCCAGTACCTTGTCCTTAGCATTGTTACTCTGGCCATCGTGGTGCCGCTCGTAATCATGGTCTTCGGGGCGCTCAAAACGCGCGGCGAGATGTTCTTACATCCTTACACCCTCCCCATTCCTCCGCATGTGGAAAACTTTGCCCAGATTTTGCACACGCCCTCATTCTGGTTGATGCTGCGCAACAGTCTCCTGGTTATGTTGTTTTCGACGGCCGGCGTGTTAATCGTTTGCAGCCTGGCGGCCTTTGTTTTTGCCCGGATGGAATTCCGTGGAAAGGATCTGGCTTTTAACCTGCTCACGCTGGGCCTGATGTTCCCAATCACTGTTGCCATCATGCCGGTCTACCTGGTAATACGCCAGATGAATCTGATCGATTCCCTGCTGGCGGTCATCCTGGTACAGACCGCTTTCGGGATATCCGGTAACACCCTGATCCTGCGCGGCTTCTTCCTGTCGATCCCTGTTGAACTTCAGGATGCCGCCTCCATGGACGGCTGTTCTCCATTTGACTTTTTCTGGCGCATCCTGCTCCCGCTGGCGCGCCCAGCCCTGGCCGCAGTGGGTGCCTTGACCATGATCGTCAGTTGGAATGATCTCCTTACTCCACTGGTTCTGCTCAACTCGGATAAATTCTGGACCCTGCCGCTCGGTACGATGCAGTTCCAGGGGCAATACAGTTCCGACCTGGCCTTGACGGCGGCTTTTGTAACCCTGTCTGCTCTGCCTGCGATCCTTTTCTACTTGTTTGCCGAACGCCAGATCGTTGCTGGTTTGACGGCGGGTGCGCTCAAGGGATAGATCTATGGACAGTCTAGATCATGCAATTCGCAAGAACAGAACAGCCAGTGCCACCGTCACCCTTTCTCACGCCGGGTCGCCGGTCGTTCAACAGGATATCCGGGTGCAGCAGAAGAATCACCAATTCCTGTTTGGCACCAATTGGGGGGAAAGCACCCTTGCCCTGGTGAATGATGAATTATCCGGGCAGGAAAAGGAACAAGCTGAATTACGTAACCAGCATTTCTTTGACCTGTTCAACCAAGTTACCCTGCCGTTCTACTGGGCGCGCTTCGAGCCTCAGCGCGGGCAGCCACAGACCAGTCGTATCCTGAATGTTGCCCGCTGGTATAAAGAGCATGCTTGCACGGTCAAAGGCCACCCTTTGTGCTGGCACACCATGACGGCTGATTGGCTGCTGGCGTTAAGTAACCGGGAGATCCTGCAGGCGCAGCTGGAGCGCATCCGGCGGGATGTATCTGATTTTGCGGGCGTGATCGATCAATGGGATGTTGTCAATGAAGCGGTGATCATGCCGGTTTTCGAGCGCTATGACAACGGGATCACGCGCCTGTGCAGGGAATTAGGGCGGATCGAATTGATCCGCAGGGTGTTTGACATAGCACGGGAAACCAATCCTAAAGCCACATTGCTGCTGAATGATTTTGATGTCTCACCCGCCTATGACATTCTGGTCGAAGGCTGCCTGGCGGCAGGCATTCATATCGATGTGATCGGTATTCAATCCCACATGCACCAGGGTTATTGGGGCAGTCAGCGTACGCTTGGCATCCTGGAACGGTTCGAGCGCTTTAACCTGCCGATCCACTTTACCGAGAACACCCTGGTCTCGGGCAACCTCATGCCGCCTGAAATTGTCGACCTGAACGACTACCAGGTAAAGGAGTGGCCAACCACACCGGAAGGGGAAGAACGCCAGGCCCGGGAAGTGGTCTTGCATTACAAGACTTTGTTGGCGCACCCGGCTGTCCAGGGGATCACCTGGTGGGATTTATCCGATGGTGGTTGGCTGAATGCGCCTGCTGGTCTTTTACGCAGGGATCAATCCTGTAAACCGGCTTTTTTGGAGCTATTGAAGCTGGTCAAAGGCGAATGGTGGTACCCTCCCACCCGCCTGACGACCGACGCCAATGGACAATTTACTTTTAATGGTTTCCTTGGAGAGTATGAGCTATCCGCAGGAGATCAAAATGTTATTTTCGCGTTGAAGGAAAAAGGCGAAACATCGATTTTTCTCGATATTTAAATCCATTATCCACCAACTAATTGTTGTTTTCAAGAAGGAGCCAAGATGTCTGACTATTCTCCCAAACCCGAACACAAATTCACCTTCGGCCTATGGACGGTGGGGAACATCGGCCGCGACCCGTTCGGCGGCGCGGTACGCGACCCCAAGACCCCGGCCGAACTGGTGCGCCTGTTGGGCGAAGTGGGCGCCTACGGGGTCAACTTCCACGACAACGACCTGATCCCGATCGATGCCACACCGGCCGAAGCGGAGAAGATCAAGCAGGAGTTCCGCAAGGCGCTGGATGAGACCGGCCTGAAGGTGCCCATGGCGACCACCAATTTGTTCTACGATCCGATCTTCAAGGATGGCGCATTCACCGCCAACGATCCGAAGGTGCGCGCCTATGCCCTGCAGAAGACGATGAATGCCATCGACCTGGGGGCGGAGTTTGGGGCGCAGGTGTACGTGTTTTGGGGCGGGCGGGAAGGGGTGGAGACGGACGCCAGCAAGGATCCGGTGGAGGCGATCCGGCGCAACCGGGAGGCGCTGAACTTCCTGTGCGAATATGTGCTGGACAAGAAATATGCGATGAAGCTGGCACTGGAGGCCAAGCCGAACGAACCGCGCGGCGACATGTACAACCCGACCACCGGGCACATGCTGGCTTTCATTACGACGCTCGACCATCCGGATATGGTGGGGGTCAACCCGGAAGTGGCGCACGAGCATATGTCGGGGCTGAACTTCATGCACGGGGTGGCGCAGGCGTGGGAAGCCGGCAAGCTGTTCCACATCGACCTGAACGACCAGTATCCTGGGCGCTACGACCAAGACCTGCGCTTCGGTTCGCGTGACCTGAAGGCGGCTTTCTTCCTGGTCAAGTTCCTGGAGGATGTAGGCTATGCCGGTTCGCGGCACTTCGATGCGCACGCCTACCGGACGGAGGATTTCGAAGGGGTGAAAGACTTTGCGCGCGGCTGCATGCGCACCTACCTGATCCTGAAAGAGAAGGCGGCGCAATGGCATGCGGATATCGAGATCCAGGAACTGCTGGGCGAGATCGACACGCTGGACAGCAGCATGGCATCGTTCTTTGGCAAATACAGGGCTGCCAAAGCGGCAGCGCTCAAGGCACAAAGCTTCGACCGGGCGGCCATAGCCAGGCATGGGTTGAAGTATGAACGACTTGACCAAATGACCATTGAGCTGCTCCTGGGCGTACGTTAATGTCTTCGCGCGAGATCAATTTGCCTGTTTCCCGCCGTGCCGCCGACTTGCTGGGCCGGATGAATCTGGATGAAAAACTGGCCCAACTTTATTCCTATTGGATGCGTGATTTCCTGGGCGACAGCCGCAGCCTTTCCACGCAGAAAATATCGCAACTGCTTGTGAATGGGATTGGGCAAATCACGCGTGCCGGCGGTTCCTCCCTATTCGATCCAGTCGCCAGCGCCCGGGCCGTAAACTGCCTCCAGCATTACCTGGCGACCGAAACCCGCCTCGGCATTCCCGCGATCGTTCATGATGAATGTTGTGCCGGTTATATGGCCCTGGGCGGGACGGTTTACCCGCAAATGATCGGCCTGGCGGGTACCTTCCAGCCTGAGCTGGCCGAGAAGATGACGACTGCCATCCGCACCCAAATGCGGGCTGTCGGAGCCCACCAGGGATTGGGACCCGTCCTGGACGTGGCGCGTGATCCGCGCTGGGGCCGGGTGGAAGAGACCTTTGGCGAAGACTCCACCCTGGTCAGCCAGTTTGGGGTGGCTTTTGTACGCGGGCTGCAGGGTCGGGGATTGACTGAAGGCGGGGTGATGGCCACCGGCAAGCATTTTATCGGTTACAGCCTGTCGCAGGGCGGTATGAACTGCGCACCGGTGCACCTGGGGAGACGCGAGCTGCTGGAGACGTACGTGGGTCCTTTCCAGGCAGTTATCCGGGATGCCGGACTGCACACCATTATGAATTCCTATCCCGAACTGGATGGGGAGGTTGTGGCGACTTCCAAAGCCATCCTGACCGACCTGCTGCGCGGCGAACTCGGTTTCAAGGGACTGTTGGTCTCGGATTACGAAGCGATCAGCATGATCCAGGATTATCACCGGGTGGCCGAAGACACTTCCAGCGCAGCGGCCATGGCATTACGGGCCGGGATTGATGTGGAACTGCCCAACCCCGCCTGTTATCGTGAAGGCCTTAAGGCTGCCATCCAGGACGGCAGGGTTTGCATCGAGCTGGTGGATGCGGCGGTATCCCGGCATTTACAGAAGAAATTCGAGCTGGGCTTGTTCGAAAACCCGTATGTGGATGAAGGCCGCGTCATCGAGGTCTTTGAAACCTCCGCCCAGCGCAGTCTGGCCCGTCAAATTGCCAGGCAGAGCTTGGTCCTGCTGTCGAATAATGGGCTCCTGCCGCTCAAGCCCGGACCCGGGACGCTGGCGGTCATCGGGCCAAATGCCGACACAGGCCGCAACTTGTTGGGGGCTTACTCTTATGCCGCCCAGGTGGATTATATGCTTTCCATCGCTCCGCCTGATTCTCCCCTATCAGGCATCGACCCGGCCTCACTGGCGGGCGAGTCTGTCCAGGTACCCACGATACTGGAAGCAATCCGGGCGGCTTCCCCGTCTACCAATGTGCTGTATGCCCGCGGCTGTGACAACCTGGACCCGGATTGCTCCGGTTTTGAAGAAGCCATCCGGATTGCAAGTTTGGCCAAGGCGGTTGTGCTGGTGCTGGGCGACCGTTCGGGACTGAAGCCGGACTGCACCACTGGTGAGACGCGCGACAGCGTGGACCTGCGCCTGCCGGGGGTTCAGAACGAGCTGGCAGAGGCGATCTTTGCTGTCGGGAAACCGGTGGCGGTAGTGCTGATCAACGGTCACCCGCTGGCCATCCCGGAACTGGCTGATAAAGCTTCCGCCATCCTGGAAGCCTGGCTGCCGGGGGAAGAAGGCGCAGGCGCCATCGCAGAGGTGCTATTTGGGGAAGTCAATCCGGGCGGTAGACTGCCGATCACTTTCCCGCGGCATGTCGGGCAGGTACCGATATTCCATAATCAGAAACCTTCAGGGGGGAAGTCGAACTGGTATTGGGATTATGTGAGCAGCGCACGCAGCCCGCTGTATCCTTTTGGGCACGGGCTGAGTTACACCACTTTCGAATACAGCCAATTCAGTCTCTCGTGTGCAAAGGTCGAGGCAAACGGAATTGTGGATGTAGGCGTGACCATCCAGAATACCGGCGACAGGGTGGGGGATGAGGTGGTGCAACTGTATATCCGCGATGAATATGGCTGCATCCCGCGTCCGGTGAAAGAGTTGAAGGGCTTTACGCGCCTCACGCTTCAGCCGCGGGAAACCCGCCACATCACCTTCCACCTGCCGGTAAACCAATTGGCATTCTTCGACGAGGACATGAAGCTGGTTGTGGAAGCCGGTACCATCCGGGTGATGGTGGGTTGCTCATCGGAAGATATCCGCTGTGAAGGCCGTTTTGAGATCGTGGGGGAGCAAAAGTTCC
>JADGQB010000118.1 GCA_017882145.1 Anaerolineales bacterium
GATTTACCTCTCAATGTCTCCCGTGAAACGATCCAGGCCACCGGCCTGATGGCCCGCCTGAAGAAGGTACTGACCAACCAGGTTATCAAGGATCTGGAAACCCAGGCCGGGAAAGATCCGGATAAATATCAGGAGTTCTGGAAGGAATTTGGAGGTTATCTAAAGCAAGGGGTGGCAATGGCCCCGATGGAGGCTGATCCGCTCCAACCCTTGCTCCGGTTCAAGACGAACTTGCATCCTGAAGCCTGGTCCTCCCTGGAGGATTACGTTGGACGGATGAAGCCGGACCAAAAAGACCTCTACTATATTGTTGGCGAAGATCCCAAGTCGGTCCTGCGCAGCCCACACCTGGACTACTTCCAGACGCAGGGCACAGAAGTGTTGCTGCTGACCGAGCCAATGGATTCGTTCATGTTGATGGGTTTGCATAAATACAAAGACTTTGAGCTTAAGAATGTTGCCCAGGCGGATTTACCTGAAAAGCCTGCCGATGTAAAGCCGGAGCAGCAGATTCCCGATGATGATTTCAAGACCCTGGTCGAACGTTTCAAGCAGGTGCTTGGCGAGCGCGTTACGGATGTCCGCGCCAGCAACCGCCTTTCGCAATCTGTGGCCCGTCTGGTCGACCCGGAGGGAACGCTTAACCCGGAACTTCAGCGAGTCTATAAATATCTTGGAAAGGACCTCGAAACCCCCAAAAAGATCCTCGAGTTGAACCCGGCTCATTCCATTTTGAAGAATCTGCTCAAGCTTGAGCCAGGCTCGGAACTGCAGACCCTGGTGATCGAACAGATCTTTGACAGTGCCCTGTTGATCGAGGGCCTGCACCCGGACCCCTCCAGCATGGTTCCTCGCCTCCAGCAGATCATCCAGGCGGCGCTGGAGCATGCGGAACAACCGTCGGGTAAAGAGAAATAAGGAACTTTTAGCCTTCAAAATATCCCCCAAACGGCCCATTCGAATAAACGCCTTGGGCAATTGCAACCGGGATTAATTTGATGTAATATGTGGGGGTTGCTTGCGCAAATCCTGTGCAGGATTGAAAACACAGGATTCTACGTTATTTCTCTGCGCTTTATTATTCACAAGGCGGTACGCTGTAGTTATCCCCAGCCTGGGAGCTGTCAGCATGCCTGTGTCTACTTTTATAGGTATGGTGGTTACTTCCACCGGGAGATAAGATGCAGCCAGAACGGCCGCATTGGCAAAAATGGATTGAGCCCTGGTACCTGGTCTATGCCTTAATGGGGTTGATTGTGGCAGGCCTGGTGCCAGTCTTGATTCCCCTGGTTGTGAATGAGACAGGCAATGCTCCACTGGTGGGAGTTGTCGTGGCTGCGGTCAGCCTGGGCGGATTAACCTCTCCTCTCTGGGGCAGCCTGGCCGATCGTTACCGCACCCACCGCCTATTGCTGGCGGTTGGCATGCTCTTTGCTAGCATTGCTTTGGCAGCTTTTGCGTTTACCACACAACCGGCCATCTGGATTCCGCTGGCAGTTATCGAAGGCCTCGGAACCGCCAGTGCCGCCACGATCGCCAATTTGTTTGTGGTGGAGGCCCACCCGCAGCCGGAATGGGATCAGCGTATTGGCTGGCTGCAAACTTTTTATGGCATAGGTCAGGTGACCGGGCTGCTGTTGGCGGGAGTGTTGTCCCAGACTGATTTTCGAATCGGGCTGTGGGTTGCTGCAGGCCTGGGCGCTTTCGCTGCCATATTGGGTTGGTTTACTACCAAGACACCGCCGGCGCAGCCCGGGTTGGAACCGCTCCTCATTCACCCGGTAAAGCATGCTGAATCGACAATGATCTCGCCGCAGCGTCTTTTTCACGCCCCGAAATGGGTGGGGATTGGAGACCTTGGGCGGACTTTGCGCTCTCCTTTTGGGGTCTTTCTGGGCGCATGGTTACTGGCCTTTGCAGGACCGGCGGCGGTCTTTTCTCAATATCCCCTTTTAATGCAGAAGGTTTATGGGGTCACTCCCGCTACTTCCTCGGTTGCATTCGCCATCATCGCTGCGCTGGGCCTGACTCTTTATACCCCGGCTGGCAATTGGTCCGATCGTCGCGGTCCGGGGCGCATTTTACGGATCTCATTGGGATTGCGCTTGATTGCATTTGTTGGAATGTTCTGGTTGGTTTTCATGCCGGCCAGTGGAGCCACCGGCCTGCTGGCCTTGATAGCTTTTGCTTTCGTGGTTTGGGCCTGGTCTCTGATGAGCGTGAGTGGCACCGCCCTGGCGGCACGCCTTTCACCTACAGGAGAGGGTCAGGGGCTTGGAGTTTTCAATGCGATCACTGCAGCGGCTGGCATAATCGGGGCGCTGCTTGCAGGCTGGGCGGCCGGGGTCTGGGGCTACGGTTCGATAGTGGCGCTTGCTCTCATAGGCGTGGCTTTGGGGCTGGGGCTCAGCCTTTTGGTTGATAAAAAGGTGTTGTCAGAAAAAAAGGAGACTAACTAATTATGAAAGCAATCGCTAACCTGACCGGCACATCCACTTTACACTTGCTGGACCGCCCGGAACCCACCCTTTCAGCAGAAGATGAGGTCAAATTAAAGGTTTTGCGGGTGGGGATTTGCGGGACCGACCGGGAAGAAGCTGCCGGTGGTCGTTCCAGGCCGCCTGCAGGTCAAAATGAACTGGTGATTGGCCATGAGATGTTCGGGCGGGTGGTCGAAATTGGCAAATCAGTCACCCGGGTAGCCCTTGGCGATCTGGCGGTCTTCACCGTCCGGCGCGGTTGTGGCAAATGTTTGCCCTGCCTGATGAACCGCTCGGATATGTGCCAGACCGGCGAATATACAGAACGAGGGATTTGGGGTCTGGATGGATACCAGACCGAGTATGCGCTGGATAAAGAACAGTATATCGTCCGCGTACCACCTGATTTGGAACCCGTTGGCGTATTGACCGAGCCGCTCTCGGTGGCAGAAAAAGCAATTGATGAATCTGTACGCTTGCAGGTGGCCCGCCTTCCGGACGCCTCTGCAACCCTGGATTGGCTGTATGGTCGGCCTTGTCTGGTGGCCGGCCTGGGTCCGGTGGGTCTTTTGGCGGCGCTGATCCTCCGCTTACGAGGTGCACAGGTGTATGGCCTCGACGTGGTGGATGCCGATTCGGCGCGCCCCAAGTGGTTGGAACATATCGGCGGGCAGTATGTCGATGGCCGCCAGGTACCGGCTGACCAGGTGGATGATCGCTTGGGAAGGCTCGATTTGATTTTTGAAGCGACCGGGGTTGCCTCGCTCGAGTTTAATTTGTTGGATGCCCTGGCGCCCAATGGGGTTTATGTACTAACCGGTATTCCGGGCGGCGACCGGCCGCTCGACCTCCAGGGCGCGGAATTGATCCGCGGGCTGGTCTTGAAAAACCAGGTTATGCTGGGCAGCGTCAATGCCGCCCGGGATCATTATCAAATGGCGGTCGATGATCTACTCCATGCCCGCCTGCTGTGGGGCGACCACGTTACGCAATTGATCACTAACCATTACCCGTATTCTGACTTTGACACTGCCCTGCACCAGCATACCGCAGATGAGATCAAAGCCGTGATTGAATGGGGTTCCCTTTAGTCATATCAGGAGGTGGTTTATGCTCAACGTATCTCTGGCCACGGGTTGGCCTGGAATTCCACCACGCTGGACCTCCAGCGCGAAAACCGGAGTTGGAACAGCCCTTAACCAAACCAGCCGGGTCTGGTTTACGCTCAGCCACGGCATTTTTGACGAAATTTATTATCCAAGGGAGGACCAGGCTTGTATACGCGATATGGGGCTGATCATCTGCTCCGGGACAGATTTTTTCTCGGAAGAGAAACGCAATACCGGGCAACAAATTGAAGCGCTTGCCTCCGGCGTGCCTGCCTACAAACTGACCAACACTTGCCTGGATGGCAGATACCGGATCGAGAAGGAGATCCTGGCTGACCCCAGGCGGGATGTGGTGCTCCAGAATACTCATCTCATTCCTCTGCAGGGCAAGCTGGAAGATTACCACGTTTACGTTGAACTGGCTCCTCACCTGGGCAATGCGGGTGCCAATAACACCGCCTGGATCGGTGACTATAAGGGTGTGCCGATGCTCTTCGCCGAACGACAGGGAATTGCACTGGCATTGGCCTGTTCCTCAGGCTGGCTGAACCGCTCCGCCGGGTTTGTCGGGGTTTCGGATGGCTGGCAGGATTTGAACCAGAACAAGCGCATAATCCGCACGTTTGAGCGGGCTGAAAATGGGAATGTGGCCCTTACCGGAGAAGTGGATATCCGGCAGTCCGGTGGGAATTTCTTGCTGGCCCTGGGCTTTGGAGCGAACACATTTGAAGCCGGACAGCGTGCCCTGGCCAGTCTGCTGGATGGGTTCGATAGTGCCCACTCGATATACATACATGAATGGCAAAACTGGCTGCAGACCTTGCTGCCCTTGAGTTCCCAGAACAAACTTAAGGCAACCCGGGAGCTTTATCTGGTCAGTGCCGCGGTCTTGCGGACCCATGAGTCTAAACGTTTCCCGGGCGCCCTGATCGCCAGTCTATCCATCCCCTGGGGTTTTTCCAAGGGGGATGATGATCTGGGCGGATATCATCTCTCCTGGCCGCGTGATTTGGTGGAATCGGCAGGCGGGCTGCTGGCCGCCGGGGCGCATGACGACGCCCGCAGGGTGTTGTACTATCTGCAAGTTACCCAGGAGGCCGATGGCCATTGGCCTCAAAACATGTGGCTGGACGGCAGTCCTTATTGGAGCGGCATTCAAATGGACGAGACTGCCTTCCCGGTCCTGCTGGTTGATCTGGCCTACCGTGAAAAAGCACTTAAATCGGACGACCTCACGCGTTTATGGCCCATGGTCAGGAAGGCTGCCGGCTTCCTGGTGAAAAATGGCCCGGTTACTCCGCAGGACCGTTGGGAGGAAGACCCTGGCTATTCACCTTTTACCCTGGCTGCCGAGATTTCCGCCTTGTTGGCCGCCGCCGATATTGCGGATTTAATCAAAGAACTGCAGATTGCTGCCTTTCTACGCGAAACCGCTGACACGTGGAATTCCAGTATTGAACATTGGACCTATGCGACCGATACGGACCTGGCTCATCAGTTGGGCGTGGATGGATACTATGTGCGCATCTCGCCTCCGGATATAGCCGATGCTGCTTCTCCCTCCAAAGGCTTTGTACCGATCAAGAACCGTCCACCCGGGGAAAATACTGAACAGGCCGCCCACATCCTCAGCCCGGATGCCCTTGCGCTGGTGCGTTTTGGACTGCGCCCGGCGAATGATCCGCGCGTGGTAAACACGGTCAAAGTGATTGACACGCTGTTAAAAGCAGACTTGCCTTACGGGCCTGGCTGGCATCGCTACAACGATGACGGCTATGGGGAGCATCCGGATGGCGATCCATTCGACGGGACCGGAGTGGGTCGCGTTTGGCCTTTATTGGCAGGCGAACGCGCCCATTACGAACTGGCGGCTGGTCACGTGGATGAAGCCATACGTTTGCTCCACGTTCTTGAAGCCAGCGCCGGCGCGGGCAATTTGTTGCCTGAGCAGGTCTGGGATACATCCGACATCCCAGAGAAAGAACTTTTCTTTGGCAAGCCATCCGGTTCAGCCATGCCGCTCGTCTGGGCGCACGCGGAATATGTAAAGCTGCTGCGCTCTTTGAGTGATGGACGTATTTTCGATATGCCGCCCCAAACTGCCCAGCGTTATATCAAGAACAAAACCGAATCCAACCGCGTTAGCTGGCGCTTTAATAATAAATGTCAGACCATCCCGGCCGGGAAGATCCTGCGCCTCGAGCTTTTGGCAATGGCTACTGTCCACTGGAGTGCTGACAACTGGCAGACGGTTAATGACACCCAAACTCACGAAATTGGCCTGGATGTCCACCTTCTCGACCTGCCTGTGGGTACGCTGCCCGCCAATACAACCCTGGTATTCACTTTTTACTGGTCAGCCTCCAATACTTGGGAAGGAACGAATTTCTCGGTAAGCATTGTCTAAAATATGCGCGACCGCAGGAAGACCATTATGGATTGAACGGATTCGTCCCTGCGTTTGTGTCCTCCGGTCCAACGATCCTGCATCCCGGCCGATTGCTGCCCCAATCCGGCAAGCGATCATCCCTCCAGGATAAATTGGAGTATACTGACATTTATAAGATATATATCTATTATATAGAATCGAAGGGATGAACCATGTTCGATCCTGTTATGGTTCCATTGGATGGTTCTCTGCTTGCAGAGTGCGTCCTTCAGCACGTGGTTGCTATCGCCCGCGCTTTTGATGCAAAAGTGATATTGCTGCGTGTGCTTGACAAGAAACAGGCCAGCGAAAAAGCACAATTATTTGATCTGGTCAATTGGCAGATCAATAAGACCGGCGCGAAGCTGTACCTGGAAAAGATCAGTACCCGCCTTCAAAAATCCGGCCTGCGGATCGAGACTGCTGTTCTGGAAGGGTTGGTGGCAGAATCGATCACTGAATACGCGCTCAAGCGCGGGGTCAAATTGATCATCCTGAGCAGCCATGGACGCAGTGGATTGAGTCAATGGGGAATAAGCAGTGTTACTCAAAAAATAATTTTTAGTGCACCGACTTCTGTGCTCATTATACGGGCCCATCAACCGGCAACCAGTGAGTTGCTCGAACAGCAATATACGCGCTTGATGGTTCCGCTGGATGGGTCTCGTCGGGCGGAATATGTTCTGCCCATGGTCACGCTTTTGGCCCGTTTTCACCGATCCCGGGTTTCCATTGTACATGTAGTGAAAACCCCGGAAATGGCGCGCCAGATGCCGCTGGCACACGAAGACCTGGAGCTATCCGATCGGATTGTGGCCCGCAACCGGGAGGAAGCCATTCGCTATCTTGATCAAGTCCGCCTGCAATCGCCATTGGAGGGTATCGAAGTGCAAACCCGCCTGTTAACGAGCGATAACGCGGCCGCAGCCCTCCATGAGCTGGCAGACAAGGAAAACATCGACATGGTCGCACTCAGCGCGCACGGTTATTCGGGATATAACCAATGGCCCTATGGAAGCATGGTCAATAATTTTATACTGTATAGCAAGGTTCCGCTGCTGATCGTACAGGACCTGCCTGCCAAAGAAGAGCCAGTCGTGCTCGATATGGTTCCACGCGAACACGCAGAGCATTAATCCATGCAGGTAACATCTATTCAAAATACCGAACGGGCCAATCCGGAACCCGGATTGCGGCTGGATGAACTCGCACACCACCTGGCGGAAATTCATACCGGCGTACATAAGAGCCCAAAAGCATGGGTTCTGCTGGCAGCGCACTTGGGTATGTGGGAGCAGACTCTACAGGAGGCCTACCAGCATTTCAGGGTTACATCTTTGAATGACCCGGCTTTCTCACGCGCGGGCGAATGGATGCTGGATAATTTTTATATTGTCGAACAGGCTTTCCGCCAGATAGAGGAGGGCCTGCCAGCTAAATTTGTCAAGCAGCTTCCAAAACTGGACGGGACATTGCTGAAGGACCACCCCCGCATTTTTGCGCTGGCATGGGAATGGATTGGATACAGTCAGAGTCAGATTGACCTCACACAAGTCACTACATTTGTGCGGGACTATCAGCAGGTTACGCCGTTAACGATTGGGGAGCTTTGGGCGCTGCCGATTATGCTGCGAATTGCAATTCTGGAGCAGCTTGTCATCGCCGCTGCCGAATTGACCAGAATGGATTTGCCGCCTCTCTCCGTTCCGATAGGCACATTCGGGACTTTGCCGGAGCCGGGACTATCTCGTCCCGTGCAAGAACCGGGACTATCTCATCCCGTGCTAGAACCGGGACTATCTCATCCCGTGCTAGAACCGGGACTATCTCGCGAAAATCCGAACAGGGGTGCTTCCCCAACCCTGCCTTATGAGAGCATTGTTGCAGCCTGTTTTCTCAGCCTGCGCCTGCTCTCAGCCACAGATTGGAAAGACTTCTTTGAGCAGATCAGCCGGGTGGAAAAGATTTTGCGCAGCGATCCCGCTCAGGTTTATGCAGGCATGGATTTTGACACCCGCAACAGTTATCGAACGGTCATCGAGGAACTGGCGCTCCACTCAGCCTTTAGCGAAGAGCAAGTCGCCCAAATGGCAATTGAATACGCTCGTGGTGGTCCTGGTACAGGGCGGGGTAGTCCTGGCACTAGCACAGGGCGGAGTAGTCCTGGTTCCAGCGAAGCAGTCCCGGTTCCTGTACAGGATAAAGTCTCGAAAGTTCTTGGCGAGGCGGGGCGCGGCGCAGGGGATAAGACCCCGGGACGGGAGGCACACGTTGGCTTTTTTCTACGGGATGCGGGGCGCGCGACGCTCGAACGCAGCCTGCAGTACCGGCCAGGATTTGGGTTACGCGTCCGGCGTGCGCTGCTCGTGCACCCCACCTTCACTTATCTGGGTAGTATAGCCGGCCTGTCTGTGTTATTTGTTTTGGGGCTACTGGGTTATGCCAGGTTTTCAGGCGGCTCGCCTTTCCAACAGCTCGTAGCCGGTATGCTTGGGTTTGGGCTGGCCATGGAGGCCGCCATCATAATCGTGAACTCGATTGTGACCAACAATATCAAGCCCCAAAGCCTGCCGCGCATGGATTTTTCGGAAGGCGTCCCACCGGGCAACCGCACCATGGTGGTCGTTCCAACCCTGCTGGAAAGCGCCGGCGAACTCACCCACCTTTTACAGGAGTTGGAACTCTCTTTCCTGACCAATCCGGATCCGCAACTGAGCTATGCTCTATTGACCGACTTCGGTGATGCTCCAACACAGGATATGCCGGAGGACGAAGCCTTGCTCGCGCTGGCAAGAGCTGGCATAGAAAATCTCAACCAGAAATATGCGGATGGCGCGCCTTTTTATTTATTCCACCGCCAACGCCAGTGGAATCCGTCCGAAGGAGTTTGGATGGGCTGGGAACGCAAGCGCGGCAAATTGGCGGATTTCAATCGCCTGCTGCTCAATCTGGGTGGAACCCCCTACACAACCCAGGTTGGGAATATAGGCATATTGGGAATTAGTCCCGGTTCTGGCGAGGCCGGCCAGGTATCTGCACAGGCAGAGGGGAACCCCGTTCCAGCTGAAGTCACAGAGTCCGTTATTAGATATGTGATCACGTTGGATGCTGATACCATCCTGCCCCAGGGTAGTGCCAACCGGCTGATTGCTACGCTGGCGCACCCACTGAACCATGCCCAATTTGCTGCAGACGGATGCTCGGTTGTTGCCGGGTATACCGTCCTGCAGCCGCGCGTGTCAATCAAGCCTACCAGCGCGAATCGTTCGCTCTTTTCGCAAATCTATTCCGGGAACGCTGGGTTTGACCTGTACTCCTTTGCCGTTTCGGATGTATATCAGGATTTGTTTGGTGAGGGCAGTTATGTTGGTAAAGGAATATATGAAGTCGCGACCTTCGAGCGCAGCCTGGCGGGTCAGGTGCGCCAGAATACCCTGCTCAGCCACGACCTCTTTGAAGGAATCTACGGACGCGCGGCATTGGTCACTGACATCGTCCTTTACGAGGAATATCCATCGCGTTATTTGGTTTATGCCCGCCGCTTACGCCGCTGGATCCGCGGTGATTGGCAATTATTACCCTGGTTGTTTCCCTCTGTCCGCACCGAAAAAGGGGTGGCTCGCAATCGGTTATCTCTAATAAACCTCTGGAAGGTTTTTGATAACTTGCGACGCAGCCTGCTGCCGCCCACCTTACTCGCTCTGCTCGTTGCAGGCTGGTTGTTCCTTCCCGGTTCGGCTCTGATATGGACTTTGTTGGTGCTGTTGCCATCCGCTTTGCCATTTGTGGTGCAAACTGTCCGGCATGTGTGGTCCAATCTCGGGCGTCTGACGCTCAAACAACTTTTCGAACCAACCTGGCTCCCGCTCATCCGCTGGATCCTTGCTGTTCTTTTCCTCCCGTATGAAGCCTTGCTCATGCTGAACGCCATCGGGATAACCATTACCCGCTTATTTATCGTGCGCAAGCACATGCTGCAGTGGACTACTGCGGCGCACCTGGCGCGCTCATTTCGAAATACCCAAAATAGAACCTGGCTGGAGATGGCAGCCTCCCTGACTTTTTCCGCACTCCTTGGGATTGCAATTCGGATAATTAACCCCTCCGCGCTGGTGGTTGCAGCCCCCCTGCTGATTAGCTGGTTCATCTCTCCGCAGATCGCTTATTGGATCAGCCAGCCTGTGACTCACCTCACCCTCCCACTTTCGGAGACCCAGCGCAGGCAAGTACGCCGGCTGGCGCGCCGCACCTGGGCTTTTTTTGAGCAGTTCGCCGGCCCGGATGACCACTGGCTGCCCCCCGACCATTTTCAAGAGTCGCCGCGCGGCAGCGTGGCGCATTACACTACCCCCACCAATATTGGTCTTTTCCTGACATCCGCGTTGGCAGCTTACGATTTCGGATATGTGGGGCTGGTTGAACTCGCAGTCCGTTTACGCTCGACCTTTGAGAGTATGGACAAGCTGGAACATTACCGCGGACACCTGCTGAATTGGTACGATTCCCAGACGCTGACCGCGCTCCCTCCCCGCTACATCTCCACTGTGGATAGCGGCAACCTGGCAGCCTGCCTGATAGCGCTCAGACAGGGCTGTCTGGCCTTGAAGGATGCGCCGGTTCTGCGCGATAAACAATGGCAGGGTCTGCTCGATATCCTGGATGTTCTGTCAGAAATACTGCGCAAACTTGAGAAGAATAAACCAAGTGCCTTGGGGGCGGTTTCAGCGAAATTCCAACCGTCCCTGTCTGGACGGGGGAACCTGATCGAAACGATAGACGCCGAATTGACCAGCATTTATGAGCGCATCCGCCTCAACCAAAATCAGCCGGCAGCCTGGGCAAAGACTCTCGCCTGGCTCTCAGGAGAAGGTTGGGATAGAGTTTCAAATCGCTTGATGGAACTGCTCAAGAGTCATCCCAATCTCAATCCCGAATCCCTGACCGAGCTCCAACTCTATCTCAATTTGATGCAACACCACCTGCAAGACATGCAGCGCAGCCTGGATTTATTGGCTCCCTGGCTCAGCCTGCTGGATACGCCGCCAGTGTCCTTTATGGACACACCCGCCTGGCAACTCTTTCGTGACAGCCTGCCCTCTGACCTGCCCACCCTGGGACAAGCTGAAAAGGAGTACGAGCG
>JADGQB010000380.1 GCA_017882145.1 Anaerolineales bacterium
TCCAGGCTTGCCACTGCGATAGTCTCATCGATATCGTAGACCAGTTCCTTGAAGATCGGCTCGGCCTTGGTCAGGTAGTTTACCTGGCTGCGGGCGATTGCGCCCATCACCATCAGCTTGTAACCCAGCCGGTACTTGCTGGTGGCCGGGTCCTGGACGATAAACTTCGCCTGGGCCAGTGTGGTCAGGATGCGGTACGCGGTGGCTTTCGGGAGTCCTGTCCGGGAACTGAGTTCAACCAGGCTTAACTCCGGGACCAGCAGGGTAAAGCATGACAATAGGTCGATTGCCCGCTCCACTGCTTTTACGCCGGTTGTGATCTCGTTTTCTTCGTCCATCTGATATTCCTCCTGAACAAAGCGCCATGGAACGCAATAATGAAACGCAATAATACGATATGGATTAATATACCGGACAATGGTCTGAATGTCCATTGAATTCAGGCCGAATCATATTTTATGGCATGTGAGCGTCACTTTCACGAAACACCCGGTACTTTTGGGCGCCCAGGTGACTCTCCCATCCTCCAGCTGGCTTATCGTTTCTGTGTCCGTCCACAATAACAGAGTAAAATTGATTTCTGGAAATCCATCTCATTATAAAAAGGTATATTATTATGAATCCTCAGATCCTGGCCCTCTTGACCGCCATGGCGTGGGGCATTGGCGGCTACTTCGAAAAGAAAGGCCTGCACCTGGGCGGGCTTTCTCCCCAAATGGGCATCACCATCCGCACCGCCGTGGCGCTGGTCATCCTGGCGGCAGTCTCCTTCCCGCAGTGGAAAAGCCTCCCGCAGGCCGGGACGAAAGCCATCCTGATGATGGTGATCGGCGGGGGAATTGTGGCCGGTGCGATCGGCATGTTATGCTACTACGCCGCCATCAACGGCGCCCCGCTGAGCAAGGTCATGCCAATTGCCTTCACCTCGCCGCTCTTCGGTGTGCTGATGGGCATCATTTTCGGCGGCGAACCGCTGACCTGGAAGGTCGCCATAGGCACCCTGTTGACCCTCGCCGGGATCGTGGTGCTAACCGTCTGATCGTCAGGATTTCGTTAAGTCTCGCTTTATCCCCACGGCCGCTTGCTGGAGAAATTTATATTCCGCCTAGTTTCCGCATCCCGCCTAAAGTCCGAATGCTGGCTACCAGGTAAGGCTTTTTATGCTCTGGTAGCGGATTTATCCTAAAATCGCCATTAAAGCCGATTGCCTTCAGCATGGCAGCGATCTTTTGGGCTTGGGGATGGAATCCTTCCAGTCGTAAGAGCGAACAGCCTGAGTCATCCAGCTTACTGGCGGGATGAGCTCCCGGCTCCCATTGAATGAGCGTAGGTACGATACCCTGCAGAGGCAGGCTGCCGTCGTCGGGGATCGTGATGCGCCATTTCAATTGCCCCCGACTCAGCACTTCGATCCTGCCCAGTGGGACTGGGGAGGCGGCCAGGGCTGCCTCGATATCGTTAACGCGCACTACCCAGGTGGACAAGCGCGCAGGGGAACTTTGATCCAGACCATCCAACTCGAACCATCTCATTCGCTCCGGCCTGGGTGCATCCGGGTCGGCGGCGATGGCTTCCAGGTAAGTCATTTCCCCCAGCTTGACGAGGCAGTTATGCGTGCTCATGCGCGCGTGCTTGCCGCCTGGCTGGGGAATTACTCCCAGTGCCCGCTGGATGTACTTCGATCCGGCTTCCAGGGTTGGAGCGGTGATTACCAGGTGATCGAGCTCGCAGTGCAGAATGGGTTCGTTGTTCATAAAATTGCTATTCCAAGTATAGCACTGGTGTCAATAGCTTGAGACAACCAGGCGCGGAAGGTTTTCCCGTTGCAACCCTGCTCCCAACCCAACGTATATTTGACTGGCTCGATGAGCGTTGAAGTGCTAAGTCACAGGTAACGGAAATTGAAAAGATTCTTATGCTATACTTTCTTCCCTGTTCAGGCCCGCTTTCTTGATCGAAATGCAAAGGAAATCATATGGCTGCCACACTGTTTTTTGCCCTTTTATGCCTGCTTGTTTTGGGAATTGTCACGCTCGCCATAATCGCCGCCGCAATTTTCAAAAAAGTCCCCGAAAACGAGAAATGGGTGGTGACCAGGTTGGGTGAGACCTCCGTCATGGGTCCTGGCAGGGTTATCCAGATCCCATTGATCGACCAGGTTGTGAGAGTGGATCTGGGCGAAAAAGCCACCAACGTCCAGGACCAGACTTGTATCACCCGCGACCGGGCGCCTGCCATCATTCATATGCTGGTTTATAGTCGCGTGGTCGAGCCTATTAAATATGCCTCCCAGACCAACCGGCAGCGCCAGGATTTCCTGCATCTCGCTTCGAGCACGCTCAAGGAAATGGTCAGTGTGCGCCCGCTCGACCAGATCCTATCGGCCCGGGATGAGCTGGGTGCTGCGGTATGCGGCAGACTGAACGTGGAAATCGATCCAGGCCTGGGCGTGCGCATCGAAAAGGTAAAGGTCATGGAGATCGTCGTCTCCAAGGAGATATTGGCTGCCATGGCTGCCCCCGCTGAATTCCCTTCCGAATGCCCGGCCTGCGGCGCTCCGCTCAATGTCCAGGGCAGCCAGGGGCAGCGCACGCTCAAATGCGAATACTGTGGCTTTTTAATAAAGCTGTAATGGAAAGGGTATAAAATCTATAGGTGAAAGGAAAAAACCTATGGATATTGGTCCGCTTGAGTATGTGCTAATCGGCACCCAGGAACCGCATCTCAGCCAGGAGTTGGTCACGGAACTGGACGCGATCCAGAAGTCAGGCCAGATCTACGTTGTCGACCTGATCGCTGTCACGAAGGCCGCGGATGGTGGCATCTCGACGCGGGAGATGAGTGAGCTGATCGAGGAAGCCCCCGGGAAATATGGCGACATTGCCGGCCACCTGATGGGCTTGCTGACGAAGCAGGATATCGAGCAGCTGACTGCCCGGATCCCATCCAATACGTCGGCTTTTGTGATCCTGTTCGAGCACGCCTGGGTAACCGGGCTGGCGGAAGCTGTCCGCCAGGCTGGTGGAGTGGTCTTCTCGGGCGGAATGGTTTCCCACGATATATTGGCGCAGGTCAGCCAGGAGCTGGCTGCCGCCGGAAAGGAAGGTCAGAATGCCTAGAGGTTTTGGGCTTGGTTTCAGAGGGGGCTGGAGAGGCGGCGGGTTTGGAATGCGCAGGGTCGGGTTCCCATTGCTTGGGATGGGTATGGGCTATGGGATGGGCCCCTTATTTACCGGCCTGTTGGCGGGTGGTTTGGGCTACCTGCTGGGCAGCAACCAGGGCCAGAACCCGCAGATGGCACAGGGCATGCCTCCCACCCAGGCGCAGCCCGGGCCGAGCGCGGATGTCCTCGCGCAGCTCAAGCTGCTCGGCGAGCTGCACGATAAGGGCGTCCTGACCGACGACGAGTTCACCCGCGAAAAGAACCGCCTCCTGGGACAATAGCTAATCAAAAACAGATGCTCGAACCGGGCATCTGTTTTTATTTAAAGGGAAATAATGCTTTTTTTGTCTTAGTCAGGTTCATCTTGAACATTTCAAGTGTCATTGCGAGGCGCACTTTGCCGAAGCAATCCCCCA
>JADGQB010000381.1 GCA_017882145.1 Anaerolineales bacterium
ACCTGCGGGGTGAGATCCTTGCCTCCCGTTCCCAGCAGCTCCCGGATGGCAGGCGTATCCAGCCCGGACTCTGCCACCAGCGCCTCGAGCTCATTCGCCAGCTGCCCGACTTCATCCGGCGCCTGCGAACAGTGCCAGCCCAGCCCCACCTCCCCAAACTTTGTCCCAAGCAGCACCCGCATGCCGGCCACCTGCAGAAAAACCGGCAGTTTTGCCTCAATTGCCTCGGAGTGCGGCAGAACCTGGTATCCAAGCGCCTCCAGCACCTGCAGCGCTTCGCGCCTGGCAAGGGTGTAGAGCCTCAGCTCGCCCGGTGAGCGTCCCAGGGCATAGGTGTCGCAGCCATGCTTGATCACCAGCCTGGCGATCAACGCCACCCCGGCGGCATGCGTCCTCTGGGTATTGACGATATCCCGGGATTCTACGGCCTTGAAGCCGGCCTGACGAAGAATGCTTAGCAGAAGTTTCAGCCTGGGGGTGGAGCTGCCATCCAGCTCGCCAAATGGCGCCGCCACCGAGGTGAAAACCATCGCCCGGATCAGGTTGCCGTCCCGCTTGCCGGCTGCGTAGACCGACCCCATCATCACCCGCTCCCTGCCCAGCACCTGGATGAATTCCTGCGGGCCGCACAGGTTGTTGCCCATGAAGACAATGTTGGGGGAACAATTTTGGGCCAGGACCGGCAGCACACCTGTCACCTGGTTTTTGCGGATAACCACCAGTATGAAGTCATACAGATCCTGCGGATCGAGGCAGTCGATGACCGGCACCTTGGTCCGGCTGCGTTTATTTTTCTTGAAAGGATCCTGGATGAGGATGCCCTCATCGAGCAAAGCTTTAAAACGCTCGCCGCGCGCCAGCACGGTCACATTCATCCCGGCATTGTGCAGAGCGGCCGCGATGGCCGAGCCGTTCACTCCAGCTCCGATCACGAGCAGCCTGGGTTTCTCCATGCTCATTTTGCCCTCCGAAATATTGTCGAACCAGCCCAACCCTGTTCCAAGCTAATTGCCATCTCCCTCATTATTAGCTGGTTGGAACAGCGTAATCTGCATACCGTCGGGATCTTGAAACCGCACATTGGTATCACCCCAGGGGGTCAGGATGGGGGGATGGATCAATGTCGCCCCGTGGGAGAGCAAGCGCTCCATTGCCGCTTTAACATCCGGCACCTGCAGCGCAAACCGGACCTGTCCGCTCAGACGCCGTTCCGCTTCGATCTGGTCAATGGTTTCTGCCTGGGCTTCGTCGAAAATCTCCAGGGTGGCCTTTCCCAGGTTAAGGACGAGAGCCTGGCCCTGGCCGTTATTCCATACTGCAGCCGGTTCAATCCCAAGGCCTTCACAATAGAATTTTACCAATCGTTCATAATCAGGGGTCGTGATCGCGACGCGCAGTTCAAAAACAGGAGAGTTCGGATTTGGCGCAGTCATACTGTTGGATGTTCCTCCATGGAATGATTTACTGCCTGTCCGGATAGATGTTGATCCAGGTCAACCGGCTGCAAAGGTGGAGATTATCCAAAAATACTATAGCACGACAATTAATGAGTTTCAATCCCTGCCCTGCCAGCGGACTGTACATGACTTTCCGTTTTGGGGACCGCATGGATCCCGATTGGAACGGAGCTTATTTGTGTTCCTCCGCCTCGAAGACAAAGATGCCCGCGCAACTCGAAACTTGCCGGTAGGAACAACCCAAGCCGATCGAATGGCAGGCCGCAATGGTTTCATCCGCGGCCCAGTAATATTCGGTCTCGCTCCACAGGCGGCCCCAATCCGCGTGCGCCAGGCTGCGGCTGGTACGATCCGGATAAGAAATATCGGCGATCACCACCCGGCCCTGGCTGGCCAGATGCCGGTCGATCAGGTTCGTTAAAAGTCCCAGTTTTTCATCAAGATCAAATTCGTGCCAGACGTAGGCTGACACAATCCGATCAAAACGCCGGTCCAGGGTCTGCGGCCAGGCCGGGTCGTGCAGATCGGCCAGGACCGGATGAAGGAAGGGGAGCTTCTCGTGCGCGATCGCGAGCATGTTCACAGAAAAGTCCGTCCCCCAAAGATCGCAGCCCAACGTCTCAAAGAGCGCCGCCAGGTTGCCGGTGCCGGTGCCCAGATCCAATACACTCATGCCTGGCTGCACGTTGGCCAGCAGCACTGTCTCAGTCAAAACATCTTTATACCCATCAAAGGATACGGGGACCGAACCGGTGGCCAGATTCTGATCATAGTGCGCTGCCCAGGTGTTATAAACTTCCCTGCTGGTTTTCATAGTTATACGTTTATACCACCTCCCACCCATTGGGGATGTGATTTTAGGATGAATCTACATATACTTGACAATAATGGTAAAGAAAATCTTCTCCAGGGAAACGTCATGAAGGTCAGTGATATCAAGAAGGAGTTCTCTCCCAGCATTCTGCTGCCGAGCCTGACTTCCGGGCTGCTCGCCGCGATCGTCACCATCAGCCTTGAAATTTCGCTGGCGGCCTTGATCTTTTCGGGCGACCTGGGCAGGTTCCTGCCAGGCGGCATCGGCTTGATGCTGTTTGGCGCGTTTGTGATCGGGATCGTCGTCTCATTGACAACCTCGCTGCCGGGCATGATCGGACTGCCGCAGGATACTCCCGCGGCCATCCTGGCACTGGTGGCCGCCGCGATTGCGTTCAGCATGAAGTCTGCCAACCCGCAGGCGATCTATGTGACCGTTGTTGCCGCGATCATGCTGACATCCATTGTTACCGGAATCTTCTTTCTACTGCTCGGATTCTTTAAAGCCAGCGCCTTTGTGCGTTATATCCCCTATCCGGTCGTGGGCGGATTCCTGGCGGGTACCGGTTGGTTGATATCGAAAGGCGCGCTGGGTGTGATGACCAACGTACCCATGACGATCGCCAACCTATCCTTAATTTTTTCAGCGGATAAGATCTTGCTGTGGGTGCCCGGACTGATCTTTGCTGTCGTGCTGCTGGTGACCCTGCGCAAAAACCCGCATTTCCTGATCACTCCCGGTGCGCTGGTTCTTGCCACAGCCCTGTTCTATGGCTATTTATTCCTGGCCCACATCCCGGTTGCACAGGCCAGCATGCGCGGCTGGTTGTTGGGTCCATTCCCGTCCGGCGGACTGTACCGGCCTGTGGCTCCCGCCGCGTTTGCCCTG
The DNA here is from genome assembly GCA_017882145.1 of Anaerolineales bacterium. GTDB lineage: Bacteria > Chloroflexota > Anaerolineae > Anaerolineales > Villigracilaceae > UBA877. The sequence continues at coordinate 3,160 of JADGQB010000381.1, forward strand.
GTCAACTGGCAGGCCATCCTCAAAAACATCGGCCAGCTTACGATCATCATGGTTTTGAGCATTGTCTCGCTGCTGCTGAATGCCAGCGGGTTGGAGATTTCTGCCAAAAAGGATATCGATCTCAACCGGGAACTGCTTTCGGCCGGATTCGCAAACCTGGCCGGCGGCCTGGGCGGAAGCCCGGTGGGGTATCAAACGCTGGGGTTGACGGCCCTGGCTTTTCGCCTGGGAGCGAAGAGCCGCCTGGTCAACCTGATCTCGGCTGTGCTATGCGGCGCGGCACTCTTATTTGGGGCCGCGTTGATCGCGTACATCCCCAGGATCGTGCTGGGCGGGATGCTGCTGTTCATCGGCCTGACATTCATGGTCGAATGGTTGATCGATGCGATCCGTTTGCTGCCGCTGGCAGATTA
>JADGQB010000382.1 GCA_017882145.1 Anaerolineales bacterium
TGCAGTTCCGGCCCCATCAACTTGATCGTGGAGTCGACCGCCTTCATGGCCAGCGCAATTGCCCGCCATTCCCGGTTGAACCGCACGGTGTCATAGGTCTGCTTGATTTGGGCTTCGAAAAGCGTGGGCTCGTTGCCGATACTCCAGTATTGGATGCCGTATTTCATGTCTATATTTGCATAATGCACCAGTTCGGCCGCAGCTTCAGGCGTGCCATCCAGGAGCCGGGTGCTGATGGTCGGCATGGCGCCGATTTGCTTGCAGAAAGCGATGAAGGAATCCAACTGGTAGGTTTGAATATCATTCACATCCCCCCAGGCCCCGCCCGGCCAGCGCAAAGTCGTGATGTGGGAATCATACGCCGCCTGCAGCATGTTCGCAGGGACAGCCGTCCATGGGCCATAGTTCGAGCCGTACACATAGGGGCTGATCGGACCGAGGTTCCTGCCCGGGTCCACCACCAGCGTGCCCGGCTGCGCAGTCACAGCCAATGGCGCTGGCGTCTCCGGCCCGGCCGGCAGGCAGCCAACCAGCAGCACCAGCAGGATTGCAGCAATGCTCAATGCACGTTTCATGGATTCTCCCTGCATATTTATTATCAATTAGCCGTACCGGCGGGATGGTTTAAGTCGGCAACTGGATTGCTCGACTCAACCCTGCATGACATTCAAAAAATCACAAATTACTTGTTACGCATTACGCATTACGTTTTACTTACCGTCTCCAGAACTGGAACTGGCTCAGACCCAGGTTCGCCAACTGCAGCGGGATCTGGAATTGGACCGCAATCCAGCTCACCGCCGTCCAGAAGATATTATTCACGAAGGGTACGTACCATAACAGGAAGAACACCACCAGCATGATGATGGCGCTCGCCTGGTCGATGCGCACGCGCAGGTCGGGCTCCAGGAAGGGCGCCACCACCCGGTAACCGTCGAAGGGCGGCACCGGAATCAGGTTCAGGACGGCTGCCATGATCTGCAGCAGCGCCAGGAAGCCCAGTCCGGGCCAAATGCCGCCGCCCGCCGCGGGTGCAAAATGCAAAACGATCGACAGCACCACTGCCAGCACCAGGTTGGCGAATGGCCCGGCCAGCGAGACGGCGCTTTCCCAGCGTTTGCTGCGCAGCCGCCAGGTCTCGATATAGACCGCCCCGCCCGGCAGGCCGATCCCGCCCAACAGCAGGAAGACCATCGGCAGCAGGATGGAATAGACCGGGTGGGTGTATTTGAGCGGATTGAAGGTCAGGTAGCCCTTGTCGCGCACGCTCGTGTCCCCGCCATAATATGCCACCAGGGCGTGCGAGAACTCGTGCAGGCACAGGCTGAAGATCCAGCCCACGATCACCACCAGGAAGGTCAGGACGGTTGCCATAAGTTACCTCTCATAGCCATGCGGATGGCTGCGGTGCCAGTCCCAGGCGCTTTGGACGATATCGAGCAGTTCAGGATGCAGCGGAGTCCAGCCCAGTTCCCGCCGGATCTTTTCGGAGGAAGCCACCAGCCGGGGGGCGTCGCCCGGGCGGGGTGCGGTCTCATTAACCGGTATCTGCGCCCCGGTCACTTGCCTGGCGGTCTCGATCACTTCGCGCACCGAGAAACCCTGGCCGTTGCCGAGGTTGTAAACCAGCCGGTCGCGCTCGCCCAGCGCCTCCAGCGCCAGCAGGTGCGCCGAGACCAGGTCGGCCAGGTGGATATAGTCCCGGATGCAGGTGCCGTCGGGTGTGGGGTAATCCGTGCCGTAGATATTGGCGGCTTCCTTTTGGCCGAGCGCCACTTTCAGCACCAGCGGGATGAGGTGGCTTTCCGGCTGGTGCGCTTCGCCGCGTCCGGGCAGGGCTCCGCAGGCGTTGAAATAGCGCAGGGCGGCAAAGTGCAGACCGTGGATGCGGCGGGACCACTCCAGCGCCTGTTCGGTGGCCAGCTTGGTGAACCCGTAGGCGTTGGCCGGGTCGATGGGGGACTGCTCGTCCAGCGGCGCGGCGCTGGAGGCATAGACTGCCGCCGAGGACGAAAACACGAAACGCTCGACCCTGGCGGCGACAGCCGTTTCCATCAGCTGCAGCGAATTTACCAGGTTGTTTTTGAAGAATTTACCGGGGTCTTTCATACTCTCACCGGCTTCGATGAAAGCCGCAAAGTGCATTACCGCCGTATATTTTTCAGCCATGAGCGCCGACTTCAGTGCGTAGGCATCCCCCAGATCGGCCTGGATGAAGCGCGCCCCTTCGGGCACCGCCGCCCGGTAACCGGTCACGAGCGAATCGTAGACCGTGACGGAATGCCCGGCCTTGAGCAGCGCCTCCGCCGTCGCCGACCCGATATACCCCGCTCCACCAGTCACAAAAACATTCATGAAGCCTCCAAGAAGAAATAATAATAAAATTATATCGTACTCTCCCGCTTGACGGGCACACCCGTTACGCATTATACTCACCCTGCTCCGGGGTGTAGCGCAGCTGGTAGCGCACCGCGTTTGGGACGCGGTGGTCGGCGGTTCGAATCCGCCCACCCCGACACTTTCAGCTGGAAAAATAAGGATTTGCCGGGCTTTGCTCCGCAATTCCTTATTTTTTTCCATTCCTCCATATCATGGGCAGGCATCCTATGCTACAATAAAGAAGAAAGGGTATAACATGGCGCACATAAAAAACGACGGAGTCATCGAGGCCGTCCGCTACACTCCGGGCGGCGAGATCAGCGTGGTGCGGGCCTACCAGCGGCGCGGCGCAGTCTGGTCTGACTATGTACTGCTCGGCCGAACGGAACTCGTCGAACTATTGCAGTTGGGGAAACATTACGTAACCGGTGTGCGCAAAGCGTCCCTTGGCAGTGTTTTCGAAACCCGCTCTGAGGTTCGTTTCGTTGACAGGCATATCGTCAGCGGCGGGCAGCCCGCGCTGCGCGACCTGCTGGTGGGGGTTCCGGTCTTCTAGCCCCGCCAGTTTGCTTTTGCCTGCAATCTTTTGCTATGGAGGCTTCCCATGAAAATAATTGACCAGACTCCATTCTATAATGAAAAAGGCGAAATAAGCTTTGTGGACCGCACCAAGGCCATGCTGCAGTTCGGCGGCGGGTGGGTCAGGGAAATGGAAGCGCAAAAAGCGGTCGTTTCCGTACTCGAAAAAAACCTGGATAAGAAATACACCCTGCTGCGCAATGTCACTCCGCCCGGCATGAACGCCAGCATCCCGCTCATCCTGGTTGGCCCAACCGGCGTGTATGTGATGTGCGTGGCTTGGGCCAAAGGCATGTTCAGCGCCCGGGGCGACCAGTGGGGCTCTGTCGAAAGCGGCACTTTTGTACCCCAAAAACCCAACCTGTTGACCCGCAGCGAAAGGATGGCGAAAGCCATTCAGGTTTTCCTGCAGCGCCAGGGCTACGCCGATTTGAACAATGTCGAAGCCATCCTGCTGTGCGCCGATCCCGCCACCAACGTGGACAGCGTCAGGCCGATCATCCGGGTGGTCATGCGGGATGCCCTCGAGCGCTTTGCCGTTTCAATTTCCCAGTCGCGCCTGGTGTTGAACCCGGAATCCTGTTTCGATATTGTCAACCGGCTCCTGACCC
>JADGQB010000119.1 GCA_017882145.1 Anaerolineales bacterium
CTTTATAGTAATGCAGGGAATTAGCCATCACGATCCCCTCCAGCGCCGGCACCTCGAGCGGGTGGGTGAAATCGGCCGGCAGCAGGTGCAGCCGGGTTGTGTCCCCAAAGCGCAGGCGCCAGGCCCGTTCCAGCTCGCCCAACCGGGACCTGTCCCGGTCGATCGCGTAAACCTCGGCCTCCGCTCCGACCAGTTCGCGCAGGGCCAGGCTGAAAGCACCCGAACCGGCTCCCAGGTCTGCCCAATTGCCGCCCGCAGGCAGGTTCGCCGGGTATAGGAGAGCTACGTGGTCACGATGGTCCATAAGTAATCTGGAGCTTATCATATAATTCGGCATATAATGCTCCGAAAAGGGGCATATAATGCTCCAAAAAGGGCAATAGCATGGATAATCGTCAACTTTCCGATGTGTTTACCTTGATCGCCAATCTCTCCGAGATTAAAGGCGAAATCATATATAAGACCCTGGCTTATCGCAAAGCCTCCGAAAGCCTGCTCGGACTTGGCGGGGATATCAATCAATATTGGAAGGAAGGCCGGCTCGAAGATATCCCGGGCGTGGGCAAGGCCATCTCCGAAAAGATCGACGAGCTGCTCAGCACCGGCAAACTGGAATTCCTGGAAAAACTTAAAAAGGAAGTCCCGCCCAGCCTGGCCGATTGGCTGCAGGTGCCCGGCCTGGGGCCCAAGAAGATCGCCCTGATCTGGAAGGAACTCGGCCTCACGACTCTGCCCGAACTGGAAAAAGCCGCCCGGGCCGGGAAACTCCGCGGGCTGCCCGGCATGGGCGAGAAGTCCGAGGCGCAGATCCTGGCCGGGATCGAGTCTTTGGCCCACCGCTCCGGGCGCCTTCCGCTCGGACAGGCCTACCCGCTCGTCCAGGAGATCATCGCTGCGCTGCTGAAAGTCCCCGGCGTCAAGGAGGCCTCCCCGGCCGGCTCGCTCCGGCGCATGCGCCCGACTGTCGGCGACCTGGACATCCTGGTGGCCGCCCAGGACTCGGGTCCGGTCATGCAGGCCTTCACCACCTTGCCGGGCGTCCGTCGCGTGCTCGGGCATGGCGAGACCAAGTCTTCGGTCGAATTCACCAGCGGGGTGCGCGCCCAGGTCTGGGTCCACCCGCCCGAACGCTTCGGCACGGCCCTGCAGTATGCCACCGGCTCGAAAGACCACAACGTTCGCCTGCGTGAGCTGGCGCTCACCCAAGGGCTGTCGCTCTCCGAGCATGCCCTGCTCCGCACGGATGGCTCCGGCGAGATCACCTGCGCCACCGAAGAAGAGGTCTATGCTGACCTTGGCCTGCCCTGGATCCCGCCCGAATTGCGCGAGGATCATGGCGAGGTCCAGGCTGCCAAAGCCGGGAAACTGCCCAAATTGATCGAGTTGGCCGACATCCACGCCGATATGCAGGTGCATTCCAACTGGTCGGATGGCAAGCTCAGCATGCTCGAGATGGCGCGTGCCGCTGCCAAACGCGGCATGCGGATCATCGCCTTCACCGATCACTCCGTCAGCCTGGGTGTGGCCAACGGGCTGAGCATTGAACGCCATACGGAACAGCAGCAGGAAATCGAACAGGCTCAGAAGGTGCTTGGGAACAGCATCCGCATCCTGCACGCCACCGAAGTGGAGATCAAGGCCGATGGCACGCTCGATTACCCGGATGAGTTCCTCGCCAGCCTCGACCTGGTTCTGGCCTCCCTTCACACCAGCTTGCGCCAGCCGCGTCAAAAGGTGACCGAGCGCTTGATCAATGCCATCCGCAACCCCAACGTGGACATCATCGGCCACCCGACCGGGCGCATCATCCCCGACCGGGAAGGCGCCGACCTGGATATGCCGGCCGTGCTGGCCGCCGCCGCGGAAAGCGGCGTGGCGCTCGAGATCAACGCCCACCCGGCCCGCCTCGACCTGGATGATGTCGCTGCCCGGCGCGCCCGCGAGTTGGGCATACCCATCAGCATCAACACTGATGCGCATGCCGAGGCCGATCTCGACCTGCTGCATTTCGGGGTCGCCATGGCCCGGCGTGCCTGGCTGACGAAACAGGATGTGATCAATTGCTGGCCTTCTGATAAACTGCTAAAATGGCTCAAACAGCGCGGTTAGTGCCTGGAGACACCTCTGTGACCGCCTTCAAATCCGTTATATTTTTCCTGCTTGTCGCCATCCTGATCCAGGGATTGGTACCCGCCTATTTTCTGAAGGCGAACACACCGCTGGTCGACCCCGGTCTTTGGCGCTTGCTGGCCATCCCCCTCTGGCTGGCCGGATGGCCGGCCCTGGTTTGGTGCTTCTGGAGCTTCACCATCCACGGCCATGGCACGCCTAATCCGCTCGACCCACCCAGGCAGTTGGTTGTCACAGGCTTGTATCGTTATGTCCGCAACCCGATTTACATCGCCGCAATCGCCAACCTGGTAGGCTGGGCCTTCTGGTCACCTTCCCTGCCCATGTTGCTCATGCCGGTCATCGGTTTTATTGCTTCTTATCTGTTCGTGGTCTTCTACGAAGAGCCTCATTTACGCAGGACCTTCAAGGCGGTTTACGAGCAATACTGCCAGACAGCCCCACGCTGGATCCCAAGGTTGAAATAGTATGCGCGCACGTACCGAAGGCATCCTGCTCGGAATCTTGTTTGGCCTGCTGGGCGTTGCCTGGTTTGCCATTGCCAAATTCCCGGCCAGCAGAAACAAGCGATAATCAGACGAAGATAAACGATGACCGGACGACCGCTATTGGTTAACGTTATTCCCTTCAGCTTGCGCGAGGACTGCCTGCAAGTGCTGCTTGTTGCGCAAGCCTCCGTCTGGGAATTGCCGGCTGAACCCGTCAAAGAGGATGAATCCCTTGAGCAGGCCGCCGCACGTCTGTTGGCCACCCTGATCGACCGGCATGAGACCTACCTCGACCAGCTCTATACCTATGGCAGCCCGCAGCGCCTGGCGATCAGCGTTGTGTATCTTGCGCTGGTGCCGGCCGAGGCGCATTTGCTGCCCGGGCGGATGGTACGCTTGTTCCCGGTCGCGACTCTGCCGGAGATGCCGGGCGACCAGCCTGATATCCTGGCTTATGCCCTGCGTCGTCTGCGTTATAAATTGGAATACAGTGCGGTCGGATTCCAATTGCTGCCGGCCGAATTCAGCTTGCCTGAACTCCAGCATACCTACGAGATCATCCTGGCAGAAAACCTGGACAAGCGCAATTTCCGCCGGCGCATCCTCCAATCCGGAATCATTGAGAGGACCCCGCGCTTCCACACCGGCGAAGGCCGCCCGGCCCGGCTCTATCGTTACCGTCCCGACGCAGTGGCCGAGATTAAGGCAAGAAGATTATTTCCATGATATAGTTGTGCGGGCGGACCGGCTTGTCCCGTGTATTTGGCGGGAGTCTCCCTTTATTCCCCACATTATTTTTTTGGAGAACCCATGGACAAACCCGAAGCCCGCACCTCAACCGGGGTCATGGAAAGCCTGCGCAGCCTGCCCGTCAACGTCTGGGTGGTGACGGCTACTTCCTTCCTCACCGATGTTTCATCTGAAATGATCTTCAACCTGGTGCCGCTCTTCCTGGCTAATGTGCTCAACGCCGGGACGGCGGTGATCGGGCTGATCGATGGACTGGCCGAGACAACTGCCAGCTTGATGAAGATGTATGCCGGCGGCTTGTCCGATAAGTTGGGCGAGCGCAAGTGGCTGACCGTGTTAGGGTACGGTATCTCGACCATCTCCAAACCATTCCTGTATATCGCCAACGCTTGGGGCTGGGTATTGGGGGTGCGCGTCGCCGACCGCTTTGGCAAGGGCGTGCGCACCGCCCCGCGCGACGCCCTGGTGGCGGATAGCATCGATGAAAAGCAGCGTGGTCTGGCCTTCGGGTTGCACCGCGCTGGCGACACCGCCGGCGCCTTCCTGGGTGTCATGATCGCGGCTTTCATCGTCTGGCTGACCGAACGCGGCTCGGCGGACCTGACCCGCAATACCTTCCAGATCCTGGTTTTGGTGAGCATCGTCCCGGCCGTACTGGCAGTGCTGGTTCTGGCCCTGGGAGCCAAAGAGACCGGCGTTCGAAAAAAGTCACAGGTGCCTGTGCTGAGTCTTAAGGGCATGGACACCCGCTTCAAACTTTTTATGCTGGTGTTGGTCCTGTTCACCCTGGGCAACTCATCGGATGCTTTCATCATTTTGCTTGGCCAGAACCGCGGCTTGAACGTATTTCAGATCCTGCTCATGCTCATGACCTTCAACCTGATCTATTCGGTGCTCGCCGGACCCCTGGGGGCGCTATCCGATAAGGTTGGGCGGCGGCGTCTGATCATCGGCGGTTGGATCGCCTATGGCCTGGTCTATCTCGGGTTTGCATTGTCGAAAACCGGCTGGCAGATCTGGACCTTCTTCGGCCTCTACGGGATCTACTACGCCGCAGCCGAAGGTTCAGCCAAAGCCTTTATCGCTGACCTGGTCCCAGCCGACCGGCGCGGCACCGCCTATGGTCTCTACAATGCCGCCATCGGGCTGACCGCCTTCCCGGCTTCGGCCATCGCCGGCTTGCTCTGGCAGGGCGCCTTCGGCTGGCATGGACTGGGACCCTCGGCGCCTTTCTACTTTGGCGCCGTGCTGGCTTTGATGGCCGGGCTGCTCTTCTGGCGTTTGGTCCCCGCCACGCAAAAAACCGCTTGATTTGTAAATATAATTTGTAGGATTTCAACCAGGCCTGTCAATGCTGCCATCACCTCTGCCTTTAAAGAGAAATACCTGGACCATCCTGCGCGAAAACACCCTGCAGATCCTCATGTATATCCTGGGGAGCATGCTGATCGGCCTGATCTGGTGGCCGCTGGGATTGGTTTATTTGGCGTACTCGCTCTATTCAAACGTTCTTTACATGGCCTGGATCTGCCCTTATTGTGGCCATTACGCCCTCGGGACCTGCGCAGCCGGATTCGATATCCTTTCCCGCAAACGCTTCAAGCCGCAGCCAGGCAAAACCTTCGGCAGCGAGTTCCGGCGCAAATCCTGGGTGCTTTACCCGGGTTGGTTCCTGCCGCCAATTGCCGGGCTGTATCTTCTGGTCTTCCAATTCTCGTGGGCCAGCCTGGCGTTATTGGCAATCTTCTGCCTGGATGCCTTCTGGCTGTTGCCGGAAGTATCGAAAAAACACTGCGAAAATTGCGAAACGGTCGATTGCCCGCGTTATCCAAAGAACAGGAAGATCCGGCAGAGTCTGCAGCCGTAATGCTTCACGGTTTACTAATAAGAGTGGCGCTTTCGCCACTCTTTTTTTTGTTTTCTACTGGCCGGATTAGAGCAGTTCCAATTCCACCACGCTGTCCAGCGCATCCGGAAGTCGGGAACTTGGAAAATCGATGAACGCGTCCGCCGGATATTCCGTTGTCATCCAGGGCCGCTCCAATTTGATCTCGGAACCATCTTCCAGCAGGCGCGCTTTCTTAACCTTGCCGGCCAACCCCCGAAAGTTAACCGGTCCGATGCCCCTATCGTAGATGTGGGCATACAGCCACTTCCCCTTTTGGGTATAGCGACCCCATTCGGGCTTGGGAAATTCCGACCGTCCACAGGCGTAGAGGCTGGCACTGTTCTTGCGCATCCACTCTCCCACCTCGGCCAGGATCTGCACACATTCCCCCGGAATCTCGCCCCCGGCATTGGGCCCCACGTTGAGCAGCATATTCCCGTTCTTGCTGACGCATTCCACTAATGCCCGCACCACCTGCTGCGGTGACTTGAAATCCTTATCCGCCGCGGCGTAGCCCCAGTTCTTGTTCAAGGTCAGGCAGGCTTCCCATGGCACAGGTTGGCCATCCTCATCCACCAGGCCTTCGGGTGGAATGATCTGCTCCGGGCAGGCGAAATCCCCGGCATATACCGGCGGGTTTTTTGAGCCAAAATTGCGATTGCTCTCGCCCGAGCCGCCCAGGCGGTTATCGATCAGGATCTGCGGTTGGAGCGAGCGCGCCATCCCAACCAGTTCAGCCGCTTTCCAGGTCTCGCCGCTCATTTTGTCATAAGAAAAGTCGAACCATATGATGTCGATCCTGCCATAGTTCGTCAAAAGCTCCCGCACCTGGCCATGGAGATATTCGACATATCGTGAAAAATCCTGCGACCGGCCTTTATATTCTTCGTTATCCCGCATCGGATGATGCCGGTCCCCATAGGCGGGGTAATCCGGATGATGCCAGTCCAGCAGGGAATAATACAGACCCACTTTCAGCCCTTCAGCCCGGAACGCCTCCACGTATTCCCGGACCAGGTCCCGGCGGCAAAGAGTGTTGGTGGATTTGTAGTCGGTCAACTGGCTGTCGAACAGGCAGAATCCATCGTGGTGCTTGGCGGTAAGAACCGCGTATTTCATCCCGGCCTGCCTGGCCAGGGCCGCCCAAACCTTTGGGTTATATTGGCTCGGATTGAACTCCTCGAAATACGGCTGGTAAGCATCGGTGCTGATGCGCTCAACACTGCGCACCCATTCCCCCCTGGCAGGAATGGAATACAAACCCCAATGGATGAACATGCCAAACCGGTCGGATGAAAACCAGCGGGTGCGTTCATTGCGGGCAATGATCAAGGGATTCTCATTTCCCGTCATAACTCCTCCATTCCCTCTGCCAATGACTGATCGCAAACCGCCAGGTGTTTATTTCATCCCAACCAGCTCGTAAACCTCCACCGCTTCGCTTTTCCCCTTGACCTTGAGCGGCGAAAAGGGGATTGCCTCCACCCAGTCTTTGACACGCTCGTAGGCTGCCTGGCTGATCAGGATCTGGTTTTTGGCAGAATTCTCCTGGATGCGCTTGGTGGTGTTGACACAGTCGCCGATGGCAGTGTATTCCAGGCGTTTCTCGGTTCCTATCCACCCCAGAACCGCTTCGCCATAATGTATGCCTACGCCAAATGAAAGCTGGGCCTCAGGTGGGAGCTCGGAATGAAGTTTTCCCACGGCAGATTTTAGGGCCAGTGCGGCCTTTACTGCCCGCAGTGTGTGGTCTGCCTGAGGCAGTGGTGCATTGAACCAGGCCATGACCGCGTCGCCAAGGAATTTATCCACTGTTCCTTCCTGGTCAAGCACGGCTTCCGCTCCGGCTGCCAGGTAGCGGTTCAACACGGCCACCAGGGCCGCCGGGGACTGTTTTTCGCTGTAGCTGGTAAAGCCACGGATATCGGCAAACAGCACCGTGATGTCGCGCAGCTGGCCGCCGATTTGCAGGCTGTCAGGGTTGATCTGGTTTAGCACGGCCGGGGAAACCATCCGTTCCAGTAAGCGGCGCTGGGCCTCCAGTTTTCTGTGCTCGGTCATGTCGTCGACCACAATGGCCACACCCTGCGTGACCTGGTCAGCATCCTTGAGTGGAGATAAATTGAGTCGCCAATCCAAAGCGCCACGCAGCGGGTGGTTATGGGTTATCTCGAGGCCCATCACCGGTTTATCGGTATCGCGCACGGAAGCCAGGTGGGTCTGGAGTTCGTATGGGAAGGCCTCATCCAGTGGCGTGCCAACCAGTTCAGCGGTACTTTGCCCGAGAATTGACTCGGCCGCGCGGTTACACAGGGTGATCTCGTCCTGCACATCCGCAGTCAATACGCCGCTGGCGATCGAGGCGAAGATATTATCCATTAAGTTCTTGAGTTCGGTCACTTCGGCCAGAGTGCGCCGCACAGATGCGAACAAACGGGCATTTTCGATGGCGATCGCCGCCTGGTTGGCAAAGACAGTCAACAGGTCGCGCTCGGCTTCTCTGAAAATCCCGGAACGGATGCGGTTATCCGCATAAATGACCCCGATTATCTCCGTCTTGGCTTTGAGTGGCACGCATAGGATGGAACGCAGGTTATAAGCCACAATACTCTGTTGACCGCCAAAACGCGGGTCCTCCTGGGCATTGGTGGTCAGTACTGGTATGCCCGACTCGATCACTCGTTGGATAATGGTGCGGCTGATGGCAAACTCACCGGGGTTGATGGATTCTTGTCCCCAGTTGCGGGCAACACGCGTGACCATTTTCCCCTCCGCATCCCGCAGCATGAGGAAGCCACGTTCGGCCTCCGTCAGGCGGATAATGGTATCCATGACCAGCTGCAATACTTCGTCAAGTTCGAGGGATGAGTTCACCGCCTGGGTTGTGTTGGCCAGAGCCAGCAATTTTCGGCGTTCTTCCTCGACTGCGTTCACCTGTTTGCTGGCCTGGAAAAGCAAGCTCTCCAGGTTGGATAATTTCTCCAGGGTATCTGACGGGAGGCTTGCGCGCACTGTCTGCAAGGAATTGCGTATTTGGCCGGCTAATTTGCTTATTGCCAGAATTTGCTCATCGAGAGGTGCCGTAGATTCGTTTTTCATACCTGTTTCCTGACGGATTGAATGGAAGGCGCGGGATAAAGCGAATACTGGATACCATCATACTTAGCTAATCCTTAATATACCTCTAAATGCTGTCCAGCGCTGCCGTACCGCGAGGCGCACTGCGGCCTGCCGGACAACTTTCTCGGCCCGCCGGGCGAGCGGCAAATATCCACGTAACGGACTATAAAGCTGACGTTGGTATTCGTGCAAAAGGGAATGGATTTCATCTGAAACTTCTGGAAGGCGTCTCGCCAGTAAAGCCGCGGCTTCGGCCGGAGTTTGAGCCACAGTTGACTTTTCGCCCAACCAACGCAGACTCCGATATACCGTGGCAAAGGATCTCTCGATGGGATTTAATTCTACCTGGTAAGCCCATTGCTTCAACCATGCCGGTGGAGTCAGCCCTCGATTTTCAAAAAAGCGCTTTAAAAAGGAGGGTAATGATCTGCGTGAGCCACCTTGATCCGCTTCAAGAGGCCTGTCAAAGGATTCAAAGGTGGTCAGCCGGAGAATTGTGATGATGATAGCGCAGATTAAAAGCAGGCGCACGATCAGATTGACAGTCGTCGCAGATAGTGGACCGGTTCCCACAGCCGCAGGCAGCGTCTCCCGATCTGTAGCATTCTGCCCAGTAGGCGTTGCAGTGGCTGCCTGTCCGGTGGGTGTGGGATTCTCTCCCAGTGGAAGCACCAGCGGTTCCTGGTTGACGGTCGGCTCAAATTCAACCCACCCGACCCCCGGAAAATAGACCTCCGGCCAGGCATGTGAATCCCTTTGACGAACCACGTAAGAATTCGGGGGATCAAATTCACCCTGCGCAAAGCCGACTACCATCCTGGCTGGAATTCCGGCGCTGCGCAACAGGATGACTTCAGCCGTGGCATAGTAATTACAGAATCCTTTTTTGGAATCAAAGAGGAACCAGTCCAGCGGATCCTGGCCAGCCGGAGGAGTTTCGACCGTATTGGAATAGGTGATATTGCTGCGCAGGTATTTTGTGATGGCAACGGCCATATCATAAGATGTTCGGACACGCGCAGTAATCCGTTGGGCCAGGGCAGTGATCTCCGGGGAGATGTTATCCGGTAATTGCAGGTAGTGAGTGGTGACCCAGGCAGGATAGACATCCCCGGCGTTGCGCAGTTGGAGGACGGTCGGATCGTACACATCGGCCTGGACGAGGTAATCTTCGCCAGCCGAAGCAGGTGAGGCCGAGCGAAACTGGATCGGATCTTTTTTCCCGGGAGGGACTGGTATGAAGAACAAATCTGACGGGTAGCTGACCCAGACCGGCCGCGCCGGTGTAACCAGCTCGCCCAGATCCGGCGACAAAGCAGTGAAATTAAAATCGCTCGTCAGCCCTCCAGGCTCCGCCAGTGAAATGGGAACCTGACCTGATGCAAAAGCCATACTGGAGACATTCTCTGCATACCATTGATCGTTTAGGAAAATATTATAGGAACGTTCCCGCCAATAATAGCGCTCAGTTGGCTTGGTGGGTGGCGTCTGGATGCGCAAATAAACAGCATCACCCGTGGCGGCCTGACTGCCGAGGGCTAATACCTCCCCGAAGTAATTAACCGTGTTTACTTTTCCGCTCTCCTGGAGGCCGGCAACCGCGTGACCCAGGTTTTCCTGGACATCCTGCCAGGGACGGGAAAATTTTTCCCAGGCTGCTTTGGCATCCGCGAAAGATTGGAGCGAGGTTGGCGCCAGCCAGACCGCCATTACGATACAAACCGTAACGGCAGCCAGGGTGAGGTTCAGATCTGTTCTCGATTCGCCCAACAGGCTAATACGGCTCTCCTTCCAGAAAGTTCGTCTCTGGACATAGGTCAGGCGGCCGAGTATCAGCAAGGATAAGAATATATAGATTGCCAGGGCGGTATCACTATGGCTTTTACCCGAATCGTATAATTGGACAATCACCAATACGACTCCGGCAGGCACCACCGCGCCGATAAAATTTCCGTAGCGTGTCATCGCAAAACCGGCCATCAATCCGATCGACCAGAATACAAGCCCCATAAAAACGACGAACAGGATGGTATCCGGCACTGGCTTTCCCGTAAAAAACAAGCCGAGCGAACCTGCCAGGCGATTGCTCAGATCCGCAGCGCGCACCAGCCAGGGGATTTCGGCATACAAAAACCAGCACAGCACCATAAGGACAATCGGTATGCTGAATCCATAGCTCAACCAGAAAACCGCTCCTCGCTCGAATTTGCTGTAACCGAGGGCCAGGCCAAGGACTACACCGATCAGGGTAAGGATAATCGCACTGCCCAGTTCCCAGGCCCAATGCGTGGCAAACAGGCGCTGGCTGGCCGTCAGCAGAACGAGAATAAGGAATGCGACGGACGGGAAATCCCATCGTCGGTCCGGAGTGCGATTCATCCTTTGAGTGTACAATGAATGTAATAAAACCGTCAATTCCCGAGGAAAGCTATGCAAACCATTCTGGATTTAGGCGTACGAATCGTTGTTGCCCTGCAGGGGTTGGGAGATTGGCCATCCCTGCCCATGAAACTGTTTTCATTTTTAGGTACGGAAGATTTTTTCGTACTGGCATTGCCAATCCTCTACTGGTGTGTGGACAGCCTGTTGGGCCTCCAGGTAGCCATTATCTTGATGTTGAGCACGAGTCTTAATTCAGCCTTCAAAATGGCCTTTCATGGCACACGCCCGTACTGGTATAGTCCCAGTGTGCGGGGGATGGCTGTAGAGACATCCTTTGGCGTTCCTTCGAACCATGCCCAAAGCGCAATGG
>JADGQB010000383.1 GCA_017882145.1 Anaerolineales bacterium
AAGTACCGCACCAGGTCTCGATCACCAAGGATAACGCTCCCATCTCGATCGACTTCCTGTGGTACTACAAAGTCCTCGACCCCACCCTGAGCGTTGTGGGTGTCGGTAACTTTGAGCTCTCGGCTGCCGGTATGGCTACCACCACCCTGCGTTCCGTCATCGGTGGCATCCCCCTGGATGAAGTGCTCTCGCAGCGTGAACACATCAACCAGACCCTGCGCACCAAGCTCGATGAAGTCACCGAGCGCTGGGGTGTCAAGGTGACCAACGTCGAAATCCGCGAGATCATCCCGCCCAAGGACGTCCAGGACGCCATGAACAAGCAGATGTCCGCCGAGCGTATCCGCCGCGCCGTGGTGACCGAATCGACCGGTACGCGCGAAGCCGCCATCAACGTGGCCGAAGGCGAGAAGCAGGCTGCCATCTTGAAAGCCGAGGGTGGAAAACAGGCCAACATCCTAGAGGCCGAAGGCCTGAAGCAGTCCCAGGTGTTGAAAGCCGAAGGCTTCTCAGTGGCCCTGGAAAAAATCTTCGAGGCCGCCAAGACCGTCGACCAGAAGACCATGACCCTGCAGTACTTCGAAACCCTCAAGAGTGTCGGTGCGGGCGCCTCCACCAAATTCATCTTCCCGATGGAGTTCACCAGCATGTTGTCCGATTTCGTCAAAGGGAAAGATAAGTAATCCATTAGGATTGCTCTGATCTAGTAGTTAATCGGGTGTGTTGGGTGGACTTCGTCCGCCCAACACACCCATTTCTTTTTACGAAAAGATTAGCAGCAAAATATAGTAAGTAAAGAGTAAAATAGAAGCCTCCCGTTTATTCGGGAGGCTTTCTTCATTACCTTGATTCAACTTTTGACCATCGACCACTGACCACAAACCTTTCACAATCGTCTATCGTCTATTCCCCATGGACATCCTGCCCGCCTCCCTGCGTGATCTCGGTTCGCTGCGCCGAGTAGAACAGGCCTGCTTCCCCAAGGACGCCTGGCCCTTGCTGGACCTGATGGCGGTGCTCACCTGGCCCGAGGTGGTGCGCCTTAAGGCGGTTGTGGACGGACAGATGGTCGGCTTCATTGCCGGGGACCCGCGCCGCGATCAGGGCATGGCCTGGATCGCCACGCTGGGCGTTCTGCCGGAATACCGCCGGCAGGGGATCGCACGCCTCCTGCTGCTCGAATGCGAAAAGCGCTTGAATGCCTCCCGCCTGCGCCTGTGCGTACGGCTCGACAATGGAGGTGCCATCCGCCTGTACGAGCAGGAAGGCTATCTGCGCGTGGGCACCTGGACCAAGTATTACAACGACGGCGGCGACGCCCTGGTGATGGAAAAAATTCCCAGCGCTGGGGAGAATGCCGGTTAGATTGGGGTACTTTTGGGAGTTGTGTACTTTACGTCCGCTTGTCCCCGTTTTTTGGGGATTGTGGTAAATTCCAATAAAAACTCTTAGGGTATTAAGATGAAATCCAAAACCATTCTATTCATCCACGGCATGTACATGACCCCTTTGTGCTGGGAGCACTGGTTGGAATACTTCCAGGCCAAAGGCTACCGCTGCATCGCTCCGGCCTGGCCCGGGCGGGACAAACCCGTCGAGGAGTTGCGCAAGCAACACCCCGATCCGGATCTGGGTCAGCTCACCTTGAGCCGGGTCATCAGGTATTATGACAGCCAGGTGCGCGCCCTGGACGAGAAACCGATCCTGATCGGGCACTCGATGGGCGCACTAATCGTACAATCCTTGCTGCAGAAGGAGCTGGCCGTTGCCGGCGTCGCGATCGACTCCGCTCCGCCCCAGGGTATCTTCACCCCCAGTTGGGCTTTTCTCAGATCCAACCTGCCGCACATCAACCCATTCGCTGATCAGAGCATCCCCATCCCCATGACGCTGGAACGCTTCCAGTATACGTTTGTCAACGGCCTGCCGCTGGAGCAGCAGCAAGCCGCTTTCGAAAGGTATGTTGTGCCTGAAAGCCGCCGGGTGCCGGCCGAAGCTCTTACCCGGGCGGCAGCCATCGACTTCAGCAAACATCACCCGCCGCTGTTGATGATCGCCGGTTCGAACGACCATCTCATCCCGGCCGCGCTCAATAAAGCCAATTACGAAAAATACAAACGCTCCACCTCCATCACGGACTTCAAGGAGTTCCCCGGCCGCACCCACTTCACCATCGGCCAGGAAAACTGGCAGGAAGTCGCGGATTACGTCGCGACGTGGCTGGAGGAAAAGGGAGTGTAAAACAGGCCCATCGCGTCTCCTCCCATGGAGGTAAATGGCCGGAAGGCCGGTGGTTTTTTCTCCGCCGATCCAAGCCAATGCAAAACTTCCGAGTTCTTCGAGAACTCGGAAGTTTGTTTTTAGCGCACTTCTGCCTCGGCGGCACCCTCGGCTGCCTCCCTGCGTCGGGATTGGAGCAGTTACAGGAGCACTCCATAGGCTTCCGTAAAAGCCTTGGCGGCGTACTTATCCAGTGCGTATGCAAAGCCCTTGTCGCCCCAGGCCGCGCCCCAGCTGTTGCGCACAATGAAGTGTTCGGGGGTATATCCTACCAGTGCGACGCAGTGCCCGCCGCGGTGGTGCTTTGGATTTGTATCGTACGTGTCGAGGATTCCATTGGTGTCGGTGGCGTTATCCCAGGTGGGATCCACGTCCAGGCGGGTCAGGATTGGGCCCTGGTTCGCGATCCAGCTGCGCCAATTCTTAAGATTCGGCCCAAGGTTGAAATAACTCCCAATCTTCCTTTGGGAGGCTGTGGCATAAAAGATATTTTCATCCCCGGCGGTATACAAAGCCGGAGCGCCGGGCGGGGTTTCGAAGGGCAGCACAGCCTCGGTCACAAGCCCGTATTTCCGGGCAATATCCAGGGCAGCCGATAGCCAGGTGCCATCCTGTTCGATGAAGGATGTCGGCCGGGTGGTGTAGGTATCGGTTTCCTTGGCCGCCATCCAGATATACCGGACGGATAAGGCTTCATCCTGGTTGATCTTGCCGGCCTTCACAAAGTGCCAGCGCAGCACCCCATCCGCACTGCCCCAACCCACGCAGGAGCCGGTCATGCCCTGGTCGCCTACTTTCCACCAGGGCTCGCGCAGATCCTTGTATTTGGGAATCGCCACCAGGGCTGCACGCACTCCTGCGGCAGTTGCCGCGCGCATCCCCCAGTCCAGCTCAGGTCTCGGGGAAGGCAGGCAGTTGAGGATGTACTTGGAAACATCGAATTTCGCTTTTGCTTTTGTTGGCATTCCAATCTCCTTTCTTATCTAATAAGAAACGAAACCAGACCCATAACGGCAGGTTTTGCTGGATGTTCACCAAGACATCAATGCTTGTTTTTTTAGCTACTTTGCTAAAATCTTGGAATATTGCTTCCGTTTGTGTTTAATAGGAGCTTGCGGTCAGAATTATTGTAGCACGCAGAAATTGCAAATACAACCGGGTGCGGTTCTGCCAAATAAAGATGAGTCATAACAAAAGGTCCCCCGGATCAGGAGACCTTTGGATACATCAAAAAACACCAGGAATGCCCTACTGGGTCGCTCCCGTAAACCTGCCGAACCAGT
>JADGQB010000384.1 GCA_017882145.1 Anaerolineales bacterium
GGGTGGAGCCAATTCCCGTAGTGCTTGTGATGCGTATGGATCCCTGGTTACATTGCCGGAGAAATAAACATCTTCTGATGAAAGTACGTTGCCAAGTAAGTTCTCTCCACGCTCCAATTCTATATGTGCAACTTTCAAGCACCAGCCCCGCCCAATCAATTGGCGCAATTTGCTGCTATCCGGATCTACGAGCCAGATGGCGCCTGTTTCCGTATCGAGGGCGCGTAATGTTTCTTCCAGTAACTGTGGAAGCATTCCGCTCAAAGAGTTCGCCAGGCGCAAAGCGGTGGAGACCTTGGTGACCGCCTCCATTTCTTTAAGGCGGTTGGTCGTCTCCTCAAAAAGCCTGGCCCGCTCGGCAGCCAGGCCGACCTCTCGTCCGATTGCCTCCACCAAAGCAACTTCATCGGTCGTCCACAGCCGTGCATCCGTTGAACACACTGCCATCTCGCCAATTCGTTTATCTTCAGAGAGTAAAGGAACCATGATAGTGGCATGTACACCCATGGACAAAAACAGATCGCTATAAGGGTGTAACAATTTCTGCCAATCGGTCACAGTTAAAGTTCGAGAAAGTGATACCTTGCCGCTGAAAGATGCATCTGCCATCAAAGTATTGATCGCGGAGGGAATGCCTTTTGACACCACACGCTGAATGCCTCGTCTTGACCAGGATAACCAGATTGCACCCATATCAAGACCTAGTGCCTTTAACGTTTGCTCCAGGGCCACCTCGAGAATTTCATCGAGACTGGATCCGGTGCGTGCAGATGCCCGGATGATCGCATTGAGAGCAACCTGACGGCTTGCCCGCCGCCGCGTTTCTTCAAATAGGCGGGCATTCTCGATCGCGACTGCGGCCTGATTTGCGAGGGTTGTCAACAAACGCTCATCATGTTCTCCAAAAGCATCCGGAATTACACTTTCAACATTTATGCAGCCGATTGTTTTTCCACCTACCTTAAGTGGGACGCATAACTCCGAGTTTACTTCTTTCCTCTCCTCTATGTAGTTCGGATTATCTTTTACCTTTCCGGTGCGGAGCGCGCGCCCGTTTTTACTTACCCAACCGATAATCCCATCATCCAAAGTTGTTATCAATCCAGCCAGCCGGTTGAACATGTCTTTGAATGCTCTCCCTGAAAAGCCCAGGGTGCTGACTGCCAAAAGGACCAGGCGCTGGTCCTCGACCAACCAAATCGAACCGCTCCAATCCACCAAATGCTCCAACGTGTCAACAATCCTCTGAGCTACAGCCCCCGGACTATGGATCTGCGCAGCCGAGAGGCTGGCCTGGTAAAGCACTTCTAATTCGACCAGTCGTTGCCGGGTCTCTTCGAACAGGCGGGCATTATGGACTGCACTGGCTGCTGCGCCTGCAAAAAACGTTAGTTGCTCGATCTCGGAACTTGTGTACTCGCGGATCGGGTCACTGGTTCCAGAATCAATTTCATTTACAGAAAGTACTCCCACCAATTCGCCGCTGTACAGCATAGGCGCTGCCATTATCGCAGTAATCGGAACCGCGTCGAATCTGGGGGAACGATTTTCCCAGACTCGGTAATCATTTACAACTGCCGGTTGAAGGGATTGCACTACTTCCCCCAGCAAACCTTCTCCCGGCTCCATTTTCATTCCGACGAATTTCTGTTGACCATGTGCAACTTTCAATTCATATTCTTCATGGTCGCTATCCCGCAGGTATATGGATCCACCAGCCGCGTTCAATAATAAAGCTGCCCGGTCAACGATTGTCTGCAACAGGGTTTTTGTATCATGGTTTGAGGCAATCTCACGTGTGGTCTCATAAAGAGCTGACAACTCTTCGGCTCGTCGGCGGAAGCGGGCTTCGCTCTCACGCAATGCATCTTCAACCTGTTTCCGCTCGGTAATATCGTGAAAAACAACTTGGGTGGCTGGCTTTCCTTCAAATGTTATCGGAATCGCGGTCACTTCCACATCGATCACACTGCCGTCCATGCGCACAAACTTCTCATATAGAGCAGCTCCGACCTTGGCTTCCTCTTGAGTCTGCTTGATCCTTTGCCGCACGATGGCATCATAATCGGGATGGACAAAATCCATTACCTGCCGCCCAAGAATTTCTTCCACATTCTTCGCTCCAACCAGGGATACTCCCACCTGGTTGATGTAGACAATCTTACCTTCGCAATGCACAGCAACCACTTCCGGACCGAAATCCACCAACCGGCGATATCGCTCAGCCGACTCGCGCAGCGCGTCTTCCGACTGTTTGCGTCGGATGGTCATCGCAACCTGGGAGGAAACAAATTCCAGGATGCGCTGTTCTCTGGCCCCATACGCGACGGCAACTTCATAATTCTGAACCACCATGACCCCAATCACCGTATTATCAATTATTAACGGAACGCCTAACCAGATCGGGGAAGGGTGCCCAATCAATTCAATTTCACCTTGCTCTTCCAAAACTCGATGAAGGTTGGCATCACACAGTAAGGATTTCCCCGTTCGCAAAACGAATTCGGTCAGGCCTTTTTCTGGTTTTACCTGCTTTGCGGGTTGATCATATTCATCTACATAATACGGATAAGTGATTAAATCTTCCTGGCGATCGAATAGAGCGATATAAAAGTTCTTGGCGACCATTGCTTCAGCAATAATTGCATGCAAAGCCGGGAACAGGTCATCCAATGTTTTGGCTCCGTCGGCTGCCTGCGCGATCCGGTTTACAACATCCTGTAAAATTTCCTCCCTCCGCTGCTCATTTAGTTCAAGCGCGGTGACGAGTGCAGCAGGTTTACCTTCATACTCGATTGTGGCTGCTGATACATCGATCCGGATTTCTTCCCCATTCTTCGCTATGAAATTAAACTCACCATGCACGGATAGTAGGGTCTCTGCATGTTGTACTTGCAGCCCCCATTTACGCATTATTTTCTTACTCTCGACAGGGAATAGACTGTAAAATTTGCTCTTTAGAAGCTCTGCCGAGGAATAACCGGTCAATCGAACAGCGGCAGGGTTTACATAAACGAAACCTGTACCCTGTAGAATAAAAACAGACAGTGGGGTCATTTCCGCTAAAAGGCGAAAATTGGTACCACCTTCATTTAGTGCGACTTCGACATTCTGTCGAACGTAGGGGCCAACCGGCGCTTTGGGCATACAAATATTTAATTTCTCATAATTTCCTTAAGTATAGCACGAGAAGGAAATTGCAGCAGACATTTCCCGTTGTCTTGGAAAGGAGCGTTTTAAGTTCGAATCATCCGGATGCATCTAAATTTGTATGCCCTCAGCTCCAGTCATAAATCAATCGATACTATTCTTTTATTCAGATTTCCGATACAATAATCGGGATTGGAGTCAGGGAATGAAAAGGATGGTTCTGGCGGCGATGCTATTGCTCTGGCTGGGGGCATGCACAGGAGGAAATATTCCTGTGCTGATCACTACTCCAATCGTCTCACCATCGCCTCTACCAGCAATTCTTTCACCAACGCCTCCCTTCATACCATCCTCAACCTCAACCCCGCTCATTTATTCGCCTTCGCCAACCTTGGGTCAG
>JADGQB010000385.1 GCA_017882145.1 Anaerolineales bacterium
TCCCTGCTGGTTGCTGCACTGGCAGTCGAGCCATTCCTGTATGCGGCCCTGCTCATTGAAATGGCGGTCTTGTTATCCATTCCACTGCTCATGTCGCAGCAACAAACGCCATCAAAGGGATTGCTCCGTTTTCTTATTTTCCAAACGCTGGGCGTACCATTTATTCTATTTTCGGGCTGGCTCTTGGCAGGTGTTGGTGCCAATCCCGGCGACCTGGCGCTTGTCCAGCAGGCAGCCACCCTGCTTGGCCTGGGATTTGCTTTCCTGCTGGCCATTATCCCTTTTTATACCTGGATTCCCTTGCTGGCCGAAGAAGCCCACCCGTATCTGGTAGGCTTCCTTTTCTGGATGCTTCCGACAACCACGCTGTTTTTCGGATTGGGATTCCTGGACCGCTACACATGGTTGCGGGATGCGCCTACCCTGACAAGCCTCCTGACCACGGTCGGCGCGTTAATGGTGGTGACCGGCGGACTCCTGTCAGCTTTCCAACGTCACCTCGGGCGCATCATGGGATATGCGATCATAAGTGAGACCGGGTTCAGCTTGTTGGCCCTCAGCCTTGGAAGCCAGGTAGGGTTGAGTATTTTTCTGCTTCTCCTGGTTCCGCGGACCCTTAGTATAGCCATCTGGGCTTTGAGTCTAACCATCCTGCAGCAACAAGCTCCCGGATTAAACCTCACGGAAGTAAAAGGGTTGGCCCATGTTTGGCCGTTCGCGTCTTCAGGTCTGGTTCTGGCAAACCTGGCAGTCTCGGGGTTTCCTCTGCTGGCCGGCTTTCCCTCTCACCAGGCAGTCTGGGAGGGAGTGGCGCGTACTTCATTGCCGGTTGCTTTTTGGGTATTTATCGGGAGTTTGGGGCTGTTTGCCAGTGCAGTACGTGTGCTTGGCGCGCTCACAAGTGCGCCTGCAGGTAGTACCTGGGGAACACGCGAGACCCAACTTCAGAGGATCCTCGTGAGTATCGGTTTGCTAGGCTTATTCTTACTGGGTTTGTTTCCTCAATGGGTTCTACCGCTTTGGACAAAACTGCCTGCCATATTCGAGCATCTTGGGCAATAGAACCACCATCTTACAAGGTTACAATCCCCTGCTTATAAAAGGGAAAAGTCGAATTGTTTGCAGTCGGCAAAGCCGATTGCAAACACCTTAATATCTTTCTTCTTGATGCGCTACGCAGAAAAGCCGGAAGATTCGACTTCATAAAGATCGTGAAGAGTAATGACCCCTCTTTTTGGCAATTGAATAAGAAGCAGTATAATCATAAAAGATTTTTTCCTAAAGAAATTATCTCGGCTAATTTTGACGGAGAATGAACAGATGGAATTCGATCAAATTTTCAAGCGACTTGACTGGCTGGATGAGGAACACCGTAAGGATAAAGCTGCAATGGAGGCGCTTTCCGAACAACTGGCCAATACAAATGGTGAACTGAAAGTTGCCAATAAAAAGATCAAGGAATTGACCAGCGAGTTGTCGCAATTTACCACGGTTTTACCCCGTATAGATCAATTTAACGAGGCACTTACCAACCAGCGGGTGGAAATCCTGAAATATGTGGATGAGATGGATAACAAGGACGTTGATAAGCTTCCTCAAGCCGAAAAACGCTTCCAAATCCAGATTGACACCATTAACGAGTACATCACCGAATTGCGTAAATTAAAAGATCCAATTTCCGAGATCAAGCGCTCGTTAAAGGACAATGCCGCTGAAGAAGCGCGCCACAACAAGCAGATTTCTGGATGGGAACCACGCTTTCAGGAGGTTGCCAAAATTGTTGAAGAGGTTCGGATTGCCCAGAAAGCCACCGAGGGCCCTCGCCTCCAGGATGTTAAGCGGCTGGCCGACCTGCAAGGTGCAGTCACCGCGGCACGCAAACGCATGGACGAGGTTCGTCAGAAAAATGACCTGTTCAATGACAGCATCCGCCGCATTGAAACGCGGCTAAACGAAATCCTGGTCAGTGAAAGCGAACGCCGCCAGTCCCAAACAAGTTTCATCGAGACTCAGGCCAGGCTTCAGATTGACCGCGATCGCGCTTTGAAGGAAATGGAAGAACACCTGAATAATATGCGCAGCCAGACCGGTACGATGGACCGGCAACTGCAGGAATGGGATGTCATCCAGCGTTCCGCAAAACATGTCCAGGAATCATACGAAGAAATCGTTCAGAAAATCGAACGCCGGATTAATGAGATCACTGAAATGCAGCGGCTGGCCGAAGATCGCTTCCGTCAGGAGTGGGTTTCCTTCAAGGCTGATGACCAGAAACGCTGGACCAGCCATACGCTTTCGCAGGATGAGATCCATAAGGATACTCGCACCAGCACAGTAAAATTGGAAGAGCGCATCTCCTCGCTAGAAGACCTGGTCCAGACCCAGCAGGACATACTACAGCAAACCAAGGAAGCCAACGAACAACTTTATCAGGGAATGCTGGCCCAGATCCACGAACTCCTTTCCGCCTATGAGCGGATCAATAGCACAAAATGATTAATGGGGGAACCCCGCGGGTTGCCCTTTAAAGAGGTTCCATGCGTGTCATTGGTACTGCCGGTCACGTCGACCACGGCAAATCCACATTGATTGCCGCCCTGACCGGCATTAACCCAGATCGTCTCAAAGAAGAACAGGAACGTGAGATGACAATTGACCTCGGCTTTGCCTGGCTGAATCTGCCAGGCGGCGAGGAAATCGGCATTGTGGATGTTCCTGGTCATCGCGACTTCATCGAGAATATGCTGGCGGGTGTTGGCGGGCTGGATGCCGCCTTGTTGGTGATCGCGGCTGACGAGGGCGTGATGCCCCAGACCCGTGAGCACCTCGCCATTCTCGACCTGCTCCATATCCGCACTGGCATAATTGTGCTGACCAAAATTGATCTGGTGGATGATCCGGCCTGGCTCGATCTGGTCGAAAGCGAAATCCGGACTGTCATGGATGCGACCGTTTTTCAAGATGCCCCCATCCTGCGCGTCTCTTCACGCACTAAACAAGGTTTCCCTAAACTATTGCAGACCCTTGAATTACTCCTGGGAAACCTGCCTGTCCGCCCTGACCTGGGCCGCCCGCGCCTTCCGATCGACCGGGTCTTTTCGGTCGCCGGGTTCGGAACAGTTGTCACAGGCACCCTCTCGGATGGAAAATTGACCCTCAGTGACGAGGTGGAGATCCTGCCGGAGGGACTGCATGCCCGCATCCGCGGACTTCAGACTCACAAGAAAAAAGAAGAGTCGGCTTTTCCAGGCAGCCGTGTTGCCATTAATCTATCGGGCATGGATATGGAACAGGTCAGACGCGGCCAGGTAGTGGTCCATCCGGGCTTATACAATCCAACCCAGCGGCTGGATGTGCACTTCCGCCTGCTGCCAGACGTCATGGCGCCTTTACACCACCATACTGAAGTGAAATTATTTATCGGTACATCTGAGACCATCGCCAATCTGCGCCTGCTTGGATCGGAAACCCTCAATCCCGGCGAGAGCGGTTGGCTGCAACTCGAAACACGCACACCTGTTATTGCAGTGCGTGGT
>JADGQB010000120.1 GCA_017882145.1 Anaerolineales bacterium
TCCCCCGCGCGTCCGAGTTTGTAAACGTCCTTAACAAGTAATACTTTCATTTCTTTTCAAGCCCTTTCTTTCTGGAATGTGGGAGCGAAGGGTACAACGCTCCGGGGGCTGATTTTACCAGAGGCTGGCTCTGGTGGGAAGGTCTGTTATTGGTTTGAATGCCAGTTGGATTGAAGGTGGTACCATTGGCGGAGACACTTTTGTTAAGATTGGTGTATAATGCTGAAAACAGTCTCCAGGATTTTTTGATTATTTCTCATGAATGATGCCACGCTTCTGGTCATAGAGGGCAAGCACGCAGACCATCCTGCATTCGTACCTGCCCTGCGTAAAAAAGGTTTCGTCGTCGAATTGGTCTCCAACGGCAGCGGAGCTTCTGCGCGGCTCGCGGGTGACTTTAACCCCGATGTGATCGTGGTCAACGCGGCTACCTTACGCACCAGCGGCAAACGGATCTGCCAATCGTTGCGGGAAAAAGCTCCGAAAATTCCGATCCTCTTGATCCTCGATCCTGATCGAGGGATCGAGAAGGTGGAGGCCGACGTTATCCTGCCGTTGCCTTTTACTGCCCAAAAATTGGTCAACCGAATCCGGCATCTCCTGCCGGGGGATGGCAAGGATAACATCCACGCCGGCCCGGTGCGTTTGGATGTGGAAAAGCGCATTGTGCGCTGCCTGGGCAAGCAAACCCGACTTACACCACGGTTGATGCGCCTGTTAAAAAACCTGATCGAACATCAGGGGGAAGTGGTCGAACGTAAGACGCTTTTCTCACAAGTCTGGGAGACGGACTACACTGACGATACGCGCACGCTGGATGTACATGTTTCCTGGCTGAGGCGAGCCATTGAAGTCGACCCGGAGCACCCCAAGTTTTTAAAGACGATCAGGGGAGTTGGCTACCGGCTGGACGTGTAATTGGATCAGGCCCCCATCAATGGTAACGGCCCGCACGCAGACATTTGTCGGCGCGGCGGGCAGTTTTATTTCCAGTGGGATTTCTCCGGAACGGTTAGGGCGGCGGACTTGCATGACGCTATGGAAAGATTTCCCATCCCAGGCAGGATCCACCTCCCAATAATCCAACTTAGGAGGATCCACAAGCCGGATGATTTGGGTTTGGATGGCAACCTTGATGGGAACTTGCAATGCAGGCATGGTCAAAATTGAATCCCGTTGTAAGTTAAATGGGCTGCCCTGCTCCGAAAGACGACTGCAGGCCGTGTGAACTGCCCGCCAAGTGGTATCACAAGCCATAAAGCGGCGACCATGCCTCACCGCAACCAGTGGAGTGGTTCCCGAACCACAAAAGAAATCGGCGACCAGATCCCCGGGGTTGGAGGATGCCAGCAAAATTCTTTCAAGCAGAGATTCAGGTTTTTGAGTCGGGTAACCGGTACGTTCATTATGCAGACGTGCCACAACAGGGAAGTACCACCAATCTTCAGGCACTTTTCCCCGGGCAAGGTTCGGTATTTTTCCGAATCCGGCTTTTGCTGAAGACTCGAAAGTTTTGACCGTGTTGGGATGGTAAGGTTCCCGGACTGCGTCGGCATTAAAAGTGTACTTATCACCTTTGGTAAAGACGAGGATTGTGTCATGCTTCCGGTTGAAGGCATGCCGGATAGGAGAAGGTCCGTGATAAGTCCAGATGATCTCATTTAGGATACGATCACGACCGAAAAGTTCATCAAGCAGGAGGCGGGCGCAGGCATCTGCGTGCCAGTCCAGGTGCAGATAGAGCGTTCCATTTGGTGCGAGCAACCGGTACATAAGCACAAGCCGTGGATAAAGGAAATCCAGATAATTGTCCATATCCAGCCAATGGTCGCCATAGCCTTCAGCCAGCTGCCATTCTAGTGGATGGCGGGAATCTTCATCTCGTCCGATACGTGCAGGGTAATGCTTGTTTGTGAAAAAGGGTGGATCGGCATAGATCAGATCAATGCAGCCTTCATATTGCGGCAGCAAGGCTGCCATTACGCGCAAGTTATCCCCCATAAAAAGATGACTCCTGGCAATTTCGCCAGGATAGCCTTGGCCCTGCGGGTAGATGACCGAATCGAGAAGCAGATCGGCAGGTACCGGGTCCGGGAGATCTTTCGAAGGCCAGTTAAGGGTTGGCATGATTAATAATGGACATCCACAGTTGTGCCGTAACCCTTTACATCCAGGGTCTGCGTGTTTATATTTTCGAATCCGGCCGTAGGAACGCTCCAGCGGAAAAGCCATAAGGCATCTTCGTTGCGCATATTCACGCAGCCATGACTCATCGGAACACCGAAATTGTCGTGCCAGTAGGTGCCATGCAATGCATGACCTTTATCAGTGAAGAAACTGGTCCATGGGACACCCACCAGCGGAATGACATCATCTGCAAATGGGCTGGTAGTGCTCATATTCCTGGCGGGAAGTTTGACCTGGATGTTGAAGTGGCCGGCGGGAGTGTCATACAGCCCGGTAACGCCGGAGGACACCTGGGTGGTGAAAACAGTTCGATCATATTCGAAACAGGTCAGGGTTTGAGTGGTCAGGTTGACGTCAATCCGTTTTTGGCCCATCGGCACTTCCGGCGAGAGTGGCGTCATCTCTGCAGGAGCGATGGGTCGTAATTGGACGGTCGGAACGTAGTAAAACATGTTCTTATCGCCCTCATCCTGGACAACGTACCAGGCTTTGCCGTCCGGCCCAGTATCAATCCCGGTGATCCATTGGGTCGAACTGTAGTACAGCCGATTGGTTGGAAACCAGCCATCCCATTGATTATAGCGGTAAGCCATGGTAAAGGGGACGGTGAGTTCGGACAAAAGCTTGGTCGCTGGAACACTTGACAGCGGAACATTATAATGAATCCGTACCTTCTGCAGGCGCGCCGCATTCATGAAGCCGCCATAAACCCGATACCAGTGTGGGTTGTTGCCAGGAGTCACAGCCTGGACCGTATCGTAGATATGGACGATGCTATCGCGCGGCCAGGTATTAACAATCAAACTCTTGTCTGTTGGCTCTTTATAAACACTAACCGGGTCCTTTGCAACACGGACTAAATCTCCATCTTCGAATCCAGTAAATTCCGGCAGGAAGGATGTGAAAGCCAGGCTTGCCAGGGTCAGGCCACCCAGTTTTAGAAAGTCACGACGAGAAATGTTCTTCATAGGGGAGAATTGTACCTGAAAAAACGACCTCCGAGGTCGAAAAACCTCGGAGGTAAAAACTTCGGACTTGGGGCTTGTTCAGGATTCCACGGAAACCGGGAGCATACCCTTCAGCAATTCTTCGAGGGCCATTGAGTGAACGCAAAGGCCGTGACTGTGGAAAAAGTCACAGTCGCAATTCCATTTCCCGTCTGCAAAGGAAATGCGATGGGAATTGTTGGCGCCCTCAATTGATACTGTAAGCGCTTCAAAGTGGAATCTTTCACGTTCCTGGGCGTACCGTTTGGCCTTTTCGATCTTGCCGATCATTCCAGAGTCCATTTCTTTAATCTCCTTTTTGAAATAGAGAAAGGCACGCGAATAGCAGCGTGCCTCTCAGGAAACAAAATGGGTATGTAAGTAAAAAACTCGCATAGGCGGGTACTCTATGGCCAGTATAGTGCGAATCAGGATGAAAGTCAACCAATTTATGAATGGTTTTTGAAACTGTATGTGGATTGTTGGGGAGGCGTAGGGGAGACTTCAATCAGCAATTATTTTGGCAACTGCGGGCTCGTCGGTATCGTAAAAGCGCAGCTGCGGCCATTTCAGGACGATAAGCAGCATGCCGACGATACATCCGATGCCGCCGCTGACGATGGCAAAGGGTACGCCGAATAACTGCGCCACGACACCGGCCTCCACCTCACCCAACTGCGGTCCGCCCTGAAAAAAGATCTGGTTGACGCTGGTCATGCGCCCGCGTATATGATCGGGCGTCTGTAACTGCCGGATGGTGTTGCGAATGATGGTGCTGACCGCGTCAGCTGCTCCCATTACTACCAGAGCCGCAAGAGCAAGGATAAATCCCTGGGACACCCCAAACAATACGGTTGACGCACCGAAAACGACCACCATCCAGAGAAAAAGTGGTCCCTGGCGGCGCAGCCTGTGGATTTGGGAAATAACCAAAGCAGCCAGAACCGAACCGACCGGCTGGGCAGCCGATAAGAATCCATATCCCACTTCACCCACCTTGAGGATGTCCCGGGCGACGATCGGCATCATAGTATTAGCTGAGGCGAAGAAGGTGGCCACAAAGTCGAGCAGCATGGTTGAAAGGATCATCGGGCGGGTAAAAATAAACTGGAAACCATCCTTGATTGCCAGGAGGTTAACACCGGCGGATTTTCTGGTTTCCTGTTCCACATGACCGATCAGGATCAGCGCAACAATTACAGCCAGGAATGAAACGGCGTTGAAGAAATAGGTATATCCCTGGCCGAGCGTGGCGATAACCACACCTCCCAGCATGGGTCCAACAACAGATCCGGTGTTTGAAGCAATTGACTGCATGCTAAAGGCATTGGCAAGATCTTTGACCGGGACAAGGTTTGGTACCATGGCCTGCCGGGCCGGCAAATCAAAAGCGATCGTGGCGGCCTGCAAGGCGGTAAGGGCATAAATGTACCAAAGTGTAATGTGGCCTGTAAAAGTCAGTACCGCCAGCGCCAGAGCGATCAATGCCAACAAGCTCTGAGTGATGAATAGGATTTGGCGGCGGTTGAATGCATCTGCCACAGGTCCACTTATTATGGAAAAGACAATAATTGGCAGGATGCGCGCCAGCCCGATGCCCCCTAATGCGAGTGGATCAGGATTGCCGGTAAGCGTGCGAATGTGCCAGAATAGCGCGGTGATCTGCATTTGGGAACCGGCAATGGAAATCAGCAAGCCGACCCAAAGATAGAAGTATCTTCGGTTCTTTAATGATGGAGGAATATGAAGTCCCATGGAGAGGTTTTAAGTTCCCCAATCCCGCAGATAAAGGAAATCGTAACCGACCGTGCGGCTGGAAAGTTTTGCAATTGGAGGCAGGATACGCTTGAACTGGTTCTTGCGAAGGCGTTCAACCACTCTGCGCACGAATTTTTCTTCGAAACCGGCCTCAACACATTCTTCGGGGCGATAACGCCGGTCTACCAGCAAATAAAGCAGCTTATCCACTTCTTCATAGGTGAAGCCGAGTTCGCCTTCATCCGTCTGACCGGTCCAAAGGTCGGCAGAGGGAGGCTTGGCGATGATGACCTCAGGGACTTTCAAGGTGCGAGCCAATTGGCGGACCTGGGTTTTATACAAGTCGCCGATGGGATTCAGGGCACAGGCAGAATCGCCATACAGGGTTGTGTATCCGAGCAGGATCTCGGTCTTGTTGCCAGTGCCGATGACCAGGCCTTTGAAAGCCTCCGATTGATCGTACGCGACGATCATGCGCAGGCGCGCCATGATATTGCCTTTACGCATATCCGATATTTCAGGTTCACTCTCGATAAGCGCATCCACCATCCCGGTAATGGGAATGGTCTTTATGGGACTGCCGAACTGATCGGCTATCAGTTGGGCATGTTCGAGAGAATCAGCCGAGGAGGTCTTGTATGGCAGGCGAAGCGCCAAAACGTTCTGCGGACCGAGCGCCTCGGTCGCCAGGACAAACGAAACAGCCGAGTCCAATCCGCCGGATAAGTTGACCACTGCTTTCGTAAATCCGGCGCGGGTAATCTCTGTATGGAGGAATTCGGTCAGGATTTTCCGGATGAGGCCGGTATCGATGGAAAGGTTATTTTCCATTTAGAATCCTTTCCAATTCTCGCTGGACCAATTCGGGGCGTTCATCACGCAACAAAGGCATTTGAGCGCGTGTCCGGTGCAATTGGTTCAGGTCGATTTCGGAAGTCGTCAGGGCTTCTTCGAAATAAGGTCCCTGGACGATCAGCTTACCATCCGGGTCAAAGATCGTCGAGCCTCCCCAAAAATTCAAGCCATCTTCAAACCCGGTCCGGTTGGAATGGACTACGAATGTCGTGAACAAACCGGCATACGCCCGGTTGGTATGTTCCACCCAGGCTGAGGATGCCAGCTTGGGCTCGCCGTTCAATCCACGCCCTGGCGAAGCGGAAGCAAACAACAGCACATCTGCGCCATCCAGCCAGAGCAGGTAGGGCGGGGAAGTGTGCCAGAAATCTTCGCAAATCAGCATCCCGAAACGCCCATAGCGAGTATCGAAGGCGCGCACAGAGTTGCCGGGTGCGAAGAAGCGACCCTCATCGAACAGGCCGTAAGTTGGCAGATAGACCTTATGGTGTACGTGCAGAACTTCCCCCTGCGAAAGATAAGCACTGGCGATGAAGAAACGGTTACGGGCATCTTCTTCTACGAAGCCAACCATCAGGTCGATTTCTCGGCTGGCATACAGAAGGGGCCTAAAAATGGGGTCATCCGGTTCCGGATGGCAGGCAACTGTTGGTACGAGATCCTGCAGCGCATAACCGGTCAGGGAAAGTTCCGGAAAGACCAATAGATCCAATCCAGCCTGCCAGGCCTGTTTAGCCATGTTCAGGTGCCTTTCCAAATTACACTGTACGTCCCCAAGCTTGGTGTTGATTTGAGCGAGACCAAGATTAAGTTTCATGTTTTCCTGACTGCGCCTATCTTACCACAGAGGCAACAGCCCCCATATATAGTCATATCCTTCTCTATTGCAGGCAACACATTTCAAGGAGAACCTGGTACCGGGAAATGGACCAATCTATGTTCAACCCTGGCTTTGGCCGGTTCCCTGCCAAATTATCGAGATCTGCGTCCCCTCGCCCGATTGACTGGCAACCTTAAAATCGGCGCCAATTGATTCAGCGCGCTCGCGCATGATCCTCAAACCAATGTGATCGGGTTTGACCATGCCAGGATCAAATCCCACCCCATTATCAGCAATCGTCAGGCGAACGGTATCGCTTGTGTACAAAGTAACGACTGCCTGAGTCGCCCTGGCGTGTTTGACAATGTTATTGAGTGATTCCTGGGCAATGCGATAGAGCCCCACCTGCACTTCTGCCGGGAGCTTTCTCTCGCCGCTGCAGATCAACTGGATATCGATTCGAGCCCGACCAATCAACGCTTCCGTGAGCTGCTTCAGCAGGGTGGGCAAGGGTATTTCAACCAGCGCATTTGGACGGAGTTCAACCAGGAGAGCGCGCATCTCAGCCAACGCGCCGCGGGTCAATTGGCGTAATTCTTCCAGGCGGCGATCGCCTTCATTCCGGTTTTTTTCCCATAATTCGGGGAGGACTTCAGCAATCAGGGTGGCAGAAAAAAGGGTTTGAGTAACAGCATCATGAAGATCACGGGCGAGGCGTGAACGTTCCGCTGCGACCGCATCCTGCGTAGCTTTTTCGCGTAACAATTCGTTGGCTTTATTCAACTCTTCGGTGCGTTCGACAATCCGTTTTTCCAAACTGCGGGCGTTTGCCCGGGTTGCCATCAATCTCCACTGGAATCCGGCTGCAACAGCCAATAACAGGCCAAACCCCAAACCCACCTGGAACTGCCACATCTTCCATAGAGGTGGAACGATCAGAATATGCACTACCGCTTCCGATTCGCTCCAGGTTCCATCGTTATTCGCGCCTCTTACATGAAAAGTGTAATTTCCACTGGGCAAGCCGGTGTAACTGGCGCTATGGCGCGTACCGGCTTGAACCCAGGCGTTATCGTATCCATCCAGCTTGTAAGCGAATGTGTTTTTTTCTGGCGAGTGAAAATCAAGGGATGCAAAGTCAAAGGAAAGATAATTCTGGTCGTAATTAAGTTTGATGGTTGTTTTGCCGGACGGGTCGAATGTGTGTGACTCGTTGAAAACCTTGAAGTCGGTGACTATGACGCTTGGCGATGCGGTATTCCTGAGGATCGCCTGGGGGTTATACACACTGAAACCATCCGTACCGCCAACATATATATCACCAGTGGTTGGGCTGCGGAAGCAGGCGTTTGGGTTGAATTCACTGGAAGACAGGCCGTCGCTTTTATCGAAGGTAAGAAAGGTTTCTGTCCTGGGGTTAAAGCGCGCCAACCCATCGTCGGTTGTAACCCACAAGTATCCATCCGGGTCATCGACAATGCACGAGATGGAAGCATTTCGCAAACCATTGTTCTCGGTGTAGTTTTTGAATATGCCCGTCTTGGGATCATAGCGGTTGAGTCCGCTGGACGTTCCAAACCAGAAGGCTCCATCAACGGTTTTGTGGACCGCCCATACACTGTTTTCGCTGAGTGAGTTGGTATTCGCGGCGTCGTGCAAGTATGTATCCATAATGGATAATCTGGCCGGATCGGGAGGTAAAATGCCGGGTAATGCGAGTCTCAGACGCGAGATGCCGCCGCCCCAGGTACCGATCCAGAGATCACCGCCATCTGTCATGAGCGTCACCGGTGCTCCGCTCAGCCCGGAATAGTTAACAAACCCCGGGCGGTTCGGGTCAAGACGTGAAAGACCGCCCATCGTGGCCACCCATAAGATGCCCCCATTATCCCGGGTGATGAAAGTCACTTCATCATCGATCAGGCTGGTGAGATCGGCAGAATCATGCCGGTAGCGTACAGACTTGCCGGTCACCGGGTTGAAATGGTTCAAGCCGCTGTTTACTGTACCCACCCATAATGTGCCATCATAGTCGGCATACAGTGACATAATGCGGTTGCTGCTCAGGCTGTCCGGATTACTGGGGATGTTCTGATAGTAAGTGAATTGGCCTGTGGTGGGTTCAAATAAGGCCAAGCCGGATTCCTGAGTGCCGATCCACATATCACCATTGCGGGTTTCAGCAAATGAACTGATGTTATTACTAATCAGGCTGGCAGGATCTGTCGGGTTGTGTTCATAGATCCGGAATTGCAGGTTTTCGAGATTGAGTAGATTCAGCCCTGCATCGAATGTGCCTAACCACAATACACCGGAACGGTCTTGATAGAGGGTGGAGGCATTATCGCTGGAAAGACTATCCGGATCGGCCGTATCGTGACGGATGCTTGCAAAGGTGCCCGGGCTGTCAGGTTCCATGCGCGCAATGCCGCCACCCCAGAAAGTAATCCACAAGCGGTTATCACGGTCAGTAAGAAGATGGATGACGTTGTTGTTGCGGAATTGGCCATTGGTGGTTCTGGCATCATAGTGCTGGCATTCTCCAGAATTGGGATTGAAATGGTCAAGTCCGCCTCCGGGTAAGCCGCTGCCACCATGGCCAACCCAAAGGCTACCGTCCCGGTCAACCAAGATGCTGGATATATTCGGTGAATTCAGGCAAAGACCGTTTGGTGGGATATGTTCTGATTTTCCTGTGGCAGGGTCGAAGAGGTTCAACCCTTCACCGGAGGTCCCATATGCGCCGGTCCCAATCCAAAGTTTTCCATCTGCAGCTTTTGCGATAACGGAAATTGCATTACTGCTAAGGGTGGACATATTGGATCCATTGTTGTGAAAATGTGTAAACCTGCCGGTTGCTGTATCCAGTAAATCCAATCCCCCTAGTGTACCCACCCAAAGCTTGTCGACTCCGCCCGGGAAGATCGTGGTAATGATGGGATTGCCAAGGCTGCCAGGGTTGGCCGGGGCAGGCAGGTAATGGGCGAATTTTCCGGTTTTTGGATCGTATCGGTTCAGCCCACCCCCCAGAGTACCGACCCACAGGTAACCGTCAGTACCTTCATAGAGGGCAGAAAGGCTGTCATAGCTGATGGAATCCCGATCAGAAGGGATATTCCTGAAATGAGTAAAGCTATAGCCATCATACCGGTTTAGCCCATCCTGCGTGGCAACCCAAATATACCCCTGCCGGTCTTGCAGCAGGGCAAGAATTGCATTCTGGGATAGGCCATTATCGCTGTTCAGGTGATCAAAACGGAGGCTCGCACCAGGGTAAAAAACCACACCATCTGAGATGGGGGCTGCCGTAACAGGCCGGAGGAGAATGAGGGAAAAAATTGCAATCGCGACGCAAGCCACAAACCGCCGGCGAACGAAGGTTGCTTTAATTTGGATCAAAACTGCCTCATTGGAATTTTCCTCAATATCGAAAAGGGCTGGGATTGGTGAAATGAAATTGAATATCCTGATTTGATCATGCCGGATAATTATACAACTCTCCCCAAGAGCGGGAGAGTTGTATCAGGAAAGGAGGAGAATGATCATCGCTGATGCTGATCGCTCGTAGTATAGTACCTGGCTGGATGCTTGTAACCGGTCTTTGGGAGAGTTTTGACCTGGTCAGATGGACAGTGTATGGATAATCCCTCAGAGTAAATCCATGATGGTTTGAATTATCTGCACCACCTGTTCGGGTGGCTGGGATTTACATACATAGGAATCTGCCCGAACTGCCTGGGCTTGCAGGCCAATCTCAGGGCGAGAGCTGGTCAATACCACTTTAAGAGTTGGAGAGAGTGCGCGCAACTGAGCCACCAGATCCTTCTCCGGCTTGCCAACAAGTTCCCAATCCAAGATAACAAGATCGGGCTGGAGACGGGTAACAACAGGCAAAAGGGCCTCCGTACTGTCGGTTTCCCCGACGATATGCACGTTCAGGCGTGTCTCCAGAAGAAGCGTCAGGGCAGACCGAATGGCAGGGTTATCATCTGCGAGAAGGATGCGTGTTATACCAGGTTTCATTTCGACTATAGTTTACGTCTTCGCCTCCTTATGCGCACTGGTCTCCGGATGAGTTTTATCCTGGTCAGGTGGCCTATCGTAGTTCAAGGAATAAGGAATAAGGAAGAAGGAAGAAGGAAGAAAGATAAGGTAGCGTTGATGTGGAGTTATTAGGAAACCAGGGCGCCGCTTACAGGAACCCCAGCCGAATCTATGCCACTGAACAGTTGAAAGCAGTCAAAGTCAGCTTTTTGTCCATTCAGTGTGAAAAGTACCAGCACGGTCAATCCGGCGGTACGTATGCGCACCGAAATAATCCCTCTGGGCCTGGGTCAGGTTGGCGGGTAAACGCGCGGAGCGGTAAGCGTCCAGGTATGCCA
>JADGQB010000386.1 GCA_017882145.1 Anaerolineales bacterium
AAAAAGGGAAAGGAACAGGAACATTTTTGTGATGGATAAAGACGGGCGGAATGTGCGCGCCCTGACGGATAATTCTGATAACTTCATGGCTGGTGGTTGGACGCCGGATGGCCAAAAGGTGATCGGGGTGAGCGCCCAGGGTGGAGGCAATCCAGCTCAACTTTTCGACATTGGCGGCGGCGCAGCACGGACATTGGATTTCATCCGGCAGCCTGGAGATGAAAACATTTCGATTTCACCGGATGGCCAATGGGTCGCTTTTACAGATAAAGTACCCGGCAGAATGATACCCGGCATTTTCGTTTCCCGGCTGGACGGAACCGAGCAGCGCTTGCTGGTCCAGTTGGATACCTGGTCGGCCGGCTTGCCGCTGTGGAGCCCGGATGGGGATTGGCTGGCCTTCAGCGTGGTAAATACGGACTTCATGCAACCGGAAAGTATCCCGGCGTTGGTCAACCTGAAAACCTGTCAGGTTATCCCGTTGCCTCGTCTCAATGGTGAGATTCGCGGCTGGGTGAAATAAGCTGGGATAACACCGGGGCATGAAAACTCTTTCAGCAAAGGCACTTTCCCTATGCGGTCTTCTCCTATTGTTGGCATCGGCGGCAGGATGCGGCGCGACGGATCAAGACTCTCCTACGCCTACAGCCGAACCCATGGCAGCAGCGACAATTACTGCCCCGCCTTCTCCGACTTTTTACATTCCCACATCCACAGTGGAAATAACGCTCACACCAGAGCTTTCCCCCACCCGGTCCAATCGGGTCGCAACGGAAGATCAGGCCACGCTCGTGCATGAAACTTACCACGATAACTCCATCTTAAAGCCCG
Organism: Anaerolineales bacterium; assembly: GCA_017882145.1. GTDB lineage: Bacteria > Chloroflexota > Anaerolineae > Anaerolineales > Villigracilaceae > UBA877. The sequence goes on from JADGQB010000386.1 coordinate 832, forward strand.
GCGAAAAGTTCATTAAAACCTTCGAAATTAAAAATACCGGGAGTAAAACCTGGACAAGCGCTTATACACTTGTGCTGGATCCAACTTCTCAAAGCCAAGCCCTTGGCAGCCCTCCACAGCTGCCTCTTCCGCAGGAGACACCGCCGGGGAGCACTGTGACCCTCTCCATCAACCTTGCCGCGCCAGCGGCAACGGGAACTCGCACAGTTTATTGGATCCTGGAGAACGAACGCGGCGAAACGGTCCCCGTGGATGGCGGCTCCCAGGTCTGGGTGAAGATCAGGGTCTGCGATCCTGCCCAGCCCTGTAATCCTCCTACGGCCGGAAGCGGAACCACAGCCAGCGGCATAGCGGTAACCCTGACCGGCTTCACATACGACGCAGAGAGTGCCACCGTGAGTTTTTGCATGACAATGCCCAATCGTTACTATTCGCTGGGTTCCCCAGCCCCGTCTTTGCTCATCGATCAAAAGCCAGCGCCTTTCCTGGACGGAGGTAGTATCCCTCCGTGGGGATGCGTCGAGATGAGGTACCAAGCCAGCGCCGATGAGATCGATCGGGCTCAGGATATTCGCCTCTCCATAGATACCAGCCTGCGCATGGCGCCTCCACCCGGCGACCCGGATTCGGCCTGCCAGGCGGCGAGGCTCGATCTCACGGGAAAATATCCTGGTTTGGACTTCCAATGCCAATTCAGCATGGCCGGGTATGCCACCAATCTGCAGCTTCCGCCGGGAATGACTCGGGATCAGGCGAACCAGATCATCCTCGATACCATCGAAGGGGCAATTTACGGTCCGTGGATCCTGCACATAAAAGGGTAAACGCCGGTTGATAAAATAAGGCCATTCAAATTTCTTGCGGTAGCGACAGTTATGGCATTGATATCAGCCTGTCAGACCTCTCAGTAAGCGCCTGTCGCCACCCCATAATTTCTCTTACTCCGTCCATAACGAAAGTAAGTACGCCTGATAATGCCACAACTCCACCATATACCATTCCCTTGGATATTTCTTTAGGGAACTTGAGTTATTCCCTGTATTAGTGGAAGGTGTAATACTTTTTAGAAAATGTTGTATAACTTAATAGAGAACTGTCCGGGAGGGCACTTTGCAGCGACAAATCAAAACCGTGCCAGCCAAGCAGGCATCCATCGAACAGGCATTCGAGCGCTATTATCCGGCCGTCTTCCGTTACTTCCGGTATCGCGGCGCGGATCCCGACACCGCCAACGATCTGGCCTCCGCCACTTTCGAGCGGGCCTTGAAAAACCTGTCCCGCTATGACCCGCACAAGGCGCCCATCCAGGCCTGGCTATTTGCGATCGCCCACAACCTGGGCATCAACCATTGGAAAGCTGAAAAGCAAACCGTTCCGCTGGATGAGGATTTCTCCATTCCGGATGACCCAACCCTGGAACAGGCCATCATGCTCGATCAGGCGAAAGAACAGGTCCTGCAAGCCCTTGAATGCCTCGACAGCCGGGCGCGTGAAATCCTGGCGCTCAAGTTCGGAGGGCTGCTCAACAACCGCCAGATCGCAGAGCTGACCGGCCTGACCGAAAATAATGTAGGCATTATCCTTTACCGTTCCTTACTGAAATTACGTTCACAACTGGCAACCATCCAGCCGGAGGCGCAGCATGGCCAATAAATCCATCGAGCAGTTCAGCCTGTGGCTCGACCATTTGCTGGGGATTTTGCCCGGTCAGCCCTCCAAACCTCTTGACCATCCGATAACAGAGCCCGCAGTCCAGGCAGTTTTTGCACTGCATGCGCTGGATTTCGAAGCCGAACCAGCCCCGCGAGCGGGTCTGCGCACGCGCTGGGAGCGTCAAACCCAAACCTCGAACCAGGATACGCATCCCATTCGCCGCCTGTTTGGCGCCCGGACCGTTTGGGTGGCAGCCCTGATCCTCGCTCTGGCGATGATCGTTATTTTCCGGCAGCCGGTCCTGGCCGCCGTAAGCCGATTGTTTGGCTATATCTACGTTCAGGATGCCGGCTTCCTGCCGGCGGATTCTACCTTCGTGCTCCAGCAGCCGGTCATGCAGGCGCACAACGGGCTCAGCCTCACGGTGACACACGCGGTGGCAACACCGGAGATCACGAGCCTCTATCTCGAATTCAGTGCGACTGCCTCCCCGGTGGATGGCGCTTTCCTTGAGACCGGTCCCGGTTCGCAGTTGGCTCTTTCTTCCTGGGAATATTTCCCCAATTCTCCCGGCTCGCATGGCGTCAGGCTGGTTTTTCCGGCCCTGCCGGCCGGGACCACGCAGACCAGCCTGGTCTTGCCCGCCGGCTGGCATCTTCCATTAACCTGGATCCCCGCAGCCCAATCTCACCTGCCGGATGTACGCGCCGTTCCTTATTTGGAAGCCACACTACAGCCCTCGCCTGCGGCTGACCTGTGCGTGGAAAAGCATGGCATCCGGCTGTGTTTGCAGGCGGCCAGCGGTGGAACAGAAAAAACTTCCGTGCTGCTGGAGGCACAGTCGAAGGACCCGGCCTTAATTCCATCCTCGGATATGGGATTGGTCTGGCAAACTGACACCAATCCGGTTATGTTGCGGGACGAGCAGGGGATGATTTATCGCGTGGACAACTGGGGAAGAACCTTTAGCGGAACGCTGACCTTCCCGCCGCTGGCCGGGGGACACACATTGACCCTGACCGTCCCGGCTGTTTTCGCCCGGGT
>JADGQB010000022.1 GCA_017882145.1 Anaerolineales bacterium
GATCTGGCTCCCGTCGATATGCGTGGCCGGTACATGAGCTTTTACTGGTTTGCCTGGGGCATCGCCCGCGCCTCTGCCCCGTTGATTGGTGGCTATTTGAATGACACCATCGCACCGCGCGCCATTTGGGTTGGCGGGTTGGCCATTGGGCTGGCCAGCGCCCTCGGCTTGATCATTTTTAGCCGGCTTCGCACTCCCAGGCTTGCCAGGGAAAACCTGGAAAATCTTGCCGTACATTAGCGAAAGAAATCTCCCTTCCGGATAGGAAATTTTTCCATCATGGACAAAAACCCCGTCGAACGCTATCATACGAATGATTTGATTCATTTTCCGCTGCTATCATCAGTAGAAACAGCTTAGGAGTATGCCATGAATAAGAACACCTCAATTATCCTCATCATATTGGGAGTCGCCTTGGTATTATGTTGTTGTTTAATTGTCATTCTGGGAGCTGTCTATTATTCCTTTTCGAAGATCCAAACAGCGATACCAACCTTTGCGGCGAGCCTGCCGGTCTCACCAAGCGGTCCTACTCCCACCCTGTTCCAGATCACCCGCCAACCGGTCGATCAGATTCCCACCGAAACCTTGAAACTGCTCGAAGGGATCGTCGTTCCCGATAATGATGCAACTGCTTTGGCTTGTGAATTCAAAAACATCTGTAACATTTCGCCGACGCTGCCTCCACCTCCCCAGCCTTACACAGAAGGCGCACACCAGACCTTCTGGGTTAATAATGAAGATACAAATTCCTATTCCCAGGTCCAGGCCACCTTACGTTATGCCACTCCCCATTCCTATTTCTGGGTAAATGACTCCACTCGTTACAACCAGCAGGATATTAAAGACCTGATGGACGCCTTTGAATCCAAGATCTACCCAACTGACCGGGAGTTCTTCGGCTCGGAATGGACCCCTGGCGTGGATGATGATCCTCATATCTACATCCTCTATACCAGTGGTCTTGGGGCAAACGTGGGCGGTTATTATTATTCCCCCGATGAATATCCGCCGCAGATCTTTCAGTATTCCAATGCGCACGAGATGTTTTATATCAGCTCCTCCGAACCGCTCGCGGATCCCTACACGTACGGCACGCTTGCGCATGAATTCCAGCACATGATCCACTGGTACCAGGACCGTAACGAAACATCCTTTTTGAATGAAGGCTTCTCAGAGTTGGCCACGTTTCTCAACCACTACGATAATGGCAACTTTGACCAGATCTACCTGGCCAATCCCGATCTCAACCTGACCGATTGGCTGGGCAGTTCCGGTGACAACTCGGCTCATTATGGCGCCAGCTTCCTGTTTACCACGTACTTCCTGGACCGTTTCGGTGAAAACACTACCAAAGCTGTGATTCACAACCAACAGAACGGCCTGGACAGCCTCGATGGCACATTGGCTCAGACCAACACAAAGGATCCCATTACCGGCAAGATCATCACAGCCGACGATTTCTTCCTGGATTGGGCCGTCACCAACTTTGTTCAGGATGCCTCCGTCGGCGATGGACGTTACGTTTACAACAACTATCCATCCGCTCCCAAGGCCGGCCCTACCGAGACGATCTCCACCTGCCCTTCCGACACAGCCGGCCGGACTGTTAACCAGTACGGAGTGGATTACATCCGCATCGATTGTGCCGGGAACTACTCTCTGAAATTCGAGGGTGCTACATCCACCCGCCTGCTGCCTGCCGACCCGCACTCTGGTAAATACGCTTTTTGGTCGAACAAAGGCGATGAATCGGATATGACTCTCACCCGCGCCTTCGATCTTTCAGCGGTCACAGGCTCGGTCAACATGAGCTACTGGACTTGGTACGATATCGAAAAAGATTTCGATTATGTTTATGTTGAAGCTTCTACGGACGGCCAACACTGGGACATACTGACAACACCTTCCGGTACATCCAGCAACCCCAACGGCGCTTCATATGGTTGGGGTTATACCAGCCAAAGTAACGGTTGGATCCAGGAATCAGTTGACCTGTCGAAGTATGCCGGAAAGAAAGTATCCGTGCGCTTCGAATACTTGACCGATCCGGCCGTGAACGGTGAAGGTTTCATGCTGGACGATGTCAGTGTTCCGGCCATAAAATATTCCACCGATTTTGAGACCGAGGACAGCAGTTGGCAGACCGCCGGTTTTGCACGAGTTGAGAATACCGTCCCTCAGACCTTCCGCCTGGCACTTATAACCCAATCCTCGGGCGGAACCAAAGTTCAGATTATTCCTGTTGCCGCCGACCAGACTGCGACAATTCCATTGACCATCGGCCAAAACGGTATGCAGGATGCCGTCCTGGTTGTCACTGGGACAACCCGCTTCACTCGCCTGGTTGCGCCTTATCAGTTTTCTATCCATTAAATCGTTGGGGCGGACAATGTCCGCCCAGGAGGAACCCATGCCCACCGCACCTAAATCAGAAATCCTAACTATTGTCTCCCTGGCCAACTACCAGACCGGCGCAGTCGTCTCCCGCCAGGTAACCAAAGCCGAAGGTGGCAATATCACCTTGTTCGCCTTCGATGAAGGCCAGGAACTCAGCGAACACACTGCTCCGTTCGACGCCTTCGTCCATATCCTCGACGGAGAAGCCGAGATTAAAATCTCCGGCCAACCATATAACCTAAAAGCCGGGGAAGGCATCATCATGCCCGCGAATTTGCCGCACGCTGTCAAAGCAATCCAAAAGTTTAAAATGTTGTTGACCATGGTTCATGCTTGAAACCGAACCTCCTGCAAATGAAAATGCAGGAGGTTCGATTTACCCCATCCTGGATGGTTAGTAATCATTTTAGTATGGATTTATATGAGAAGCTCACTCATACAGAAAACCTGGCAAAATAACTCTATCGGATAACTGAGGTGACATGAAGAAATTCTTCGGTTTCATTGGATCGCTCATCGCAATACTAATAACTGCCTTACTGCTTCTGTTCGGTTATTGGTATTTGCGCCCAAGTCGGGCACACGTAAACCCACTCGTAGTGGTGAACTCCTGGGACATCGCTAATGATAGCTTGCATAACTCGAACACGGATATGCTCGAATGGCGCGGTTTGTTTTATATCGCCTACGTATCCTCCCCCTTCCATTTTGGCAGTGACAAATCGGTTCTTCATGTCAAGTTCTCCAATGACCAGGGTCACACCTGGACAGGAGTGGATACCTTCAATCCGACAGGTGAGGATATCCGTGACCCGAAATTCGCTGTGATCGGAAACCGGCTTTTCCTGTACGCCCTCAAGAACACCAGCTTCGTGGCCGAACCATATATCACTGTATATTCTTACACGGAAGATGGCATTGCCTGGTCAACGTTCGAAGTCGTTCCCAACCTGGATGGCTGGTTGTTTTGGAGGCCGAAAACATTGGACGGCGTGACTTTTTATAATTCAGCGTATTGGTACCAGCATGGAAAATCGGTGTTGCTGCAATCTACGGATGGCATAAATTGGCAGACGGTTTCCACGATTCATTCAGGTGGACATAATGACGAGACCGAGATCCAATTCCTGCCGGATGGGCGCCTGCTCGCGACAGCCCGGTTGGAATACGACAGTTGGGGCGATGGGATGTTCGGGCAGCCGCTCGGCTCAACCCTGATTACCTTGTCCGATCCGCCTTTCACCACCTGGACCGACCTGCTGGAGAGCAAAGTGACCCGTTTGGATGGTCCGTACCTGTTTACATACCATAATCGCATTTATGCTGTGGGCCGCTACCAACCGGATCTGGGCCGCAGCGGACCTCTGACCGACCAGGGCAGCATTCTTGCCCGCAAACGGACTTCCCTTTTCGAGGTACGCCTGGATGGCCTGGCTTACCTGACTGACCTCCCTAGCGATGGTGACACATCCTACTCCGGCCTGGTTTTGGATGGGGATACAGCCTATATCTCTTATTACACCAGTCCGATCAGCCATGATTATGCCTGGATTCTGGGTATGCTGACCCCTTCCCAGGTCCGAATGGCAAAGGTGGATCTACGAATTCTCGAGGAATTGGCCGACCAGACCTCAGCGCACTAATATTCCTTTCTTAAATAATACAACCCTGCTGAATAGCGCGGGGTTGTGTTATTATCTCAGAAATATTTACCGTCTCAGCCGTAGATATACGGCTCCGCGTGCATCCAAATAAACTGCATCCGGAGTCTGGACGATCCTCAAGACCACTTTGCAACAAGTAGAACATCGCAAGACCACTCCCGGTCCCTGGGTGTAAGCCAACAATGTACCTATTTCAGCCTGGTTCCCGCAATGGGCGCACTTGGTAGGCTCGGCTGTCATTTCTGCCCCAAAAATATCCCATAAAAGTCCACCAACCGAATTGGCATCCAGCATCATTTCCTGGTTGGTGTCCACAGAGATGTCGTCCATCATTTATGCTCCTGCAGCCAGGCCGGTCGGGCCAAATCGTTCGGTGCGAATCTGTGCGGGCTTGATCCCTATAACGACCAGGTCGTTTGCAACCGACTCAACCAGCATTGTCGGTCCGCATATGAACACCTGTACAGCCTCGCCCAATTGTTTGACAACCTCGGCCAGCATCACCTGGTCGATTCGTCGGTTAAAGCCTTTCCAACCTGATTCCTGGTTTCGGGTAAGAGTGTGAAAAACTACCAGACCATCATTTGCCGAAGCCAATCGCTCCAATTCTTCGCCATAGAGGATATCTTCCCGGGTTCTTGAACTATACAGCAACCTCGTTGGCACCTTAATCCCTAAGGCAGCCCGGTGGCGGATCATCGCTGCGAGAGGTACAACCCCTGAACCCCCAGCGACCAGCATCAACGGGTCACTCTTTTCACCATCCCAGACGAAATAGCCACCGATTGGGCCGCGCACTTCCAGGCAATCTCCCGGCACAAGCACATCATGCAGGTATGTCGAAACCTCTCCGTCTTCTATTCTTTCTACGGTCAGATCAATCTCTCCCTCCCGTTCAGGTTCGGATGCGATCGAATAGCTGCGCTGCGCCTGATACCCATCCGGCGCTGTCAGACGAATATCATAATGCTGGCCTGGCTGGTGCCTTACCCAATTGGGAAGTGTAAGCGTGAAGGTCTTTACCTGCCTGGTCTCTGCCTTGACAGCTTTAAGGGCAGCAACCTGCCATTCAACGGACTGTCTCATCACGAACCCCTAGAAAGTGTTGCTGTAACGCTCTTCCTTCCACGGATCCCCACGGTTGTGGTATCCGGCCGATTCCCAAAAACCCGCCTCATCTTTTTCTGTGAACCTCAAGCCCGCCACCCATTTTGCACTCTTCCAGAAATAAAGATGTGGAACAACCAGCCGGGCCGGCCCGCCATGTTCAGGTGCCAGAGGTTTCCCGGCATACTTATAAGCAATAAATGCCTGCCCATTAACGATGTCTGCAATCGACAGGTTTGTTGTATACCCTTCGTAGCTATACGCAGTCACAAATTGGGCCTTGGGATCCAGCTTTACATAATCCAATAAAGTGTCCAAACTGACACCTTCCCAGTTCATATCCAGTTTGGTCCACTTGGTGACACACGAGATATCTACAATGAAAGATTGTGCTGGGAGTTTAAGGAATTCAGTCCAGTTCCAATCTACTTTTTCCTGGACCAGACCTTCAATGGAAAATGTCCAGTGATCCAGTTGGACGCGTGGGGTTGGACCAGCAGAGAGCACCGGAAAATCTTCCCGGATATACTGCCCGGGAGGTATGCGCCCGGCTTTATCCGCAGGTTGCCTTTTTCCAACAAAACCACGCGAAACAAATTTTTCTGCCATGGGGCCTCCAAATATTGTTCAATTTACCGGTAAATGTATTAATACTATTTTAGTATCAATTGTCAACTAATGTATCCCCCATAATTACTGTTCCGAAATAGATCCGCTTTTCTTTAATTTGTTTGAAAACATGGATAACATGCCTTTGATTCCCACAATGTGTAACAGGCTGGAAGGCGAGAAGAATTCGTTAAGGGAAATCGATCCGCTGAGAGCCCCCAGCAACCGCCGGATGCCTTCCGGCTTATCCACCAAGGCGGCCAACAACAGCCTCTGCTCATCGGGAAGTGGGCAGAAAGCGGCCAGCTTTTCTGTAAATTCGTACATCGGGAGCGTCTCTCTATTACGCTCGTATTCATATTCAGCCAAAGCCGCCTCGAATGTTGAGCGCCCTGAGAATCCGGCATCGACTGCATCCACCAGGCGCTCTGCATCCCGGAACGCGTTCCCAATCCCTTGACCCGTAAAAGGGTCCAGGGTCATTCCAGCATCCCCAACCAGCGCCCAGCCCGGACCATATGGGCGCCGGTAAAAGGCCGGCAAATCAGCAGTTCCGTAGAACCGCTCGACTCGTCTCCCGTTTCTCAACCGTTCAGCCAGCCCTGGTACGCTTTCGGCAGTCTTCCAAAAACGAGCTTCGATATTACGTCGAATGGCTTGAAATTCATTAACAGGATAGGCAGCGAAGATATTGATCAGCCCGGCATTCGTCGGCCACAAGCCTATTGCTTCCCTGGCGAGATAGTATAACTCGCCGTTGGTAGGTCCAAAGCCTTCCCAATAAGTGTAAAAAACACAAGCGAGTACTGGCTTGACCTGATACATTGCTGCCTGGACAGATTTGGCAATTAACGAGTGTTTACCGTCTGCTCCGACAACCAGTGCAGCTTTCTCTTCCACCCTGATCTCCCTCGCTCCCTGGATGGATTTAAGCCGACCGCTGACACCTATCACTTGTCCATTGTCCGTAAGCAGCTCTTCGACCACTAGATCCCCTCGTATTTCCGCTCCTGCCACCGCTGCTGCCTCAATCAGGATCTTATCCAAAATGGATCGTCTGGGGCAGACAGTCGCGCCGGTGCCATCCAGTGGAAGATATTCTCCCTGCAAGGAGTACTCACCAATCTGTAAAATGGCCTTTGAGACAGGCGGACAGTTCGATGCTTGAACTCGCTCCAACAAACCCCAGCGCTTTAGCGCCGCGCAACCCTTCAACTGGATCAGGTTAGCCAACGGGCTGTCGCTCGGGAAATGAGCCCGATCCGCCAAAAGGACTTTATATCCTTTTTGGGCTAGAAGCATCGCCGTCGGAGCACCCGCAGCCCGCGCACCAACAACTATTACATCGTACATCCTTAACCTCTAAATATTTATGATTTTATCCAGCCTGCCGACTTGTCGCCAATCCCCCATGAGTCTACGGTATCGATTCAAAAAATAATTGGCTGCAACATACTCCCACCAATAACACATCGACTGTAAATGGACAAAAAAATCAATCCCGCGTTACGGAAAAGCAGGATTGATTTTAGTTCACCAACAGACTAGTTGCAAGCAGTTAATGGCTACACGCTAGACGTGTATTCCCATTCCTTCGGCTACATGTGCTGCTTCCATCAATGTCTCCGATAGGGTCGGGTGGGCGTGCACATTGCGTCCGATCTCAGCCGGGGTCAATTCCATCATTTGGGCCAGGGTCAGCTCGGGAAGCAGCTCGGTTACTTCCGGTCCGACCAGGGTGGCGCCAAGTATTTCTCCATATTTTTCGTCAACAATCAATTTGACCCAACCAGCGTAATCTCCCAGTCCAAGCGCTTTGCCATTGGCCTGGAAGGGAAAACGTCCTACCTTGATAGTATAGCCGCGTTCCTTGGCTTGCGCCTCGGTCATCCCGAAGGAAGCCACTTGCGGCTGGCAATAAGTGGCGCGCGGCATCATTTCATAATTGAGTTTGACGGTTTCAGCCCCGCCGATGTGCTCGGCGCAGACAATTCCCTGCGCCGTGCCAACGTGCGCAAGCATCAGTTTGCCGGTTACATCGCCTATAGCCCAAATACCCGTAATGTTGGTGGACATATTCTCGTCGATCTCGATAAAGCCACGCTCTGAAATCTTTACACCAACTTCTTCCAGCCCAAGCCCCTTCGAATTGGGGCGAAAACCGATCGCCAGCAGGGCTTGTTCGGCTTCCAGAACCTTCATCTCACCGGATGCTGAGACAATGACCTTTACCCCGGTCGTGGTAGTTTCAACCGACTCGACCTTGTGCCCAGCCAGCAGTTTGATGCCACGCTTATTGAATGCCCTGGTCACTTCTGAAGCGGCCTCTTCATCTTCCAGCGGCAGCACATGCGGCAACATCTCAACCACCGTCACTTCCACGCCATAGCCGTTCCAGACGGTGGCGAACTCCATCCCGATCGCGCCGGCACCGATGATAACGACCGATTTGGGCAATTTTTCCTGCAGAATGGCTTCCAGGTAGGTTACTACCTTCTGCCCGTCCATTTTCCAGGACGGCGGGACAGTTGCGCTGGCACCGGTCGCCACAATGATATTTTTCGCTTTAAGTTCCATCACCTGCCCGTTTTTATCGGTCACCGCCACCGTGTCTTTCGCAGTCAGTTTTGCAACACCCATCTGTACGGTAATATTATTCTTCCTCATCAAGAAGCCAACGCCTTTGGTTAATCGGTCGGAAACCTGGCGCGAGCGTTTGACTGCCACTGAATAATCCAGCACAAGGTTATCGAACGAAAAACCGAATTCTTTGCTGCGTTCCCGTAATAAGTGGGCTACTTCTGCATTCTTAAGTAGCGATTTGGAGGGGATGCAACCGACATTTAGACATACTCCCCCCAGCCATTGCTTGTCAACGATGGCGGTTTTTTGTCCAAGTTGGGCGGCTCGGATGGCAGCCACGTAGCCCGCCGGTCCTGCGCCAATTACAACGACATCAAAAGTGTCAGACATGGGTACTCCCTAAGTAGTGTAGTTGTGTAGATAAACTAGCTTATTTTACTACCACTGCACTCTCATCAATCCCCAACCAATCACACGCAGTCTTCAGTTCCGTAAATATTCGAAAGTTGCCCCCGCGGTTTACAACCACATCTTCAAAGAAGCCATTAATTTCTTCTTCTCTGTAAACCACCACTAAATGCAAGTTCCTGCTGAAATGATGAAGTGAGGCCTGGGCCAACTTGAAACGATCCCATATACTGATTTTCCCTGTTACTCCCCTGATATCCATGATTGCTTTGTTGCAATGATTCCGGAAGCACAGATCCGCAGATTCCTTAATATATTCCTGAGTCCGTGTAAAGTCATATTGTTCCGTAAATTCTCCATAAACGAAATCCCCCTTGCAAACAAGTAGAGACATATTCCCCTCCTTACCTAGAACCACTCCGGAAAACACTATAGATATAGTATAGCAAATTATTTGCCTTCCGGAGCAAAATCGTTGCTCCGGAAGGCATTGAAATTCCAACCATTTAAATTCCCGCTCCTTGCCACACCCGCAACCTCGATTACAACAAATGCAAGTCCATAACCTGGCGGAAGTGATATCCGTAAATGGCAAACGTGATCGCCAAGGCAAACAGCTCAGGCCGGCGGAAAAGTGTCCAGAAGATTAGTTTCCAATATTGGACGCGTTCCCTTCCGATAATCCCCAAACGTAGAACGGAACGGAAAAAGGCTCGAATATATTCCCCGTTCAAAGGGATTTTGATCTTGGGTGCTTTATATTCCTGAAGGAAAGTTTTGACCCTCGCATAATAATTCTTCGGAGAATAAAGTGTCTTCACTACCGACCGGTAGCCCTTCTGAAGCACGTCTATGTTCATCACTTTGGGAATGATATTCGTTGCACCATCGACGTTATCACCGGAGAACGATCCTACCAACCTGCCATCCTGCTCCATACGTTTATAGAGCCGGGTTCCTACGGGGGCCTGCAAGAGACCTACCATGGCCGTCACAATACCACTTTTCTGTATGAAGTCAATCTGCCGTTGGAAAGTTGAGACTGAATCATTGTCGAAACCGATAATGAAACCTCCTTGCACCTGCAGCCCGGCTCGCTGGATTCGTTTCACATCCGCCACCAAGTCACGATGTAGATTCTGTTTCTTGTTGCATTCGGCCAAGCTGTCATCGTCCGGTGTTTCCACGCCAATAAAGACTGTGTCGAAACCAGCCTGCGTCATCATATTCATCAATGGCTCATCGTCGGCAATATTGATGGAGATTTCAGTATTGAACGGCATACCCTTCTTGCCTTTACGCCACTCGATTAGCGCTGGAAGCAGATCCTCCTTGAGATGTTTTTTATTGCCAATCAGGTTGTCGTCCACGAAAAAAACCGGTTCCCGCCAACCAAGTTGGTACAGCCCATCCAGTTCCCGGATGATCTGTGCGGAAGTCTTAACGCGCGGCAAATGTCCAAAAAGAGAAGTAATATTGCAAAACTCGCAGTCAAACGGACAGCCGCGCGAATACTGGATCGACATCGTAGCATAGTGTTTTCGATCCACCAATTCCCATAAGGGTGCGGGTGTTTTTTGTATATCGGGGAATTCGTCGGAGGTGTAGATATGCTGAGGGTGACCATCTTCAAGATCTTGCAAAAACGGTGCGAGGGTCATTTCCGCTTCGTTCAGAATAAAATGGTCCACATCCGGGAATTGTTCAGATTCGGCAGTGAATAGCGGTCCACCGGCCACCACTTTCAGCCCGACAGCCTTGCAGCGGGCGATCACATCATAAGTAGATTTCCTTTGAACTACCATGGCGCTCACAAAAGCATAATCTGCCCATTTCAGATCCTGATCTTTAAGCGTGCCCACATTCAAATCCACCAGGCGCTTTTCCCATTCCTTTGGCAACATTGCCGCCACGGTCAATAAACCCAACGGCTGAGTGGAGGCCTTCTTATGAATGAACTTCAATGCATGTTTAAAACTCCAAAAGGTATCAGGGAACTCCGGGTAGATCAAAAGAATCTTCATTGAACCTCCAATTTGAATACGATAATAATCTTGTTCCGAGCTGGTTTCAGAATAATCTGTGAACAGGTGTTTCTTGACTTGATATCAATCTGACCGGCGAACGAGTGCTGCCAGGTCAAAGTTCTCGAACATTATTGATTTCTCCCCAACCACCGGTTTCCAATAAAATCAGGCAGGCCGGCATTGCGCTGCACGAGACTCGTCAAAGTTTATCAGACTTGTCCGTATTATACACCAAAACAGACCAGTTAGTCGGTTTGATAGATGACTGATAGCCATTTGATAGGTTGACCAAGTGAGCAGGAAATAGCTTGTCGGTTTTAGGTGCTGCTGAGGCACGATTCGTTAAATCTTGTTGGTTTCCCCACCAGGCTTATTAACGATCCCCCATTACGTCTACATTTATTTGACGGCTAATGTAACTATGAATGTGCTCTGTGGCGCTACTTTCGTCTCCCATGGACGATGATAAATCAATGTCAGAGTCGCCTTCCCGGCTTTTAACGCTTTGAAAATCAGAGTCAGTGTCCCGCCTGAACCGATCAGCCCCGGATTGCTGCTCTTGAAGGCTGTTTCACCTATCTGTTGCAACAGGCTGACATCCAAATCCTTGGTTTCCCAGGTATAACCGGTGGATGGGTTACCTTCCAATTCAACTACGATTTCGCCACCCGCTTTCACCTCGATTGTTTTGCCTTCGTCAACCTTAGTGATTCTTATTTTAGCCGACTGAGTGCTACCGCAACCGGTCGTGGGGACAACCATACTCGCCATAGCAATAAAAAACAGAATTCTTAGTAACATAATCTCCTCTTTCTCCAAAGCTTTTGTCGAAGACGGTAAACTCTTTTGAATTGTTCCATTCGATATTCAATCCAGATAATTGAACTCCATGGATTTGAAATCCCCCATTCATTTCGGATGCGTGAAGAAGTTTTGTTACGGGCTCGAACGGCTGATTTCATTAACGTAATTAAGTGCCCCCTGGCAGGCAGGAGTCAGGTGGGAAGACAGGTGTTCCCAGTCCAAGGGCTCGCCCGTAGTGTTTGTTTGGTCCACCGCAAGTCCCAGGCAGCCGGGTCCGGCATTATAGTCCACCAACGTGAAACGCCACAGGTCTTCGAAAGTGGCAGCTTCATTTGGTGCACTGTGATAGTTCATATCAAGCACTTTACCCGCCTGCATGCAACTTGCAACCATCGTCTGGGCAAAGACAGCCACACTGGAATCGGCTTTGGCCATATCAATCCCCATGGAGCATTCCGGGCAAATTGCATCCACGCTATTGACGAGTGCATTCCTTAAAACGGAACGTTCGGCCTCCGCTAACCCAATCCCCTCCCATCCGGCTTCAGGCAACGGATATATCTTCGTTTTGCAAACTGCTTGATCCAAAACTGAAGAGCAGAATTGCTCGTAAAACGATGGGTTCCAGGTAAAAACAGTATCGGCACCTCCATCTGTCATCTGGCCGAAGCCAGCCTCCGGGTGATCATCGGCATGACCCGGCCAAAACTGGCTTTCGCGTGCAAAAATCCTTTTAAGCAGAGGAGCCGGAACACCAGTCTGCTGGGCAGCCGAAAAAATCAGATTGTCGAATTGGTTCTGCCAATCATTTACAGCCGGGCGTGCAGCTTCCAGCCCACAAACACTGGCGAGCCCGTTCGCTTGAAAGCCTCCATCACTACAAGAAGATGCATCAGCTACGCCATATTTAATTAAGTTGGCCGCCAAATATTCGTAAGAGATGCTTGTCGCCAGATCTTCAGGGCGCTGTGGGGTAGTCAGCCATTCGGGTTCACCGCCAACAGAGGGAAATTTATTCCAGATCTGGGAACAACCCGCCAGAGGATCTCCACGCCACTGCGTACTCAACACATCCACATACCAGGATTGATCAGCCGGATCCGAAGATCTGGCAACGCGCACGCGTGCTTGGAAGATATCGCTGCTATCGCCATAACTTGAGTTAGCCCAGAATTCCAGGTTCAAGCCAGTGTCGCTTGTCACCACCAGATCCACCTGACAAACAGCATCACAGGTAAAAGGATTTCCATCTGCATTGCCTTCAAGGCCTGTAATGTGTTCTCCAACCATTGGCTCTTCACCAGTCAGCACCAATGTAGGCAATGTATCACATCGGAAAGTCGACTTGTATGGCACACAACCTTCCAATGTCACCCAGACTTCAGGGGACTGCTGCTTTACAGCGACTTTGCGTTGGGCCGGTTCAGCTTTTACCAACTGCAAATAGAATCCGTTGCATTCACCTTTCGATGTACAGGGAGAGGTTAAAATCCATTGATTGTAAATATCCTGTCCACAGGTATCGAATATCTCACCGCCTGCAGGTAAGCCATCATGATCAATAACAATGGAACAGTCAACTCTGTTATCCCCATAACTTGTCAACCACCATTCAAAGGAAGTGTAATTCTGCAAAATGACAGCGAATCGATCTGGACCGGGGGGCTGCTTCCCCGCGGCAGAAACTCCTTGGATTCCAAATAATATCGCCAAGGCCATAAGAAGGAAAAGAGCAACCGCTGCCCAGCCAGACCGCATGTGCTTCCCCATATCCTCAGGAAAAATCTCCTCCTCCATTATAGCGAATAATCGCTGGATTGTCTCTACCAATTAATTACGAAATGAGCTGATAATCCATAGTATTTTAATCCTTATCTTGAGTAGATAACATTGGGATAAATTTGGGTTAATAGTCATATTACACTTTATAGGAGATCAAGTGACTATTCAATATCTATTGGCTGAGTTTGTCATATTCAGTGTTTAAATATAAGAATTAGATCACTCCTTTCAAACGCTCTTTCAGTTCCATACGCCGCTTCTCGTATGCTTCCCTGGGTAATTCACCAGCTTTAAACTGGTCATCCAGAGCAATCATCGCATCCATAATATTGTCGCGGTCTTCGCCGAGTGCATCTACTTCAACAGGCGCTTCAACAATTTCGATTTCTTTAATGAACCGTTTGCGATCTCGCAGATATAAGAAAATCCCTAGACCGATAAGTAGAACACCGACGACGCCGATTCCAATCAGCACCAGGGTCTGCCTGTCAAGCTTGAAACCGGTCGACAATCCCGGTTTTCCAGATAGTGTCAGTGAAAGTGAACTTCCCGAAACCAGATTGTTAGCCTGGTACATTTCATAGGTCTGGCTTTGGATGGTTTGCGGACCGGCATCGGTGAGCTGTTCTCCCCGCAAGCGCACTCCTTGCGGAACAAAAACGGTCAAGGATGAAACCGGCATCGAAAAAGGTTGGTCAAATTTCAGGCTTTTGCTATAAGGCATGCTGTAGCTTGCAATGAATCCGTATTGCTTATCAGCGCCCGGAAGAAGCGCAAATCCGCCTGTTGCATTTAATAATTGCGCACTACCTTGAGAAAGTTGAAATTGTACATTACTGGAATCCGCAGGTATATGAATGAAAGGAATGGTTTTTCCATCGCTGGGAACATATACTACCTGCTTCCCCGGGTTGGTGACAATAAATAATTCGGTCACCTTGATAACATTTTGGGTGGACAGATCAAATATTAAGTGGACCTGGTTCAACGCGAGCGTATTAAGATCCACTGTCTTTTCATAAACCGTGATGGGAACAGTGATTTTGACTGTCGAAGCCGAAACAATTACTGGATCGGATTGATATTCCACGCCTCCCCAACTTGTGACAACCAGAAAAGCACGATCAAGAGGAGTATCGACACCCTTGAAGCTATATGAGCTATCCGGGTTGACGGGCGCCTCCAACTCGATCGCTTTCTGGTAATTTCCTGATTGGTCTTTATCAAACCCTATTAATGTAACTTTCTGTCCATCCGGGATACTGCCGCCAGAGCCATTGGTAAGACTGCCATAAATATCGCCCAAAGATAGACCGGGTGTCGTAATTATTGTAGCTAATGGAAGGGGAGATTGCTTACCTGCTGGAGTTGGGCCTGCGACAGCCGTCGCGGGTAATTTTGGCAAGGTAGGTTCAACAGTCTGAGAAGCTGCCGCCAGGGTGGGCCCGGAGGTTGGAGATTGATAACCTGGCGGCGGAGTAATATCCTCGGACAGGGTACAAGCAGCCAGTGTCAGGGATGTAATAAAGATGAGTACTGTGATGCGGACTTGCATGGATGATTCCTTGTCGTAAGGATTGATGATTACTCCGAAGATACCCTCTGACCACAGGTCGGACAGAACTGGTCAGACCGTAGAATTGGCTTGCCGCACTTCGGGCAAAAGCCGGCAGTTTTTTGTCGGCGGTTACCGCGCCGTTTGGCAATTAATTCTTCAAGATCCTCATCCGATAAGAAGCTTGTATGGCTCTTAGCAAAGGTTTGTTTATCAGGCTCTTCGGCTTGCATGGTCTCTACTCCCTGAATTTCATCCAGTCTGCGCAATACATCCGCTCCATTTCGGAGGAGGTTGGCGCGTTGAACAGAGTATTCATCCTGCGGAACCTTCCCGAGACCATAGTCAAAATCCAATTCTTGCAAGGCATTCAAAGCCCTCTCGCGCTCGGCCAATAAGGATGAAAGTTCGTGCGAACTCCGTGCTTGAATACGCCAGTTCTCGGAAAAGGGTTTTGACACAAACAGAACTATGATAGCGAGCACCAACAGGAGCAAAAATATGGCGCCTAATTCCATTCTTTATTTCCCGCTTAGTAGTGGATCGATGGCAGAGCGGATCTCAGCCACCGATTGGAACGGCCCAATCTGCTCCTGCCGGAGGACCCCTTCCTGGTCCATAATATAGGTTTCAGGCATGGCTATATTTTTATTAAATATAGGTGTAATTCGTGTTCCCAGATCCGGTCCATTCGGATAGGTAATGGAAAATCTTGACAGGAATTCGAGTGCCTTCGAATCCACATCTGTATAATCCACTCCCAGGAAAACCACCTTGCCATCCGGTTGATAATATTGCCAGGCAGCCTCCATGGCAGGTGCCTCATCTGCGCAGGTAACACACCATGAGGCCCAAAAGTTGACCACCACAACCTTTCCCCGTAAAGAAGACAAGCTGACCTGGCTGGCTTGTTGGTATTGATAGCCATCAAACAGCTTCAACGTAAAATCAGGCACCTTCGAACCGATTTTAAGAATAGGATGCTGCGCCCGGAATAGTCCCAGGCCAAGAATGACCAACAAAGCCAACAGCCCGGCCCACACTAGGAGCTGGATCCACAGTGGGGCACCGCGTCGTTTTATCGCTGGAGGATTAATTGTGTTCTGTTCCATATCTTTTCCTTATGTTCGTTTTCAGAGTTCTTTCTCTAATTTTCTTTGCTCGCATCAATTCTCACTTCCAATTTCTTCTTTCTCCGGCCAGGCTGCTACTATGCAGCCAAGCACAAAGAGCACTATTCCAATCCATAACCAGTTCACCAATGGGTTGTGAAAACCTTAAACGGAGTATGCGAAACAGAAATGATTTCCCAATTGATCAGTACCACGTAAAGATCGTTTGCCATGGTTCTTGGAATGGCCGGGATCGTCATCGGTTGGCTGTCCGAATACAAGTCATAGTGTTGTCCCCTGGAAAATTGGCGAAGTCGAAAGATAAATTGTGAATATCCGGGTTGAATTGCATTGTTTTGCCTACGACCACCCTCGAAATCCGCGGATTTTGGCCCAACAGGCCGGCATCCCTGGCAGTTAACTGTTCGACATGCATGAAGTATTCGGCATTTGCCTTTGTAGAAGAGAAAAATAGATATCCAACTGCTGCCAGGATTGATGCGCCACCCATGATGAATTTAGCACGGCTACGCAGACCGGTATTGGAGGACAAATGCATGGATTATCTCCGGGAATAGTTCTCCCTGCATTCTTACATAAATAGCTTAATCTATGGTGAGAATTGAAGTTAGTTCTCAGATCCCTTTTTTAAGAGCGTACCGCATGTACGACAGAATATATCACCTGGCTGGGCACGTTTTCCACACTGGTGACAATAAATGAACTCGTCTTTATTTTCTTCACGCTTTGATTCGCGAACTTTGACAAGTTGGGAACCCTGGGCTCCGCGCTGCCAGACGACAAATCCGATAATTCCAGCCACAATCAATAACATACCAATCCCAGCCAATATCAAGGGCAAGATGCCAGTCATCGAGACATGTCCCGGAGTGTCGGGTCCAGGCGTGGTAACCGCTTGTACGGGCAGACTGGAGATGCTCAAGGCATCCGTATTGCGCTGATAATCGATTTTTAAGAAAAAAGATTGGTCCGCAGCAAGATTAACCGCCTTAACGCGATAATTCGTCAGTCCATCCTGTCCAGGGCTTGTGTCGATTGGAGGCAGGCTAATGGTTACGCTCTCCGCTCCGAGCGGCCGCAGGAAATTTGCTTCCATTGTATCCAATACGTAATCACCCGGCCATTCGAAAACGATATGCCGAGTGATGCCGTCTTTGACGAGTGGAATATAGTATTCCACTTGCACTTGTAATGAGTTGGTCGGAATCTTAAGTACGGACCATTGCCCCTGGATAGAATTATCATAGGGAGTATTGACCAGACCTTTGATCGGATCAACAACTGCAACCGCATTTATTTGTGCATCTGATGGGATCCGTAAGGAAAGACTCGCAGGCAAGCTCGTTTCGGGAGCCAGCGTGATCCGGTAAATCATCAAGACGGCCGGCTGATCATATTCCGGCCAAATATCAACGCTCACCAAACTGAGACGCAATTCATCTTGAGCCCGTATCGAGTTGGGTATTATCATCGCAAAAAAAATAGCCAGCATCAATACCAGTTTGCGCATTCACACCTCCAAAATGTGAAACAAATTATAACTTACCGCGCCCGGGAATGGCCTTCACAAGAGACCATATCACCCGGTTGACTGGTGTTGGTATGCCCTTCAATTTCCCCGCTTGAACGACTTCCCCGTTGATGGCATCCACTTCGGTCGGCGCGCCGCGTAGTACGTCCTGGAGCATGGAAGACACGTTTTCGGCGGTGCGTTCGGCAACTTCTTCAACGGTTTGCATCGGATCCAAAGATGGCAAGCCTACCCCGAGTGCCTTCGCCACCGAGGCGACTTCTTCCGCAATTTCTCTCATCAATTCTCGTGCCGGCGGATTGGTGAGGATTTCCCCATTCTTAACCCGCAGAAGAGCAGTTAAGGGATTGATGGCTGCATTGACAATCAATTTGCTCCAGACCATCGGTTGGGCATCTTTAACAATGTGTGTTTCAATATTGGCTACGCGCAGCATATCCCAAATCGCGTCGAGTCGTGGGTGGGCCTCGAGTGTCACGTTTCCGTCACCTCCCGAATGTACAAGACCTGGCCCGAGTAAAGTTGCGCCGAGAGTAATCACTCCTTGTGAAACGCGTTGGTTTCCAAGCATCCTGGAGAGAATCAGGTCATTACCCAGGCCGTTTTGGAATGTAACAGCCAGCCCCCCTTCCGATAGACACTTCGCCAATTGACCGGCTGCGCGTCCCGTCTGCCAGGATTTGACCATTACCAGGGCAAATTGCGCACCCTGGCAATCCATAGGGTCATTCGTTGCCTGCACAAACTGGCCTCCCCGGTCATCCAATCGTGCCCCATCCTTCTGCAGGGCTGCCAGGCCTTCCTGCCAGGTGCCAAGCATCGTCACCTTGACGCCAGCCGCTGAAAGCCGGGCAGCAAAAAGTGTGGCAAGCGCGCCAGTGCCGACAATCAAGATGCTTTTATTCATCTATTTATTTTCGTCTTCTGCCAATTCCCCCAATAACGACTCCCATTCCTCATCCGGCATCTCCACCGAGTGCTCTTGCATGGGAAAACGCCGCTCCGTCACATCAGAGATAAACTCTCCAAATACTCGGCCCATTTCACCTTGCAGGTCGGCGTACTTCTTGACGAATTTGGGTGTAAAACGATCAAAAAATCCCAGCATATCATGTACCACCAACACCTGACCATCACAGCCCGGTCCGGCTCCTATCCCGATGGTTGGGATGGAGATGCGCTTTGAGATAAGTTCCGCCAGGCGAGTCGGGATCGATTCCAACACCAGGCTGAAACAACCAGCTTCTTCCAGGGCCAGCGCATCCTCCAGCATAAGCTTGGCAGTTTCGGTAGTGCGCCCCTGGGGATGAAAACCGCCCAACATCTGTACGGATTGGGGAGTTAAGCCCAGATGCCCCATAACCGGGATTCCCGCCCGGATTATGGCACGCACGCTGTTGGCGCGGTCGCTTCCACCTTCAAGCTTGACCGCATCCATGCCGCCTTCCTTTAAGAACCGCCCGGCATTTCGAACCGCCTCCTCCGCCGAAACCTGGTAAGACATGAACGGCATATCCCCTATCAGTAACGCCGACCGGGCTCCGCGCGCGACTGCGCGACAATGATGGAGCATTTCATCTATTGTGACAGACAAAGTATTTTCATAACCCAGAACAACCATTCCAAGCGAATCCCCGACCAGGATCGCATCGATTCCGGCCCGATCCAGCGCCAGAGCGGTGGGATAATCGTAGCCGGTCAGCATTGTGATCGGTTCGCCACGCTCCTTCTTCTGACGAAGGTTCTGAATGGTTTTTTTTCGGGGAACTGCTGTTGGGTTGGTAAAAGGAGCTATTGTTGACATGGTACCCTCCATTGGGTAGGGGCCAGGGATATGGAAAATATCTTTCGAAACTATCCTATGGCTATCAGGTTTGATTCTTGCATTCAAGCTTAATCCGTCGCGTTCAGTACGATACGCGCGGCTTGAATTATTATTCCACAAAATCAGTACTATGGCAATCTAGCAACACACCTAGTTTTGCTCTATAATAGAGGAAATAATCACCGTTAATCACAGGAGGTATTTATGCGAAGGGCTGTTAGTTTCATCATTGGTACGACGATCGGTGGTTTGTTGGGTGCAATAGCGGCATTGCTATTTGCTCCCGCCTCCGGCGAGGAATTGCGCACACAAATTGGTAATCGGGCGCAGACTTTTGCTGCCGATGTCCGGCAAGCCGCCAACACCCGGCGGATTGAATTGCAGGATCGTCTGGAAACCCTGCGTACGCCCCAGTCATAATTAATAGCAGAAAATAAATCCGTCAATTACGTTTTTGGTAGTAAGCTTTTATAAAATATTTCAACGCGTGCCATATTAGGGGCGTAAGCAGCCCGTTCCGCGATCAGCGTTGCATTGAATTTTGCAGCCTCTTTTCGCAGGGCGGGCTGGTTTATTGCTTGCACAATTGCATTTGCGATCGAATGTACATCCGCGGCCTCCACTAAAAAGCCATTGACGCCTGTCTGTACCCATTCGCGCATCGAATCAATATTTCCGACGACTGGAAAACAACCACAGGCCATTGTCTCCAACAATGAGTTGGGGGTTCCATCATGAACGCTTGGAGAAACAAAAATTTGAGACTTCTGGAACAAAGACCATAATTGTGCCTGGCTCAAGCGCGGCCATAATTTTGTATTGTTCCGGATACCCAACCTGTTAACCCAATGTTCTGCGTCACTATCCCCAACCAGGGAAGGGCAAACGAAGATCGCCTTGGGAATTTTTTCCAGCACCAGTGGGATTGCCTGAAAGAAAATATCCTGCCGCAGACTGCCAGGCCGTTGTCCGCGTGGGTTGACAATGATCGGTTCCGCCGGCAGCTCTTCTGGCAATTTTTCCGCCGCTGAAATTGCCAGGATCTCATTCACTCGGATCCCACCCGACCCTGGCGCAACCAGGGTTGACTTCGTGCCAGCAAAACCCCACTCTGCCCCCAGCCTCACATCTCTATGCGTGTCGGTTATCAGGCCATCCGCCCGATGCAGCACACTACGGGTCAAATTTGCCATTAAAAACGAGCCGCGCGCATGCAGGGTTAGGTCATTCCCCCAGGTGGATATCACCAGCGGGATTCCAACCGGAGTATTGGTTGCCAGCATTCCCTCAAAGGGGATCCGGAGAGCATGCACCAGTTCTGGCTGGATTTCTGCTACGAACTGACTATAGCGCTTACGGTAGAACAATAAACTGAGAGGTCCAAGATAATATCGCAGCATTCGTAAAATACCGCGCAGGCTACCTGCCAGACCGGATCTGTGCCGCGCCTCGTCGGTATTACCGACTTGTCCCCCCGCGAAATTGCTGAAAGCCACCGGAATGACCTGCAAGGAGGCCAGTCCGTTTGGAGGCTCGCAGGGATAAGTCGAAACAAGGTGGACAATATGACCTTTCTCCACCCAATATCGTAACCAATTAAGTGCAGTAGGCGAACGCCCATCCGCGACAAACAGGATTCGCATCAAATCCAATATACCACAAACCTGTAATGAAGTCGTATTTGACGGAACGGCATAGTTTGTGTATAGTCTATTGCAGGAGAGATGATCATGAAGAATCGAGTACTGGTCGTTGAAGATGATGAGGACAACTCTGGATTGGTACGATTCTTACTTGAACGGGCCGGTTATGCAGTGCTGGTAGGACGCGATGGGCATAAAGGGCTTGAATTGGCCCGCCAGGAGTTGCCAGACTTGATCTTGATGGATCTCTCTCTGCCCGGAATAGATGGCTGGACTGCCGGCCGCGAACTTAAAGAGGATCCCAAAACATCCCACATCCCATTATTAGCGCTTACCGCTCACACTCTTCCAGGGGACCGGAAACGCACCCTGGAATCAGGGTTTGATGGCTATATTTCGAAGCCCATCAACGTTGAAAGCTTTGCACGCGATATTACAAAATCTCTGGAAAACAAGAAAAAAACTACTGATCAATCTTCAGAATAATTTACTGCTTCCCCACCACCCGCTCCGCCAACCACGAGTTTTTCCGGCAGGACGAATGCCACACAGGCATGTCCTGCCTTTGTGTTTTTCTGGTATATTAAGGCGGCTGTCGTCCAAATTTTACGGAGGAACATGAAACAAATCAGCTTTACCGGCAATGGAAGATAAGATGACCGATCGAGACCGGCCGCCCGTTTGTGATTATGAAGGTTCTGATTACCAGACTCGCTTCTGGGAAAAAGGTGGGCGTGAATATGAGGACCGCTGTGAAGCGATTGCCCTCAGGCGCCTGCTGCCCAGAAAGGGACAGCTATTGCTTGAATTGGGCGCCGGCGCCGGCCGCAACACATTGCGCTACAACGGTTTCGAACGCGTTGTGCTGTTGGATTATTCCCGCACCCAATTGAAACAAGCCCAGGAGCTCCTGGGAAATTCTGAGCGATTCATATATGTTGCAGCAGACATTTATCGGCTCCCTTTTGTAGATGGATTATTCGACGCCGCCACCATGATCCGAGTCCTGCACCATATGGCGGACGCACCTGCTGCGCTTGGCCAGGTACGCGCTGTCATGCAGCCGGGTGCAAGTTTTATACTGGAATTCGCCAATAAACGTAATCTTAAATCAATTCTGCGTTACCTGCTGCATCTCCAGGCCTGGAACCCGTTCTCGCCGGAATCGGTCGAATTTGCACCTTTGAACTTTGACTTTCATCCGCGGACACTGCACAGGTTGCTGGCAAGCCTGGGTTTTCACATCGAAAGGACGCTTACCGTCTCTCACTTCCGGATCGGTCTGCTCAAGCGAACCATTCCCCCAGCTCTTCTGGCGGGTCTCGATTCAATATTTCAATGGACCGGGGCATTCGGGCAATTCTCTCCTAGTGTCTTTCTGCGCCTCAGAGTAAATGGAAAGAATATTCCTTCACCGGTACACAAAGATCTTGCATCGTATTTCAAGTGCCCCGAATGCCAATTTTCACCGTTGACCATTACAAATCAGGAAATCCACTGTCCGGCCTGTAAACGCAGCTGGAGTATTTCGGAAGGGATTTTCGATTTTCGAGGCGATACCGAGTGAAACAACGCATTCTGCCTGCAATCTTCATTTTTTTGAATATCCTGGTAATCTCTGTATTCATCATCCGCTATTCGACTGCTACTTATCCAATCGTTGGCAATGATTACAAACTTTTTATTCCACGGCTGATTGATTCCCATCTGTTTTACATAGTGAACGGGTTTGGCATCGAATGGTATACCCCCAGTTTTGGAGGCGGTTTACCGGCTTACCCTAACCCTCTCCAAATGCAGTTTTCGTTGCCCCAACTGATCACCTTGTTGGCTAATCCATTGGTTGCCGTTCTGGCAACTACTGCCATTTATCTCGCAATCGGATTTGTAGTCACGTTTCTTTTCCTGCGGGACTTGCTGGATTTCAATTATTTGTCAGCAATCCTGGGGGCGAATTTCTTCGTTGCCAGCGGTTTTTTGATAGAACGCGTGGTTGTTGGGCATGTAGATAAAATCACATTCCCTTTGATCGTAATCCCCGTTTTTGCATTGTTTAATCCTAAATTGCCTGCCTGGCTGGCAGGGGCGTTAATTTCCTTAACGGGTGC
Organism: Anaerolineales bacterium; assembly: GCA_017882145.1. Lineage (GTDB taxonomy): Bacteria > Chloroflexota > Anaerolineae > Anaerolineales > Villigracilaceae > UBA877. The sequence goes on from JADGQB010000022.1 coordinate 23,180, forward strand.
AATCCTCATTAATTCTGGAGGAGTTTACATCGGTGTAATGTGCTTATTCACTACTCTGGTGACCTTCCCCCTAATTTATTTTCTAAAACCTTCCCTGCTTTCCTGGCGGAAGATTTTGCCAGTTCTATTCTGGGGAACCATATTAACTCTGCTCCTATGCGGATCCAAGCTCTACGCAATTACTACTCTCATGAAAACATTCCCGCGCGGAGTGAGCGATCATTATTTTGTTAGCTGGTATTCAAGTATGGGGGGACTTATTTTCCAGCTGGTGGGCGTAATGACCACACTCCCCTTTCTGCGTTTAATCGGCAAAAGTAGTATGGTTTTCGTCGTCCGGCTCGCCAAGTGGATTGGTTCGCCTTATGGTTTTTGGGAACTGGACACATCCATATCTCCGGTATTATCTTTTTTACTCGTTTACGGAGCCTGGATGGTATTCACGCATAAACCGAGATTGGAGAAGGCTTTCCTATTTAAGAAAATTCTCACCGGCGCGTGTCTCCTATTTTTTATTGTTCTCGTAGTTCAATTTTCAACCGCCCGGGGGATTTTATTCGAACAATTAAAGGTATTGCCAATCTTCAATTCATTACGGACCAACACGCGTTTTACTGCTTCTTTCATCCTTCCACTTTCAATCCTCGGCGCCAAGGTCTTCGACATTTGGATGAAGAATTGTTCTAACCAACGGAATCTTTTCGCTTTTGTCCTGCTCAATGGAATATCGCTCGTTGCCTTGTGGGCATATTACCTGCTCCCAATGGATATTCAGGGACGGAATTTTGAAATTAATAATCTCTTGGGTACTTATTCCGAAATTCAGGCGGGAAATACCTTCCCGGTGAATAAAATCATTCCTGCCATGAACGATTATGAAGTGTTTCAAGCCCAGGCAAGTAATACCATCAATCATTACGACCCTATTTATGGATCGAGCTCTTTCCTCCCGCTTGTTCACGAAGGATCCGTATTCGATATAGAAGATGGGTATTACAACATGACCGACCCGACCGGTTATGTTTTTCCTTTTGAGAATGGCTCAAAATTATTCTCAAGAATCCCGGTCTCAGACTATAACAAGCTGGAGAATTTCATCAACCGTCGCCAGGTAGATTGGAAACTTCCGGCGATACAGATACTCCTCGACTGGGCAGCTGGTTTGACATTTATCGCGGAAATTTTAGCCTTCTTTATTTTTATAATCAGGGAAAGAATAATAACTCAATCATTTCACCACTCAGGGACACAGCATCGAAAAATACAGGTTTGAATGCCGTTCTGGCAGTATCATTTTACTGCGGAGGTACCAAAGCTTCCGCACTGATCCAGGCGGTTGTTGCTGGCAGCGGGATGGGTAATTCAAACCACCGCACACAATCAACTCAACTTG
>JADGQB010000387.1 GCA_017882145.1 Anaerolineales bacterium
GCCTTGGTGGTGATATCCACGTCATCGATGGTGACTTTGCCCTCGGTGGGAACCTCGAAACCGGCGATCATACGCAGAGTGGTTGTTTTCCCGCAACCGGATGGCCCCAGGAAGGAAACGAATTCGCCCCTTTCCACTTGCAGGTTAAAATCGTCGACCGCCAGAGTCCCGGCAAATTGCTTGCATATTTTTGAAAGCGCTAGATGTGTCATAGATTATCACTCTCGGATGATTTAGTGTCCGCCGGCTATCTGAGTCTGTTGCCCACGGCCGAAAAGGTTGATGATTCCCATGCATGCCCAAGTGAGAGCAAAACTGATGACGGTAGCCGCAGCAGGCTCATAGGCCTTTTGTTGGATTAAGTAAGCCAGGAAGGGAGCAAAGGCTGGTTTTGCAAGATACTGCGCCAAAATGTATTCACCCATCACAATGGCAAAGCTAAGAAAAGCACCACTCAAGATGGCAACACGGATATTTGGCAAAATAACTTGAAATAAAATACGTCCCCAACCAGCACCTAAACTTTGTGCCGCTTCCGTTAATGTGGCTACATCGATGGAACGCAAACCCGTATCTATCGAACGATACATATAAGGCATCGATAACACGGTATACCCGGCAACAAGCAAAGCAGGGCTGTCTACGATCAGAAACGGAGGATGGCTAAAGGTTCGCACCAATCCAAATACAAATACTATGGCGGGAATCACGAACGGAAGCAAGGTAATAAATTCGACCGCCGTTCGAAATTGTTGCGCCCTGAGTCGGACCCAATATGCAGTAGGAACAAAGATCAAGATGCCTACAATTATGGTGAGGACACCCCATAGGATCGAATACGAGAAGCCTTTTATAAAAGCACTGTCATTGAAAAGCTGCTCGTAGGCCAGAAAACTCAGAACGCCTTTCTTGGCGCGCAGCGAGAAAATAAATGTTGCGACCAGTGGCAGAAAAAAATAGAGGATGCCGAGGATCATCCAAAACCAGGACCAGACTTTACCGCTGCGCTTCATCGTAACCACCTCTCAGATTTTCTTTGAAGCAGCGTGTATCCAGTGATCGCCACAGCCATGACTACCACCATCCCAAGGGCAAGTGCATACCCCAAGCCTGCATCACCCAATACATCGCCGCGCAACTGAGCCCCAACCATGATTGTAACCAGATTGATCGAGCCACCTGTCAGTGCCTGCGCGGTCGCGAACGCGCCAAAGGAGTTTCCAAAGAGCAGGATCATCGTGCCCAATATGGAAGGCAGGAGGATTGGTAAAGCAACATATCGCCAGTACTGAAAAGTGGTGGATCCCAAATTCTCAGCAGCCTCACGCCATTCCCGACGCAGGCCGTCAATCGCCGGTGAAATGACCAATACCATCAAGGGGAATTGAAAGTACATGTACACCATACTCAATCCCCAAAAAGTGTAGAGTTGGAAACCGTGGAAATACGGATTGTATCCCATGGCCCTCAACCAGCCCGTTAGCACGCCGGATGGGCTGAGCAAGGCGATGAATGCAAAGGCCAACGGAACGCCGGCAAAGTTGGATGCCACGCCGCAGAAAGTCATCAGGCTGGTGCGCATGAAGGGCGGCAGCCCACCACGGATGGCGGAGTATGCCAGAAAGAATCCGAAGATGCCACCGCCCAGGGAGGTGATGAGGCTGATCTTGATACTGATCCAATATGCATTTATCAGATTGGGATTCTGTATTAGATTCCCGAAGTTTTGAAGTGTAAATGCGTGGGTTTTTGTGTCTTGAAAACTTCGGACTGCAAGATTCGAGGAAGGGTAGATTAAAAAGATAAATGCAAACAAGAAGAACGGCGTAACTCCCAGCCAGACCCACGAAAATTTTGGTGGAGCGGGACGCGCTTTTGGCGCGTCCCGCTTTACAGAATTTAGAGTGGTCATTATCGATTACGGAGCTGGAGTCGGAATCGCCACACCAACGGTAGAGAGCCAACCCTTGGTGATAAGCGCTTTCGCAGCAGTTAATTGATCGACAGTCGGCGCAACAGCTGCAGCCAAAACTGAGGGATCCGGCAGCATTTTTAATACATCTGCAGGAATTACAGCGCGGGTTTGCATATCGGCCTGTGAAACGACCGAAGCGCCGCCTTTAATCCAAGCAATCTGGCCTGCGTCAGAATGGATAATTTCCATCCAAACCTTGGCACAATTGGGATGCGGCGCATAGGCGCTGATCGCCTGAACATAGGCGCCACCAATGCTCGGAGAGGGGTAATCAATCTCGATCGGAGGATTCCCGGCTAGAGATTGCTGGTCACCCAGGGCATTGTAGTTCCAGGCCAATTCAATGGGTGTCGCACCCTGAGCAATCGTGCCTACCTTGGCGATCACTGGAACAAAGTTCTTCGCATCATTCACCTTCTTCCAGAAATCAAGACCGGGCTGGGCATTATCCAAAGAACCACCATTCGCCAGGGCAGCTGCATAAACAGCCATGATGGCCTGGTTGGAGGATTGCGGATCGCCTGCCAATGCAACCTGACCCTTGTATTCGGGTTTGAGCAGGTCGGCCCAGTTCTTCGGAGGATTCTGAACGACGGCGGTGTTCGTCTCGATGACCATGATACCGAAGTAGCCGATTGACCACAATCCGGTCGGATCTGCGGTGGGAATGCCCAGGGTGGTCTTAGGCAGCTTGCTCGCATATGTGCCTAGATATGGCATGTAATCGCCGGCTTTCACACCCTGATCGCCATATGCATAGCCAACATCCACGATATCGGGAGCCTGAGGGCCTTTGTTACCCTTGTTGGCTTCGATTGCGGCGAGTTCGTCAGCTGAACCTGCATTAGGGTCCAGGGAGTTGAGTTCAACACCGGTTGTAGCCTGGAAGTCCGCGAAGATCTCGCCGTAGTTTGCCCAGTTGGGCGGAGTGGCGATAATCGTCAGCATGCCTTCTGCCTTGCAGGCAGTTACCAAGTCGGCTGGCACACTGGACACAACTGTACCCTTATATCCCTGAGCCACGCCTGTGCCATCAAATGTATAGGCAATAGTAGGGGCTGCCGCGGGAGCCGTTGTGGCGGGTGCTGCAGTAGCAGGAGCCGCAGTGGCGGGCGCGGTGGTGGGAACGGGGGCTTGAGTTGCAGGGGCGGGGGCTACCGTGGCCGGAGCGGCGGTTGGAGTGGCTGCAGTGCCGCAGGCCGAAAGGATGAAGGCTGCGACAGTCATCACAGCGACCAAATTGAAACTAAACTTCTTGGTATGCATATTCTCTTTCTCTCCTATTCCAAATGACTAATGGTTGAAATGATGAGATACTGAGTTAAGGCAAAGTTTAATTCATTCTGGGCAGGTCACCTCCAGTCTATATCGGACGATTCATTGTAGCATCTTCGTTAGTCCGAGTCAAATAAGACGTGTTTCCTATGAGTTGAAGATGCTGGAATGGGTGATTCTTACTCCACCGGGATCTCCTGATAAACCTTTTCGATGGCAATACCCTGGCGCCGGCGATAGGCGCTGAAGCCGAAGTAGATCCCGGCGGCAACG
>JADGQB010000121.1 GCA_017882145.1 Anaerolineales bacterium
CGCATGAGTCACTCTTGTTTAGTTCATCGGATGCCAGGATATGCAAAGAGGTCATCTTGCGAGTGGTCGAAGCGGCGCGTAAAGGTGAGAAGCTGAAGCAAAAGCTACGAATTTAGGTCACTTATTTTGAAAACAACGCGGAACGAATAGGGGAGCATTTCTGTGGGAAGAACCAGGGACAGACGATTTTCGATTAGAGAATGGGGGTGTCGTTCCTGAGGAACGAAGGAGGAACGAGTGTCCTCCCAGAGAACCATCGGAAAACAATCCCAGAAGAACCCCCGGCGGCGAATTGATCTAAAAATTTCAAATGGTAAGGTGCTTGAGAAAAAGCGACAGGACAGCAAAGGAATATATTTGTCGCACAATGATAATAAAACAAATGTTCTAATTCGTCAAGCTCGAATGCCTGAAACATGCTCGAAGCGTATTGAATCGCGCAGTAATTTGTTGTATAGTATTTGCGTAAGAGGGCGGGGCATTGCAGTTATCAATACAGTTTTTTTTCCCCCCCAAAAAAAATTGGCTTCTGTGAGACTGAAGATCAAATCATGCAACTGACGCCAGCGGTTAAGAGATACTACTCCGCGAACCGGACACCTGCGGGTAGGATAATTTGCGAGAAGTCAAACCAACCGGCGACAACTGCAACCCTGAAGAGAGGAGAAAATTATGCGTCAACTGGTGAAGGGAAATGTTCTGGCGGTGCGCGTCATCGGCGGGCTGCACGTGGTCACCGTGGCGTGGGACTTTGTGGTAGGACAGGAAAAGAAACGGGATGGGCTGCTCGGTTTTGCCATCGAGCGCTCGGAGCTAAAACAGGGCCAGGTGATAGAACGTTATTATCTTAGCGGCATTAAGCGCTTCAAGTCCAAGGATGAGGGCCTGCCACCCGGGACCCCCGTGCCGACATCGGAACACCCAATTCAATCGTTCCAGTGGGGTGATTACACGGCAAAACCGTCTACAACCTACCGGTATAAAGTTGTACCGGTCTATGGCAAGCCGAAGCTGATCGATCTGGACGAAGCTTCTTCAACTACCATTGAAATCACGACGGAAGCAGAGCAAGGGCAGGCCGGAGAAGATGGCAAGCCGGCCCATGATATCTATTTCAACCGCGGCGTTGCCGGTTCCCAGGCGTATGCGCGTAAGTTTGGAGATATCAAGCCGGATGAGGCCCAGCCTAACTCCGACCAAATGAAGTGGCTGTCGCGCGGCTTGTTCGAAGCTCTCACCGGGTTCATCCGGCGCGCGGCGGGGGCGAATGCCGCAGACTACAAGCTGCGCGCCATGCTGTACGAATTCCGCTATCTTCCGGTTGGGCAGGCTTTCAAAGACGCGTTTACTGACGGAGCGAATGTGGATATACGGTATGAGGCTCAGTCTTATAAGGAAGATAATGAGAAGATGATCGCGGAGGCTGGCATCCAGGAGATCTGCAAGCCACAGAAAGCCCGCGCCGGGATCCGGCACAACAAATTCATTGTGCTGATCCATAAAGATCGACCCGTCGCCGTGTGGACCGGTTCGACCAACATTTCCGCAGGCGGCATTTTTGGCCACTCCAATGTAGGGCATGCCATCTGGGATAATAGTATCGCTCAACGCTACCTGGACTTTTGGGAGCGGCTTGCGAATCCCAAAGTGACCCGCAAACCACTCGTCAAGGGAAACCTGGGGGCGGAGCCGACACCCGCAGAAAAATCTGCGCCGCCGGCTGATCGAATGCTGACTCTATTCAGCCCAAGGGACGACAAGGATACGATAAAAACGCTGCATTGGTATGCAGACCTGATGGATTCCGCTCAGCGGGTTGTTTGTATGACATTTGCCTTCAATCTCGACAAAGTCTTCGAAGATGTTTTAGTGAAAGCGGGACCGACCCTCCGCTACGCAGTCTTCGATAAGGATGTCTCGGCCGGTGTTGAAACCAAGATCAACCAGATCAGCAACACGGTGATCGCCGCCGGCGCAAAGCTTAGGAAGGGCGACATGGAGAACTTCCTTGGAGAGAATCTGACCGGCTTTAATAAAAACCTTTATATCCACGACAAGTTTATGCTGGTCGACCCGTTGGGGGAGGATCCGGTCGTCGTAACCGGGTCGGCAAATTTCAGCGGGCCCTCGCAATACAACAATGATGAGAATATGTTGGTGATCCGCGGCAACACGCGCGTCTCTGACATTTACTTTGGCGAATTCATGCGCATTTTCGATCATCTGTATGCACGCTACATCGTTGAAAAATTGAGCAATCAGGCAACAAAAGACCCGAATGCCGGTTACCTCAAAGAAAACCCGCAGGATTGGGTCCCGCAAAACTTCAAACCGGGGCGCAAGGATCTTCGGCGGCGCTATTTTATGGGGGAATAGCGACCCGGCCAGCGAGTAAAGCACTGCCACGGATACCTTCAACAAGCTGAGTTGTGTCTGCCGTTTCACATCTGTAGGTTGCTGGAGTGAGACGGCAGATGCATTTGTGCTGCTGTGAATGGGTGCGACGTTCTATAACTTTGATTTGAAGAGCTGACAGGTGGTAATGAGAACTCCTGAGGCCACACTGACTGCAAAACCCAAGAGCTAAAATTTGTGCGATAATCAGAAAGATCCTTGACAGTCTCCGCTGGTGTTATTTAAAGGGGATACCCATTCGGGCACTCGTGTCAGTAGAACTTAAGTCATTAAGATATTTTTTGAGACAGCATAATTAGAAAAAGTAGATTCTGATGAAGAAAAGATTTATTTATTCGATCCTGTTCGGAATACCCGGATTATTAATTTCTGCGATGCTCTCGCTGATCGTTGCGGGGACCGCTGCCGGAGCGCTGTGGATCTTTGTTTTCGGGGATAATCCATGGCCGGCCTCCGTCGAAACGATCCTTCCCGTTGTGATCCTGGCGGTCTTTCTGGTTGTTTGGACTGCAATCCTGGCAGCCGGCTTTTTCATCGGGAAACGGCTTGAACGGGATCCAGTATTTAATAAGGGCCATATCCTGGTGTCAATCGGCGTGATCGTTGCATTCCTGCTGGGTTTTGGGTTCTTCCAGTTGAGAATTGGAAATATCGGACCCAGGTCGGAGGGTTTGCTGTGCAGTGATTACTGCAGACAAAGAGGATACTCGGCCAGCAGTGAATCCCCGCAGAACCTCGGAAATAGGACCTGCAGCTGCCTGGATCAATTCGGGAACGAAATTCTCACGGTGCCCATGGAAAGTCTCACCATGCCCAAATAATAAGCATGACATGATGTACTTCGGGTGGATGGAAAAGACTTCCCCACCAAGGTCACCAAGGTACACTAAGGAATTTTAAAGATCCGTGATTGGTTTTCTAATAATACAAAACAAATTGGAATGAAAGCTACTACTCATTCCAGCCTGAAATCAGTAAACTTATTTGGGGATCCCTTCGACCGGCGTACCCTCACCGTTCAAGATGTATATAAGTACAAGGAGACCACAAGATGGCAGACCCAATAATTAGCGTTACGCTTTCCGGAACACCGCCGACCGTACTCGCTTTGGATAATGACGTATTGGAATGTTTCTTCCAGGATGGCAGCACGCGCGTGCATGTGATCCACCTCAAGGGAATTGATTTAACTGATAATAATGGCAAATATTTGTTAGCCATCCATTTCTTACGCAGGGATGTTTTCGTCTGGGTTGCCGAAAATGAGCTGGCAGCGGTCAAAGATCTGATCGAGAGGGTTAAACAAGCCATGGCAGCTTCACAGTCCTGACCTCTCCCCTTAGCTGGGGGCTTCCCCCAATCCCTTTCACTTGGGGGAGGTGAGAGAGACTGCACTCCTTTAACAGAATTGTGCGATAATTCAAGGCGGAGAACAATCCCGTGGCACAGAAAAATAAACCCGATTCAGAGCTGCCGGTCATTCTGTTCGAAGACCAAAAAGCCTGGGAGGAGTGGCTGGCCGTGAATTTCGCTTCGGCGGCAGGCATTTGGCTGAGGTTGGCCAATAAATCTGCGAAATTCCAAACCGTGACCTACCAGGAAGCAGTGGAAGTAGCCCTGTGTTATGGCTGGATTGACAGCCAGGCGAAAGGTTATGATGAAGAGTCTCATTTGCAGAAATTCACGCGGCGCGGGCCGAAAAGCATCTGGTCCAAAATCAATCGCGCCAAAGCCCTGGAACTGATCGAGAGCGGCCGGATGCAACCAGCCGGCCTGACGGCCATCAACGCCGCCAGGGAGAGCGGGCGCTGGGAAGCGGCCTACGATTCAAATCGAACGGCGACGATGCCGGATGATTTGCAGGCAGCGCTTGATAAAAATCCGAATGCGGCAGCATTCTTCGCCACCTTGAACAGCCAAAACCGCTACGCAATCCTTCATAGAATTCAAATCGCCAGAAAGACAGAGACGCGCAAGAAGCGGATCGACCAGTTCATCCAAATGTTGGAAAGGCATGAAAAACTGTATCCCTAGCCTGCCAGGCCAAATTTTTTCATAACATATAGCGGTTCCTTTTTGTTCCAGAAAAGAGAAAAATGAATTCTTTACCCCCCAGTATATTCAACGACGTGATCGGCCCGGTCATGCGCGGGCCTTCCAGCTCACACTGCGCGGCCGCGGTGCGGATCGGCAGGATCGTGCGGGATCTGATGGATGGCGAGATCCAGAATGTGCTGATCGAATTCGATCCGGAGGGTTCGCTGGCCAGCACTCACGCCAGCCAAGGCTCGGATATGGGCTTGTTCGCCGGCCTCCTGGGCTGGGAGCCCACCGATGACCGGCTGCCCGGCTCACCGGAAGCGCTGCGAGAGGCCGGGATCAAGGTCACGATCCTGATCACCCCCATCCAGGCGCAGCATCCCAACACTTACAAGATGACCGTCAGCAATTCCAAAGAGCAGCACAGCCTGACCGCCATCTCCACCGGCGGGGGGATCATCGAAGTAACCGAGATCGACGGGGTCAATATTTCCCTGGCAGGCGATTATTATGAAACCCTGCTGTATGTTGGATCAAACGGAGAATCCGTTCTTGCTTATTTGAAAGAGATTATCCCGGCAGATGAAGTTCTCTTGTTGGAAGGTGAGAGTATCCGGTTTGTCGAGATCAAATCCCAGGCGTTCCTGGATCAGAAAACTGCCTTAGATTTACGTTCCAAGTTCGACATCCAATCCATCAAGCAGATCGCGCCGGTGCTGCCAGTCTTGTCCCATAAAATGGTCAATGTACCATTCATCACCTGCGCTGAGATGCTCGAATACAACCGGGAGAAAAACCTGGACCTGGGCGAACTGGCCATCCATTACGAGCGCGCCAGAGGCGCCCTCAACGCTGAACAGGTGCTGGAAAAGATGACAGGCATCCTGGATGTGATGCAGAAAGCCATCCAGACCGGCCTGGCAGGTACGGTCTATGCTGACCGGATCCTTGGGTATCAATCTGGGAATTTTCAGGCTGAAATGGAAAACCGGCGCCTGATCGATGGCGGGGTGTTGAACCAGATCATCCTGTATACCACGGCCATAATGGAATCGAAAAGCGCCATGGGCTTGATCGTTGCGGCCCCAACAGCTGGCTCTTGCGGTGGTTTGCCAGGCGCCTGCATTGGAGCGGCCGAGGCGATGGGTCTATCCAGGCTGGAGCAAACGCGCGCCATGCTGGCCGGAGGCATGATCGGCGTCTTTATTGCTGCCCATGCGACTTTTGCGGCGGAGGTGGGCGGATGCCAGGCGGAATGCGGAGCCGGGTCTGGAATGGCGGCCGCCGCGCTGGTTACACTGGCAGGCGGGTCAGCGCAGCAGGCGGTAAATGCGGCCTCCATGGCGCTCCAGAACATCCTTGGCATGATCTGTGACCCGGTCGCCAACCGGGTGGAAGTGCCCTGCCTGGGCAAAAATGTGCTGGCAGCCAGCAATGCCCTGGCATGTGCGAACATGGCCCTGGCCAATTATGATCCGGTCATCCCGCTGGATGAAGTCATCCAGAGCATGGATGCGGTTGGGAAGATGCTCCCGGCAGCTTTACGCTGCACGGCCTATGGCGGTCTGTCCATCACCAGGACTTCTAAGGAGATCGAAAAGCGCCTGGCTCAAAAAGATAAGTGAATCTGAAATTGATCAAGGAGGCTACTATGGAAATGAAGAATATCCCGTTTGGCACCACCACCTGGTCAGAGATTGTCCCGACCGAGCATAAAGGCGAGACAGGTATGGCCTTATGGCGTACGCAGCAATTCGATAATATCCGGGTGCGCATGGTCGAATACAGCGCCGGCTACCTGGCCGATCATTGGTGCAAAAAAGGCCATATCCTGCTGTGCCTGGAGGGGGAACTTCAGACTGAACTGGCGGATGGAAGAAAGTTCACACTTACTCCCGGGGTAAGCTACCAGGTGGCTGACAATGCAGAACCGCATCGTTCTTATACGCCCAATGGAGTCAAACTCTTCATCGTTGACTGAACCTGCCATGTTCCATTCAATTCGACCGTCCATCCTGGAGCGGATGCGAACACTGGAGCACTTGGATGCCAGGGATCGGGAAGATGGCACGCCTCGATTGCAGCGTCTGAGACAGATACCGCCCGAAACGGGCAAATTCCTGGCCCTGCTGGCTGCCAACGCTCCAGAAGGTGTGTATCTTGAAATTGGGACAAGCGCCGGATATTCAACTTTGTGGTTGGCGGTCGCTTGTGAAATGCTGGGGCGGACCCTGACCACTTTTGAAGTGAACCCGGAAAAGGCAAAGCTGGCGCGTGAGACCTTCCGACTTGCTCAAGTGGAAGGCATCGTAAGATTAGTGGAAGGCGACGCACGGGATTATCTTCCTCACTACATCAATATCGCCTTCTGTTTCCTGGATGCCGAGAAGGATGTGTATGGGGAGTGTTACGAAGCGGTTATCCCCAGAATGGTGCCAGGCGCCTGGCTGGTGGCCGACAATGCCATCAACCACCGGGAGACTTTGAAGCCGGTGTTGGAGCGGGCGTTCGCCGATGAGCGGGTGGACGCGCTGATCGTTCCCATCGGGAAAGGCGAACTGGTTTGTCGTAAAGTTTGAATGGAGGCATAGGAACAAAGGCATATACAGCTTTTTCGGAGATGCGCGATAATCCTGAAAGGAGTTTCCGATGGCTCAAGCCAACCCGCCAGGCACGATCTAAAGCGCGGCTGGTGGGCAGCCTGTATTTCAGCCTTTAGCGGTAAATTTACGGAGGCACAAATGTACCATAAACTTTATTTGTACCTGGTGTCTACATGTATTTTGTTATTTACGGCTTGCACACCACAAGGTGGAGCTGGCCGATCCCAGACAACTGTTCAATCGCCTTCTTCAGCACTACCCATTAATTCACCCTCCACCTGTTCGATCACCCGGATCTCTGGCGCTGCATTTACGCCACCCGCACCCTATCCGCCGACGCCTCCGGCAGCTTACAAAGGTCAGTTTTGGTATGGGACCGCGGATCTATGGACCATGCTGGGAACGGACGGAATCTGGGCTGACCTGCCGAAAAGCAACTCAGGTTACACCCAGAAAGTCTTCTGGTGGAGGCAAGGGTATGATGCAATCACGGAACCGACGCCAGAACTGACAGTTACTGGCAAAAGGCTGGACGCCTCCGCACCGCCATTGGTGGCTTCCAAGGCAACCAATGCCGAAGCAGACTTTGGGTCGGCGATGCTGGTGGGCGTGGATATTCCGACTCCGGGTTGTTGGCAGATCACCGGTCAATATAAAGGCCACAAATTGAGTTTTGTGGTATGGGTTTCACCGTAGGGTATTTCGAATAATATACTACAGAGTACTGCGTAAATAACCGAACCAAAATCTAGTTATTTTCGAACGCAATGGATCAAGGAAAATTTAGTTATTTAAGCAAGAAGCAGTAAAACAATTAGCAAGGAGCATTCATGGAAAGCAATCAAGCTGGTTTTAACTCGATGGATGAGTACATTGCGACATTCCCGGAAGGAATACAAAAAATCCTGGAAGAGCTGCGGACAACCATAAGAGCTGCCGCTCCGCAAGCAGAAGAAAAGATCAGTTACCAAATGCCCACTTTTTTTCTGAAAGGAAATTTGGTTCATTTTGCCGCGCATAAAAATCATATCGGTTTTTACCCTACGCCCAGTGGAATTCAAGCCTTCGAGCGCGAATTATCAATATATGAAAGCGCCAAGGGTTCGGTCCAATTTCCACTTGACCGACCCATGCCGCTGGATCTGATCGGCAGGATTGTTAAATTCAGAGTCGAGGAAAACCTTAAAAAGGCTGGGATGAAATCCCGGAAGAGTTAAAACCCTCATTTGACGATTTGGGAATAGTACAGATAGGTTATCCGAAAGTACTCCTTGACTGCGGAAATGGAAAGAAGTAAATTTTCCGCCAATCCGGAAAGGAGTCTATTATGATTAGCGGTATCAGGTTGTTGGTTTACCCGGTCCAAGATGTGGATAAAGCCAGGACACTGTACGAAAAGCTTTTGGGCGTGGAGCCGTATGCGGATGAAGCATATTATGTTGGTTTCAGGGTTGGCGACCAGGAAATTGGGCTGGACCCGAATGGCTACAAAAAAGGAATGTGCGGGCCGCTCGGCTATTATCAAGTTGATGATATTCAGGAAAGTCTGAAAACCCTTCTGGAGGCGGGCGCACAAGTCCAGCAGGATGTGACGGATGTTGGTGGAGGCAAGTTGATTGCATCTGTAAGAGATATAGATGGTAACGCTATTGCGCTTTTGCAAAACCCGTAATTACACGTGAGGAACTATATGCGAAAATTGATCGTTTTCAACCATGTGTCATTGGATGGTTACTTTGTAGATGCACGCGGCGACATGAGCTTTGCCAACAATGTCAAACCGGATGCAGAATGGGATGCATTCGTTGCCGGCAATGCCAGCGGCAGCGGAGGCGCGTTTGTCTTCGGCAGGATCACCTATGACCTCATGGCAAGCTTTTGGCCGACGCCGATCGCGGCTAAGGGCATGCCGGTGGTGGCGGAGCGGATGAATTCCGCCTCGAAAATTGTTTTTTCGAGAACCATGGAGAAAGCTGCCTGGAACAATACCCGGCTGGTGAAGGAAGACATGCTGGGTGAGGTGCAAAGAATGAAGAAAGCGGCCGGAGGCGATATGCTGATCTTCGGAAGCGGCAGCATCGTCTCCCAATTGACACAGCACTGTTTGATTGATGAATACCAGATCATAGTGGATCCCATCGTACTAGGAAAAGGCCGGACGATGTTCGAAGGCGTCAAAGAGAAATTGGCCCTGGAGTTGACCAACACGCGCACCTTTGGCAACGGGAATGTTATGCTGAGCTATAAACTTAGAGCTTGAACCCGGGCGGCCTGCAGTCCGCGCCGCTGCACACAATCAGGATTGGTCAGACCGCACAAGGAGAATGCAAATGACCATCTTCACAATCTTGGGTTTAAGATTGCTGGGTATATCCGGCATCACGGGTTCGATCCTTTTCATCATCGGGGACCTGCTTTACAGCCATATCCCGGGATCCAAAGACAACCCGACCGTAAGGATGAGCAAGCTGCCGGAAGCACGTTTGCTGGCTGCCGGTACTCTGGGCTTGATCGGCTGCTGGTTTTACACCCTGGCGAGCCTGCATTTGTATATTGCCTTCCGGCCAGCCGGGGATATTTTTGCATTCATCCTTTCCGTGGCGTTTGCCGCGATCATGGTCTGCTTTGGGATATCGCATACGGCCTACTTTGCCATCGCGGCCGGCGCGCAGGCAGCAGTCAGGCTTGGCTCCGGGGCAGAATCGGGTGGAAGGTTGGGGAAAGCTTTCTTCCAAAGGCTGGTGACCATCACCTATATCCCGGTCGTGATCGCAAATTTGATGATGTTGTATGGAATTGTGGCCGGACGCTCCCTGTACCCAAGATGGGCGGTCGTGTTCCTTCCGATCATCATCTTTCTAATCAAAACCCCGGTTACTCGATTATTGAAAGGCCATCTGCAAGAGCTGGTTACTGACTCATACGATAATTTGATTGTATTTGTTTTCTTCGTCCTTTCAACTCTCGTACTTTGGAATGGAATCGTCTCCTAATAAAGGAACATGAAATCTAAGGAGAATGGAGCATGATCACCGGGGCTCACATGATTATCTACAGCACCAAACCGGAACTGGATCGCGCTTTTATTCGGGATGTTCTGAAATTCCCAAACATAGACGCAGGCGAAGGCTGGCTGATCTTCGGATTACCGCCGGCAGAATTGGCATTCCATCCCGCACAGGTGAATAATAACCAGGAGTTCTACCTGATGTGTGATGATATCGATGAACTGGTCGGCCAGATGAAAAGCTTGAAGGTGGAATGCAGTCAAATCCAGGAGCTGAGTTGGGGGTTGTTGACGAAGATAAAATTGCCGGGCGGGGGAGAGTTGGGGATCTATCAGCCGAAACATGCACGGCCGGAACAAATGAGAGTAAAAAAACCGGGTGTGAGTTAAGCCCTTTCCCGTTTGCCCTCCCCAACAATATATTCTTCGAATAGGGTTTGCCATAGGTGGCAAATTATGGCTGGCCTGGCGGAGCTCGAGCCTGACCATGAGCGCTCACTGGCATTGAAAGCGGAAGCCCGCGCAATCGTTCAATCCATCGCCAATGCCATCAGCCGTCCGGACCTGCGCCACGCCTTCCTTCAATCTTCTGAAGTAAGTGCGGTGCTAATTTAAATCAACAATCCGCTCGCTACTCGATCCTTAAGGGGGCTTTAGGCAAGGGCATGATCTCCAGCTCATCCAGCCAGATGAGCAGTTTTGGATGTAATAACTGCCCAATCCAGGCCGACAGAACGCCAAACCCCTACCCGGGATAACGCTGAGACAGGTAGGCAGCACTAATTTGACAATCCTGAAACGTGTCAAATGACACTACTATTACCGGAGAGGGTGACTTTATAATATCTGTGGACAGTTCCCTTTTTGATGTACATACAATATAATTACCTTTATCTTTAC
>JADGQB010000388.1 GCA_017882145.1 Anaerolineales bacterium
CCACCAGGTTCTGCTCGGCTATGCCTACCTGGATGAAACGCTCCGGGTAGGCAGACTTGAAATAACCCGCTTTCGACGAAGTATGCAGGTCGGCATCCAGTACCAGCATACGTGGAAATTCCTGTCCCAACCTGACCAACATCTGACCGAAGACATCCCGCATCTCGAGCGGACCGGCTGGGTTATTCTCCGCCATAGAAGCTCTCCTTCTGGCGTTCATCGCCCAGCTTGCTGTATCCAAGTTCAGGTTGCCCATAGCGGCGGGAAAGCTCACGCAGCATCGCATCGGCTATTTCGGGCTCGGGGGCATGCGTGTGCCATTTGTAGTTGAACTCGGCCCTCTCGATCCCGCGCCCCTTAACGGTGTGGGCGATCACCACAATCGGCCTGCCACGCGGCTGGATCCAGCGGGCGCGGTAGAAAGTCCCGGCAAGCGCCTGCAGATCATGACCGTCTACTTCGAGCACATCCCAACCAAAGGCAGCCCATTTTTCGACCAGCGGCTCGATACTCATCAGGTCCCAGACAAACCCCTTGGCCATCACCTTGTTGTAATCGACCACTGCAATCAGGTTGTCGAGGTGATAATGTGCGGCAGCCATCGCTGCTTCCCAGATATTGCCTTCGTTGAGTTCCCCATCTCCAAGCAGACAAAAGACGCGCGGGCGTGGATTTTCCTTCAAGTGCAATCCCAAAGCGCAGCCTACGGCGACGGAAAGGCCCATCCCCAACGGTCCACCGGATGATTCGATCCCGGCTGTGCGAGTCATATCGGTGTGACCTTCCAGGCCATCCGGTTCACAATAAGTATAAATATCCTCCTGCGGATAAAAGCCTTTCAAAGCCAAAGCTGCATACAAAGCGGGCGAGGTATGCGCCTTGGAGAGGATCAAGCGATCGCGACCTTCCCACCTGGGTTTCTGAGGATCAAGGGTCATTACCTTAAAGTAGAGCACTGCCAGAATATCTGCCAGGGAGAGCGATCCTCCCGGATGCCCCCATCTTGCATAGGTGATCATTTCGATGGAAAGGCGGCGGATCTGGTAGGCAGCCTGTTCCAGGTCAACCCGATCTTCCGGTGTCCAGTCATCCATCTGCTAAATCCCTCTTCCAATCAAGGACTGGACATTCAGCGGCAGTAAACTAAAATTTTCAACCCTCTCGCCGAACTTGCCGAGCGTATTCTCAATCACCAGGTAATCGAGATCCGGGAGGATTACATCATTCCAATGGTCTCCGATGCCCCGGATGGCAACATCCAGCATGGTAACGATTTGTTCACCCAGAGGTTCTTGTGAGTCCAGCGTGATGGCACCAAAAAACTCCTGGCATTCGGTATAGCCCGAGTTGTGGGTGCCGGTATAAGGTTTAAGGGCTTCAAGCTGAATGGGCTTGCCGTACCGTTTCGACACTTCTGCGCTGTGGGCGGCAAAAAAATCGACCAAAGCCTGCTCCTGTAACCTGGCAGGCAGCTTTTCTTTTGCGATCCGGTGAAAAGCTTCCTCACCCACCCGGTAAGCTTGTTCGAGAAAATCAAACCAGTACTGTTGGTCAGGAGTCACTCGAGAACGGCCATTGACAGCAATCAGGGAGCGGCGTACGCAGGCGTTCAGCCCGTCGCGCTTGGGAGCCACACCCAGGTGGACATACGCGCCGGCGAGAATTGGTCGATTGAGTGCTTTTCCAATCAAGGTTCGGTTGGCCTCGTCTGACGTGACCATCACGTCCCAACCGTTTTCTTCCGATCCAAGTTCCTTGGCCACCCAATACGCCCAGGCTGCCACTTGCGTCTCAAGCAAACCCGGACGAATGACGGCCAGCATACAGCGTAGCATGACATCACTCACGACAGTAGCATCCCGGATCAGTGCCATCTCGATATCGGATTTTTCGTAGCGGATGCGCTGGTACAACTCTTGGGCATCCACCACATTTTCAACGCCTACGATCTTTTCAAGGGCTGCCACGATCCCGCTGGGGATTACCTGCCTGGGAGTGAGCAAGCCAAGCCGGCGGACTTTCCCCCCGGCTGTTTCTTCGAGCACATCCTCCAGGCGCTCTGCCCGGATGGGGTATTTTTCATCCGCCAACTGCAAGATCTCGACTTTATGGACCTTGGCACGCGCACGTGAGGCGAGCTGCTCGGATACATAGCCGCCTTCCAACCCGGCGATGATATGGAACCCGGTCTTCCCTATGGCTCCGGCAACCTGCTCGATACTGATATTGGTATTTCCGCCTAGATAAGGTACATCCCCGTCATAATGCTCATCCGAGAAGACAAAGCCGGCATCCAGGCCGGCCTGCTCTAACACCTGCCAGGTGGCAGATTGGCGGCGCGCAAATTCTTCCGGCGGGACCGCCAGGTTTTTATCGATTCCGGGACATTCCGACATTATATTCAATACTTTACGGAAATCACTTTCCAATTCTAATTTTCGGACTGAATCGATCCCAGGCATATTAACCTCACTTATCATCTTTCTGACGTTCTGACAATAAACTTTGGGAAACTCCCTGCTCTGTTTTGATGATCCGGATCAGTTCGTGCCGCGCAGAGCAGTTTTCAAATCGGAAACTGGCCATCAATTCATCGATTTCAGCCAGCTCCAGGCCTTTCAGCAGCGGGTAGAAGTCCTCGATCAATGGTTCGGCCAGCAGGATATGTCGTACAGCTCGATTGATCTGCCACTGGGCATCGAACGGAAATGGCTTGTAATTGGGAAAAAATTCCGCAAAGGTTTGCTCAATGGGTTCCATGATGTGTCGAACGTTATTATCAGATCCGCCCCATGAATCGACACCCAGGATGGCTTTTTTGTCCAGGATCGGTTGGATCTTTTGGATCCATTTAGAATCCGGACGCAGGCTCATCAGGCCCTGCAACCCAAGATCCTTGTACGTCCAAATGCACCAACTTGCGTCGAGTTCCTTGTAAAACGAGAACTGATCGATCAGGAGCTGGTAACGCATAGCGTCTTTCTGCGGTTCTCCGGTATAAACCGGGCCAAATTCCCCAACCCAGATGGGGGTATGGTTTTCGAGCATGTACTGGCAGGTATTCAGCAATTTGTCATGCAGCACATTTTTGTCAAAATACTCCCCGCGTGAAACACCTGGATAATCCCCTCCGTCGATAAAACCTGGGACGGCGTAATTGTGCAGGGTGTAGACAATATCCGGCATAGGCGGCCCCAGCACCGAAAAGTCCTGGGAATAGCGATTCCCATCTAGGAAGATGATATGGTCCGGGTCGATCTTGCGAATGGCAGCCACCACCCGCCTGTAGAAGGCATCCAGCAGCACTCCGGTCGGATCGGAAGGCTCGTTGAGCGGGTTATAGCCTGCCACCCACGGGTTATCTTTGTAGCGTGCTGCGAGCACTTCCCAAAGCCAGACGGCCCGGTCTTGGAAATGTTTGTGCTGCCAAAAGAAAGCCTGCTGGGAGGGGTTGTCTGAATGCCAGTCCTGATTCTGGTAACCGGCAGCCGCGTGCAGGTCGAG
>JADGQB010000122.1 GCA_017882145.1 Anaerolineales bacterium
TCGGACAATTCGAGCCCGGTCACACGCGTGTTGGTCAGCACTTCCACACCCATCTCTTTGGCGAACCTGACCATCGATGTGGTGGTGGTATATGGATCGAGTTGACCGTCGCGCGGCAGATAGATGGCGCCGTAAAGATTGGCCGGGTTGAGCTGCGGCATGATCTTCAAGGCTTCGGCCGGCGGGATGATGCCGGCTTCCATGCCGATGGCGTTGGCCCGGCTGACGCCGCGCTCCATTTCTTTAAGCTGCTCCGGGGTGGAAGCCACGCGCAGGCTGCCGACGTGATCAAAGAGGCCCAGCCCGCTGTAAAGCTCGATGCTGTACTTCCGGAACTGCATCAAGGTCTGCGAGGTGGCGAACTGGGTTACCAGCCCGGCTGCGTGAGAGGATTCTCCACTGGCAATCTCTCCTTTTTCACACAGGACAATATCCGTCCAGCCCAGCTTCGCCAGATGGTAGGCAATATTGGCTCCGACAATCCCGCCCCCGATGATAACGACGCGTGCCTGATCTTTCATTGGTTTATTTCACCTTTCCGTATTAGTTTTGAACAATTTCCAGCCAGTTGGAAAAATCTGGCGAGTCCATTTTAGTGATTGCCCTGTCCCAACGTTCAACCGCCCATCCCCAGAAATTATAATGTATCTTCGAAATATTGGCCTGGATCGCGGCCCAAAGTCCCCAACCTACGTCTGACATGACCATATTTAATTTCATGCGTGCGATCTTATCCGCCGCCGGACTCCCAAAATAGCCTGTACAGACCTCCACGATCCGGGCCTCATCGTAGTGCAGTTCCTGGCAGGTGTTCCCCAGTTCGAAGCAGGGATCATTATTCCCGCTGTATTCATAATCGATGATGCGCAGGGTTTTGCCATCGTCGATGTAATTCTCGGCCAATAAATCATTATTGCATGGAACACTGGGCAAGGGCCGGACAGCGAGCGCCTGTTCGATCTTCCTGACGGACGGCATTCTTTCCGGATAACCCTCCGGAATGCGGATCTCACGCTGCTTGCAAATGCCCAGGTAATAATCGGTCAAACGGAACATATTGAAGTCAGTTAGAAATCGGGGGCCGGCATGCAAACACTGGATGGCTGCTGCGATGCGCGCGGGCATGCCGGGTGCGTTCAAGCTCTCATTCGACATCGTGGTCCCCTGGAGAAATTCCAGGACCATGGCCTGATATTCGGGAATATGATACAGCACCTGCGGCCCTACTCCCGTCTCGGACGCCGCGCAGGCATTGAAATATTCATTGCGGCGATCGACTGCCAACAACTCGGTGCTTGCCCCGGGGACGCGCACAAAAAATGGGGTCCCATCCACCGTCACTTTGTAATTTGTGTTGGTCAGCCCGCCTGAAAGCGCCTGAATCGAAATATTCCTTCCCTTCCAATCCTCGATCTTGGAAATAATTTCATCAATGACCGGCATAAACATCTCTCAGGTTTCTGAGGGCTTCTCAGGAAAATGGTGGTCAGTGCTCACAGAGCACTGACCACCTAACAAATTGACAGCGGGAAGTGTTATTCTGGCGGAATCTCCTTGAAGGCGTACTCCACGTTGATACCCTTGGATTTCTGGCGGGCCTTGGCGGCAATATACCAGACCGCCGAGATCACAATGATCGCAATGGCAATGATCTGCGCCAGCAGGTTCTTTGGAAAGTCTGCGAAGTTCCAGTTTCCAAGCACACCCAGGGCCGGCGAGAGCAGGAAGGCAACCACCATGGCCATTCCCAGGCCTCCGCCGAGCATACCCAATGCAGACAGCCAGGGCATCGGCTTGCCGTTCAGCCATTCCAACAAGTGTTTTCGCATTGGATAGAGGAATACGATCACAGCTACAATGGAGGCGAGCCGGACCAGCCAATCCAGGACTACCGAGCTGGCAAAAGCCTGCGGGGACAGCACCCAGGTCAGCGCGATGAATGACGCCGCGCCCAGCAGGGTGAACAATACTCCTACGATCCCGCTGACAGTATATTTGGCACCCGGCGAAGCCTCGTAAACCTCCTTGGCCCGGTAGGGCAGCAGCGCGCCGGCCAGGCAAGTGATGATGAACACATATCCACAGCCGAAGGTCACCCCCAGCGTCAAACTGACCCAGGTGAAAGGCTGGGTGACCAGGCTGTAGCCCACGATCACCGGTATGCTGGCCAGGAAGTAGCCCAGGTGGGCGTTTACCGGCGTGTGATACTTTTCGTTGACCTTGCTGAACCAATCCGGCAGCAGCCGGTCGAGTGACATGGCCACCAGGACACGCGTCATGCCGATGTAGCAGTTGCAGACGATCTGGAAACCGTTCAGCAGGTAGCCGAGGCCGATGATCAGTACCACGATCGGGCTGGCGGTGAGCGCCACCGCCAGGATCGGCGGCCACAGGTTGAAGCCATTAATATTCGCGGCAGATATTCCCGACCAGTAGCCTGCGCCGGCCACGTACAGGAACTCGGATCCGGCCACTTTTTGGATACCCAGCGCCAGCAAAGCCAGCAGCAGACCGGTGGCAATCAGGGAGCCGACCATGATGAAGGTCTGCGAGCGGAAGCTGCGGGCATCCTTGATCTCACCGTTCTGTTCGGCCGAGTAGGTTGCCCACTGCAGCGAAGTCCAGGCGATCGGTGCCACCAGCAGGGTTGCCAACAGACTGAAAGGTGGGTGAACGTTGATTCCGGCCTTGGTTACGGCATCCATGGCGGTTTGGTAGAAGTTGGCTACACCTCCGGATGCCACCGAAAAGGCATTCAACCTGGCAACAAATTCGCTGGCAGGCGTCGCAAAGAGCACGACAAACACCGTTGCAAAGCACAGGAGCGTCCCCCAAAAGATCACGTGCTGGAAGCGTACGTAGTTCTTAAAGCCCGAGGTCAGTAAGATGAGTGCGATCAGGGCGTTGAGAATGCTGACGACGATGATCCCCGTCGCGGAAGTGAACCACAGGCCCAGGGTCGACAAGGAAGCCACGTGCATCGTGGCGCCCAGGCCGAGGAAGAGTGGGGCAAACCCCAGGTAGGAGACCAGCCAACCTGAGAGCGCCACCCACTGCAGGATCCAGATGACGAAACCGGACATTACCACGGTGAAGGCCACCCCGCCGCCGAACACGCGGCTCTGGAACACGTAGTCACCGCCCGAGCGTGGTAATGCCGTTGAAAGCCAGACGTAGACGAAGGCGATCGGAATTTCGATCACCATCGCCAAAATAATTCCCCAGACCAGTTGGCCGCCCGGCAGCGAACCCGGCGCCCACAGGTAGGTCCAGGGGAAGATCAACCCCATGGTTAAAATATTGTAGACGAACGCGGAATAGGGAGACATAACCCGTACAAGCCCGGAAGCCTTCCGCGTGAAGACCTCTGGTTTGGGAGTTGCCATTTCAGCCATCGCTACCTCCTTTGGTTTGAGTAATCCAGGCATGGTTCGAATAAATCGACCGGGTGATGGAAGCTCCGTATCCATCACGCCTCAGATAATTAGCGACAAACGTTTTGGCTTCTAAGTGGAGTGCCTCCTTTCAGCGCGCTGCATTTTCAACCACTGGTCATCTGGTAGCCTTCCACCTGACCATCTACAAAAGTAACCAGACAACCGCGCAATATACCCTCCCCGTATTCAGAACCAGGATTGACGCAGGTGGTCCGCCCGATCTTTGCCACCGACTGGGATTCGTGGATATGGCCGTGTAGGCCCAGCATCGGCTTGTACTTCTCGATCGCATTGCGGACCGATTTGCTCCCGGCCCCGTACATGACTGTCTGCCCGCCTTGGATGATCGGCTCCGGAGGGTCCTTATCCCAATCCAACATTGGGCAGGTATCCAGGGATGAATCCACAGGCGGGTCGTGGAAATTAAAAATTGTATGACTGAGATTGGGCACTTTGGCGACCATTTCTTCGATCATTTCGCCTAATTTTTCATCTGTGATCTCGCGCGGGGTTTTCCAGGGGGTCGGAGTACTGAAGCCAACCGAGATCATGGTATGGTCGTCGTCCACCTGCACAACCTCGCCCTCGCATGCAAAGAAGGAATGAGTGCCTTCCCGTTTAATGGCAGTCAGGACTTCGGGTGCATCATCATTTCCGCCGGTAACGTAACACTTTTTCCCGGTTCCAGCCAGGCGCTCTTCTGCCAGGTCCACCCAACTACTCAGTCGCTGGCGGGAAACTTCGTGGAATAACTCGTTGACCGCATTTTCATCCGCCGAGAGGGCCTGGAATTCAGCTTCATCCATAACCTTATGGTAGAAGCCGAGGGTGCCCAGGCGGGCGATCAGATCTTCGAGTTCCTTTTGTGTGGTTATTTCTTCGACGCGGCCCTGCAGGGTGGCGCGGTAATGATCGTTCTTCTCTTTGATGATCGGTATCAACAGTTTCCCGGTTATGTCACCGCCCATCACCAGGATGTCGACATCATAGAATTTCCCCGCATTGATAAACTTACGGTAGGTCCGTTCAGAGCCATGCAAGTCGGTGGCAAAATACAACCGGGTGGCTTTCTTGCGATCTTTTTTTCCAAATAATGGCATAGGGACCTCCAGTAAATAGAAAAAACCTGATAGATTTACACTCAGCCTCAGATCTTTACGGGATTTGCCGAAGCGATCAGGCTTTCGACAGAATGTTCTGCCAGCGAATCAATTGCCAGGGGATCGAAATCAGCATCGGTAATCAATTTATCAATCTCATCGATGATGGCAACTTGAAAATTAGCCACCACGCCCCATTTGGATGAGTCTGCCACGATAAAGATTTCCCCACGCGTGCGATCGATCATTTGCCTGACAACTTCTGCCTCCACATCCGTCGGAACGGTGCATCCATGCAGTAAACTGATCCCATCCACGCCCAGGATGGCCTTGTTGGCGTATACCTGCCGCAGGTTATCGACGGCAAACCGGCCTCCCACTGAATTGGAATTGCGTTGAAACTCGCCGCCGATCAGGTGGTGCTTAAAACCTGCATCCCCCACCTCGAGAGCCGCGTAAACATTATTACTGAATACTGTGATCCCGGCATTGCCACGAATATGGCGGATGACTTGCGTGGTGGTCGTACCGCTGTTGATAAAGACAACGTCGTTATCTTCGATCAAAGAAGCTGCCAACTCACCAATCAAACGTTTTTCTTCGGGATGCTTTTGGGCCCTTTGCCTGTATTCGGGTTCCAGGGTCAGCCGCTGGTTGAGGATCGCGCCCCCATGGGTTCTTTCAACCACGCCTTCACGTTCCAACCACTCCAGGTCCCGGCGCACGGTTGCTTCGGAAGTATCCAACAGATTATACAAATCGTCCATTCGGACGATCTTGTGGGTTACCAAATAATCCTGGATACGCTCTCGCCGCTGCGCTGGAATGAGAGGTTTATTCATTTTTTGTGCGATGCTGCGCCGTAGACTGAAATAAATTGAATTTTTGTAACCTTAATTATAAAAGAATCTGAAGAAATTTGCAAGTTTTTGCTTTTTTTATTATAATGACCCCTGTGTTTTCCCCATTTTAAACCTGTCAACCATTTGTTTTCGGCCAATGCAGTTCGCTGGGACCTCACCGCAGGAGAATGATATGACAAGCAGTTCAATCGGGATGGGCGAACAGGATCGTGCTGAACGCGATAAGTTTGAAAACGAGCTGAAACGTATCCTGAAAGCCAGCGACGATGCGGGTATCATCCTGCGGGTCATCGGGTCGTTGGCTTTTCAAATGCACTGCCCAAAATTTGGATATCTTCAGGCCGCCATGGGCCGGGCCTACACGGATATCGATTTTGCAGCCTACCAAAGACAGACCCGGGAAATCCAGGCGATGATGGCCGGCCTGGGATATCGCGAAAACCGTGAGGTTTTCATTGTTTCGGAGGGTGCGCGCGCCATTTTCGAAAGGCGGGAAGTCGGCCTGCACATCGATGTGTTTTATGAAAAACTTGATTTCAGCCACGTGATCCATTGGAAGGAGCGCCTGGAAGTAGACCATCCGAGCATTCCGCTGGCTGAGATGCTGCTCGAAAAGATGCAGATCGTCCAGATCAACGAAAAAGATATCATTGATACCATTATGTTGCTGCTCGAACATCCGCTGGGCGAACAGGATCAGGAAACCATCAATATCAAGCGGGTGGCTGAGCTTTGCAGTACGGATTGGGGCCTGTGGCGCACCACCAGTATGAACCTGGAAAAGGTCCGCAGGCTGGCCCAGGGCTACGAACAGCTCACCGGCGCTCAAAAAGAAATGATCGATTCGCAAGTAAAGTCTGCGCTCCAGCGCATGGACCAGGAACCGAAATCCCTCGCCTGGCGAATCCGTGCCAGGGTTGGCGATCGGGTGAAATGGTACAAAGAAGTGGATGAAGTCGAATGAAATGGAGGCGGTGATGAAAAAGCTTGTCCGCGACCTGATGCATCCCGGGCTGCATACCTGTCGTCCGGATGCCACCCTGGGACAGGTGTCAGTCCTGCTCACCCGGCACCACGTGCATGCCCTGGTCGTTACCGGCCAGGACGGCCTTCCGGTCGGCATTATCTCCGATTCCGACCTGCTCGCCGGCGAATGGCTTTCGGAAGATTCCCAGAGCCTGGCCGCCATGCGCAAATTGACCGCCGGGGAATTGATGTCTTCCCCGATCGATACCATCGAAGCCAGCCAGCCTCTGCGCATGGCGGCCGGGATGCTGATCGAGAAGGATATCAGCCGCCTGCTGGTCACCGAAAAGGGTGTCGCAGCCGGGATCATCTCAACCTCCGATTTCGTTTCCAGTATTGCCATGCAGGAAAAACCCCTGCGCAAGACCGTCGCGGATGTGATGTCGGATGCCATCCTGGTCTGCCGGGAAAAAACCCCGCTGGTTTCCGCGGCCCGCACGCTCACCCAGGCCGGCTGGCGCTCGGTGCTGGTGGTGGATGCCCAGGGCAAGCCGCAGGGCGTGGTCAGCGGCAAAGACTTGCTGCCCTACGTGGAGAACGGCGTCGATGAAAGCTTGACCGTACAGGATATCATGCACCCGGCGCTCACCATCGATATGCATGCCAGGCTGCGCGCAGCCGCCGACTTGATGATCCAAAAGCACCACCATCGCCTGGTGGTGATCGACCAGGAAGATCCGCAAGCCTTCCCGTTGGGAATTATTTCATCGTTCGATATCGTGGCCGAGATGGCCCGGCCCGGTTCAATCTGGCAAAAATAATCATGGCTCTTACGCTGGAACAGGCGCTTGCCCGCGTGCCTCAGTGGGTGGGCGCCGCCGACCTGAAAGCCACGCCCCTGGACGGCGGCATCACCAACTCCAATTTCCGCATCGAAGTGGGGGCTGAGGCTTTTGTCCTGCGCATCGCCGGGGCGGATACGGAGCTTTTGGGCATCGAACGGGAGCACGAATACAGCGCCAACCTGGCCGCCGGGAAGTTGGGAATCGCCCCGGAAGTCTATTATTTCATCCGGCCGGAAGGTTACCTGGTGACACGTTTCATCCCCGGGCGTCCGATCCTGCCTGAGGAGCTTTGCCAACCTGAAAACCTGCGGCGGGTCATGGAGCTCGTCCGCAAAATTCACTGCATGCCCGAAATTCCCGGCCGATTTGATGTTTTTCGTATCATTAGCGAATATTCTGAAATTGCCCGCCGCTGCCAGGTGCCTTTTCCCAGTGACTTTAATTCGCTGCTCGAGCGCATGCAGACGGCCGAAGCGGCATTGAAACTTCAACCTCCTACCCTGCGCCCATGCCATAACGATCTGCTCAATGCGAATTTTCTCTTCACAGATCGACTCTACATCCTGGATTGGGAATACGCCGGCATGGGGGATATCTTTTTCGACCTGGCCAATTTCTCCGACCATCACAAATTGAGCGATAAACAGGATCGCTGGCTGCTGGAATGTTATTTTGGGAGCTGCTCTACCAATCAGTGGGCGCATCTGAAGATCATGAAGATCATGTCCGATCTGCGCGAAGCGGCCTGGGCGCTGGTACAGATCGGCATCTCGAAGCTTGATTTCGATTTTCGTGACTATGCC
The DNA here is from genome assembly GCA_017882145.1 of Anaerolineales bacterium. GTDB lineage: Bacteria > Chloroflexota > Anaerolineae > Anaerolineales > Villigracilaceae > UBA877. The sequence continues at coordinate 8,015 of JADGQB010000122.1, forward strand.
AACCAATTCTTTGGTCGTGTCATGGAAAATATCCTAAATCCTGAATGGAATGAATGGCTTAAGGAGGTACGTACAAATGTCTGATTTTCCCACTCATGCTCAAGTTGTGGTCATTGGCGGCGGCGTTGGCGGATGCAGTATTGCATACCATCTAACGCTGATGGGCTGGAAAGATGTTGTCATCCTGGAACGGCACGAATTGACCAGCGGTTCCACCTGGCATTCCGCCGGCCTGGTTGGCCAGATGCGTTCGGATGCCAATCTGACCCGCATGATGCACTACAGCACCGACCTGTACCGCAAACTGAAGGACGAGACCGGCTACGATCCCGCCTGGCGTGAAGTCGGCGGTCTGCGCCTGGCTTCTTCCGCCGACCGCATGGAGGATAACAAGCGGCTGGTCGGCATGGCGCAGTCTTTCGGTGTGCCGATGGAGCTGGTTTCCGCCAAGCAGGCCATGGACCTGTTCCCGATGATGAACCCGGAAGGCATTGTCGGCGCAGCCTGGACGCCCAACGACGGAGTCATCGACCCAACCGGCCTGACCAATGCCCTGGCTGCCGGCGCCAAGTCACGCGGGGCTCGCATCCTTACCGATACCAACGTGGAGAAGATCACTCTTAAGAACGGCCGCGTCAACGCGGTGGTTACCGACCAGGGCACCATCGAAACCGAAGTGGTTGTGAACGCGGCCGGGCAGTGGGGTAACGAGGTCGGCCGAATGGTCGGGCTCAACCTGCCGGTCGTTCCGATGGCGCACCTGTATATCATCACCAAGCCGATCAAGGGCATAGGGCACGATTTCCCGACCCTGCGCGATCCCGATCTGCTGGTCTACTGGCGCGAAGAGGTCGGCGGCCTGGTGACGGGCGGTTATGAGCGTAACCCGGCGCCTTACGGCCTGAACGGCATCCCGCGCGACTTCAAGTACACGCTCCTGCCGCCGGACTGGGACCGTTTTACGCCATTGATGGAGAATTCCATCAAACGAGTGCCGGCGGTCGAGACTGCCGAAGTGATCCAGCTCCTGAACGGACCGGAAGGCTTTACGCCGGATGGCGAGTTCCTGCTGGGTCCCACCTCAGTCAAGGGCTTCTGGGTAGCCTGCGCCTTCTGCGCGCATGGGCTGGCGGGCGCCGGCGGCATCGGCAAGACCATGGCGGAGTGGATCATCGATGGGCATCCGGAGTGGGATGTCTGGCGGCTGGATGTGCGCCGCTTCGGTAATAACTATAACAGCCAGGATTACACCGTTGCGCGCACCATCGAAACCTATACCCAATATTATGATATCCATTACCCGGGTGAGGAGCGCATGTCCCGGCGTGGCTTGCGCCTGTCCCCCACCTACCACCGCCTGCAGGAATTGGGCTGTTCCTTTGGCGAGAAGACCGGCTGGGAGCGCCCCAACTGGTTCAAACTCTACGAAGAGAAGGCCCGCCACGGGCACGAGCCGAAAGGCTGGGCGCACCACAACTGGTCGCGCGCCATCGGCTATGAACACTTGAAGACCCGCTCGAACGCCGGTCTGTTCGATGAAACCTCATTCAATAAATTCGAAGTGCGCGGCCCGGGCGCCCTGGCCTTTTTGAATAATGTCTGCGCCAATGATATCGATCAGCCGGTCGGGACGATCGTCTACACCGAGTGCCTGAACAAGCGCGGCGGGATCGAATGCGACTTCACCGTCACCCGCCTGGAAGAACAGCGCTTCTTTATCGTCACCGGCACGGCCTTTGGGCAGCACGACCTTTCCTGGCTGTCCATCAATATGCCCGAAGACGGCAGCGTCTCGATCGAGGATGTCAGCTCGTCCTACGCCTGCCTGGGTCTGTGGGGGCCCAAGGCCCGCACGATCCTCGAAAAAGTCACCAAGGCGGATGTATCCAGTGCCAGTTTCCCCTACATGACCGCCCGCCGTATCCTGGTTGGAGATGTACCGCTCCTGGCCTCGCGTGTCACTTATGTGGGCGAGTTGGGCTGGGAATTCTACTGCCCGATGGAATTCGGCCTGCGCCTGTGGGATACACTTTGGGAAGCCGGGCAGCCTGAGGGCCTGGTGGCGGCCGGCTACAAGGCCATCGATTCCCTGCGTCTCGAAAAAGGCTACCGTTATTGGAGCAGCGAGATCAGCCCGGACTATACGCCGCTCGAAGCCGGCCTGGGCTTTGCCGTCAAGCTGAACAAACCCGATTTCATCGGAAAAGAAGCCCTGCTTAAACAGAAGGAAGCCGGCCTGACCCGCAAATTGTGCTGCATGACGCTCTCAGACAGCCGCACGATCGCCCTGGGCAAGGAGCCGATCCGCTCGAAAGACGGACAGAAACTTGGCTGGGTGGCAGCCGGTGGGTACGGTTATTCCGTCGAGAAGAGCATCATATACGGCTACCTGCCAATCGAATTTTGCAAGGTCGGCACGGAGCTGAATGTCGAATTCCTTGGGGAACAGGTCGGGGCGGTGGTGGTTCAGTCGCCCTTATGGGACCCCAAGGGCGAGCGTATCAAGGCCTGATTGGAGCCGGACGGTTGTATAATACGCTCATCCCAGCCAGCGGTTTTATTCAACGTGGCGTAACAACCGGCCGCTAAATTAGACGGACACTTAAATCCGGAATTTTCAGGAGATGAAACCATGTCAATCGTAAATGCAAAAGAAATCATGCTTAAATCTGCCAAAGAGAAATACGCAGTTGGCGCCTTCAACATCACTGACCTGGTCCAGATGGAAGCGGTGGTGGATGCCGCCATCGCAAAGAACTCACCGCTGATCATCCAGACCTCGGTCAAGCCCTCCAAGTTCCTGGGCGTGGACGTGTTGGTTGCGATCTACCGCACCATTGCTGAAAAGGCTCCCATCCCGATCTGCCTGCACCTGGA
>JADGQB010000389.1 GCA_017882145.1 Anaerolineales bacterium
CTCTGGCCGTTAGGAGCCAGCGCCAAGCCCCTCGTTCAACCCTCGGACCCGTATGAAAATCTTTCGACGCCGGTCACCCCCGACAGCGTGCTGGGATCGGCGGGCAGCGCCACCGGTCAATTCCAGGCGCCGCGTGAAATTGCCGTAGCTCCGGATGGCAGCCTGTACGTGGCCGATTCACTGAATGACCGCATCCAGCACCTGCGCCCGGATGGAACCGTACTGCAGGCGTGGGGCACGCGTGCCGACCTGTCGCAGGGGGCAGCTCCCGGCGGGACCTTCAACGAGCCCTGGGGGGTGGCTGTGGCGCCGGATGGCAGTGTCTACGTGGCGGATACCTGGAACTACCGCATCCAGAAGTTCTCTGCGGACGGGAAATTCCTGCTGATGTGGGGGACGGGCCCGGCGCAAGGCAAGGACCAGTTCTATGGGCCGCGCGGGCTGGCAGTGGACAGCTTGGGACGGGTCTTCGTGGCGGACACGGGTAACAAGCGCATCGTGATATACGATGGGAACGGGAATTACCTGGGCGAGTTCGGGACGCCGGGCATGCAGCTCGGGCAGCTGGACGAACCGGTGGACATTGCATTGGATCCGGCGGGGAATGTTTATGTGACGGATACCTGGAACATGCGTGTGCAGGTGTTTACGCCGGATGCAACCGGATTGGACTACCGGGCGACGGCGGAATGGCCGGTGGCGGGCTGGTATGGCAACGGGTTGGATAACAAGCCGTTCATCACGGTGGATGCGAGCGGGACGGTGTCGGTGACGGACCCGGAACTGTGCCGGGTGATCTCGTTCTCGAGTGCGAGTGGCAAAGCGGTGCGAGTATGGGATGGTTGTGCGTCCGGCGCATTCCAACTGCCGAGCGGGATCGCCGCGGATGGTTCAGGCGGGCTGTGGGTGACGGATGCCACGAGCGGGAAAGTGGTGCATTTCAAGACGCCGAACCCCTAGTTATTCCTCCCCTCTGAAATTTCAGAAAACCATAAACCGAATACCCCCCGGAAGCTATTTCGGGGGTCTTTATTCCATATAGAATCCAAATAAAAAGTTCACCATCTTTGGTAAAATAACGGGAATGATGCCAGCCACTGAAAAACACTCCACCCTCGACATCCCACTTAGACGCTGGTTCCCGGCCAACCTGGAAACTCTGCTGGTGATCGTGATCATGCTGGCAGCGATTGTCTCGCGCTTTTACAACCTGGGGGCCATGACGATCACCTTCGACGAGACCAATCACGTTGTACCTTCTTACAGCTTGTATTCGGGGAACGGCTATCAATATGATCCGTTGAGTCACGGCCCGCTGCAGTTCCACATGATCGCCCTCTCGTATGCACTCTTCGGCGATACCGATTTCACCACCCGCATCCCGGCCGCGCTGCTCAGCGTGGCCTCGATTGCACTGGCCATGCTGATCTTCCGGCGTTATCTGGGCCGGACAGGCGCCATCCTGGCGGGTCTGTTATTCCTGATCTCCCCTTATATGCTATTTTACGGACGCTATGCTCGTAATGAAGCCTATATCGTTGTGTGGGGCTTGTTGACCCTGTATACGATCCTGCGGTATTTGGAACGTGGTGAAACGTGGATCCTGTTCCTGTTTACTGCCGCCAACGCCATTCATTTCACTGACAAGACCACCTCCTTTATGTATGCCGGAGAGGAATTCATCTTCCTGGCGGCCTATTTCGTTGACCGGCTGGCGCGACGGGAATGGCTACAAGCGAACCGGCGTAAATCCTTCTATTTCGGGTTGTTGTTGAGTGTGATCCTGTTGGCCGGAGCGGCAGCGGTGTACCTTACTCAGAAGCCGCTCGATAACCTGGCGATCAAATTCGTGATGGGGCTGCTGGGAGCCGCAGGAGCAGCCGCGCTGGTCTGGTCGGGGATGGTAGTGGTGCAGTGTTTTGGCTGGGCCGATCTACGCTCTGAGCGCAGCCTGCAGCTGGCAATCCTGCTGGGTACTTTTGTCCTGCCGCTGGTGGGCGCCATTCCCCTGTCATTGTTGGGCTATAACCCGGTCGATTACTCAAGCAGTGGGATCATCCGGATCTGCCTGGTGGTTGGGATCCTGGGCGCGCTGGCAATTGGAATTGGATTAGGGTGGTTTGGCCGCAAATGGCTGCTTTACGCGGCACTCTTCTTTACCCCATTTGTTTTGTTATACAGCACCTTCTTTACCAATCCCGTAGGGATTGCCGGTGGACTGGTAGGGGCGCTCAGTTACTGGATGACCGCGCAGGGGACCAACCGGGTCTACCAGCCGTATTTTTACTATGCTTTCATCGAAATACCTATTTACGAGTTTTTACCGGCGCTGGGAACAATTGCGGCAGCCGGCATTGCAATTACAAAAAAATTGTGGCAATCGCAACCAGGCCAGCCGTTCACACCTGCCAGCTCTGAAACCATCTCCGTGACCGCTTCTGAACCTTCCTCTGAGCCCTCTACCGACCCTGTGATTTCCTCTGTTGGAATCCAGCAACCAGTGCCGGTGGCAGCCCTGCTGATCTATTGGACGGTCAGTAGCCTGATCATTTTTTCATTGGCCGGCGAGAAAGCGCCCTGGTTGACCGTCCACATTGCTCTGCCGATGATCCTGGCAGCCGCTTGGGCTTTCGGTTGGATGATCGAAACGATCCCCTGGGGCAAGGTGGCTGCCTGGGGTGTACGCAACTACGCACGCGTGACCGGTCTGGCCTTTTTCGGCCTGCTGGCAATCCTTACCGGGCGGGCTGCTTTCCGTGCCGCTTACATCAATTACGATTATCCACTCGAATACTTGGTGTATGCCCACCACTCCCCGTATCCCAAAGTGGTATTAAATGATATCGAGGAGTTATCCCTGCGTACCACCGGCAATATGGATATGGTCGTGGCGTATGATGACAATGTCCGCTATCCGTATTGGTGGTATATGCGGCGTTTCCCCAACAAGATCGATTATGGCTCTAATCCTACCAGTACGGTGCGAAATGCGCCCATTATCGTTTCAAGCGATGATACCAATGACAAGCTGAGCCCGGTGGTGCGCACGAATTACACGATGTTCAAGTTCCCACGCATTTGGTGGCAGAACATGGATTTTTGGGACCTGGATTGGAAGAGTATCGATTCCGAACGGAATGCTGACCTGGCCAGCCAATATGCCAGCAGTCCCGGGGGGGTGCCCCCAATGATGGTCACCGAATACTTGAGCTACGTCTGGCGTCACATCCGGCCTTTTTTCACGGATTCGAAGGTGCGCTATGCGATCTGGCAGATCTGGTTCAACCGGGACTACACGGCCTGGGCCGCCCTGAGAGGCGGTGACAGCTACAGCCTGACTAATTGGGGGGGCGCTCAATACATGTATGAATATGTACGAAAAGATATCTCGAATCTTCTCTGGCCGTTAGGAGCCAGCGCCAAGCCCCTCGTTCAACCCTCGGACCCGTATGAAAATCTTTCGACGCCGGTCACCCCCGACAGCGTGCTGGGATCG
>JADGQB010000123.1 GCA_017882145.1 Anaerolineales bacterium
CCGATGCTGGTCGAGGAACAGGATTTGCAGGCCGGCAACTCCGTTATGATGGGCGTCGTCCAGTTGGTTGGGTTCATCGGGCCAACCCTGGCCGGGATCCTGATCGCCAGATTCTCCCAATCCCCCCTGGGCATTGGCCTGGCCTTTGCCCTGGATGCAATCAGTTTCGCAGTCTCAGCCATCTGCCTGGGGTGGATGCATGGCGGCAAGTCCAAAGTAGTGGATGCCTCCGCTAAAAAAGAAAGTGTTTGGTATTCAATCCTGGCCGGGATGAGATATTTGTGGGACGATAAAGCCGTGCTCCTGATGTTCCTTATCGTCACATTATTGAATCTGCTTTTCGTCGGCCCAATCCTGGTGGGGATACCGGTGCTGGCGGACCAACGCCTGCCCGAAGGGGCGGTGGCCTTTGGCCTGCTCATGTCGGCTTATTCCGGAGGCAACCTGGCCGGATACCTGCTGGCAGGATCGGTACCCCGGCCAAGCGGAAAAGCGATGCGGGTGTTCCTGATCACCTTGATGGCTGCATTTGGCGTGGCACTTGGCTCGTTCGGATTTATTCGATCCACCTGGGTCGATTTCGTCCTGATGGTTCTCCTGGGGCTGGGCAATGGCTATCTCGCCATTATCCTTTTCACCTGGATCCAGACACGCACACCCAGAGAAATGCTCGGACGGATGATGAGCATGATGATGCTTTCCAGCACCGGTATGGTGCCGATCTCCCAGGCAATTTCTGGCGCAGTCAGCAAGTGGAGCCTCACGGCGCTGTTCGTCGGGGCAGGTGTTTTGATCCTGGTCGTGACAATAGTAACGGCTCCCCAGCCCCAATTGAAAATTTTCAGCGACAGCATGATGGCCCGGCAGCCAGTAGAAAAACCGGATTTGCTGTCAACTGAGGAATTACCGCTATAAAATATTGAGAGTGATCCGAAATTTAAATATATGGGATCGGGAAGGCTGCGGGTACTCCTCACCTCTGTCAGGTCAAGGATAGTATAATCCTGGTGAAATCCTGGGTTGAAGAATATTACTTATGGCAAGACGCCAGAATTATTCCCAATCCGGGGAACTGGAGGTCGCGTCTGCAAGGTAAATCAGGGCCGATCTCCAGTCACAGGAGAGCTGGATGATCTACAGTGAACGTATTCGTCTGCGCCGCAACGAACGCCTGGACATCCCGAAATTCGTCGAATGGTTGAATGATCCGGAGGTATGTCGCTATTTGTCCGTTACCCTGCCCGTCTCGCTGGCCAATGAAGAGCAATGGTTCGAAAACATGCTCAAGCGACCAACCGACGAACAACCTTATGGAATAGAAATTCGTAATATTGGGACTGAAGGCGGCGGGCATCCCTGGCGGTTGATCGGTAACTGCAGCTTTATGGATTTGAACTGGACTGTCCGAAGCGCTGAGGTGGGTCTTTTTATTGGTGATAAATCCTGCTGGAATAAAGGCTACGGGACGGAGGTCATGCGCCTTCTGTTGCGGCTCGGATTCGAAACCTTGAACCTGAACCGCATTTTCCTGCGCGTGGACGAGGCCAATAAGGGCGGCATTCGTGCTTACGAAAAAGCTGGCTTCATCCTTGAGGGTCGCTTCCGACAAGGAGTTTACCAGAAAGGTGAATATCGCGATTTATTGCACATGAGCATCTTACGATCAGAATGGAAGCTCGAAACGCAGGAAAAAAGATGATGCAATCCAAAGAATTACGCGTCTATGGTGGGATTAAGTTATATGCCGGGACGGCCAGTCCAGAATTAGCCCAGAAAGTGGCAGATTACCTGGGCGAAACTTTATGCGGTCGGGATATCGTTGAGTTTCCCAATGAGAACTTGTTCGTCAAGCTTCATAGCAGCGCGCGCGGCCAGGATGTTTATGTTATCCAACATACTGCCTCGCCGGTTCACCGCAACTTAATGGAACTTCTGATCCTGCTGCAAACCCTGCGGTTGGACTCGGCTGCGCGCATCACGGCTGTGATACCCTACCTTTGCTATGGGCGTTCAGACAAGAAAGATCAGCCGCGCATCCCCATCGCATCACGCCTGGTAGCGGATATCATCCAGATTGCCGGCGCGGATTGTTATATGACCCTCGACCCGCATGCCTATCAGATCCAGGGCTTTTTCTCAGTTCCAGGGGATGTGCTAAACGCCTCCTCCATCCTGGTGGATTACGTCAAAGATAACTTGCGTCCTTATCTCAAAGACCCGGTAGTCGTCACGGTAGACCTCGGTTTCGCCAAAAAGGGCCGAAACTTTGCCCTCGGGATTGACGCCCCGATCGCGTTTATCGAAAAACGCCGGGTTGCCAATGACGCCAAGGCGCAGGCGCTGACCATCATCGGGGATGTAAAAGATCGGGACGTGGTGTTGGTGGATGATGAGATTGACACAGGCGGTTCCATCGCCCAGGCAGTCAATCTCGTCAAGGAAAACGGCGCACGCCGAGTATATGTCGCCTTCGTCCATCCTATTTTTTCGTCCGATGCATCAGAACGATTGGCAGCCTTACCCGTTACCGAATATATCACCACCGATAGCGTCCCAATTTCTATTGAAAAACGCGAACCATTTGGCAAACGCCTCACAATTTTGACTGTTGCGCCGCTGCTCGGCGAAGTCATCCGCCGCGCCCATGAGGGCCGCAGTGTGGGACAGATGTTTAATGAATAGGTAGGGTTTTGTGCCCGCCGGTTAAAAATTCAAGGAGGATTTCCATGAAAGGGAATGAAAAAGTCATTGAAAAGCTCAACTTCCTGCTGGCGGACGAACTGACCGCCATCAGCCAATATATGGTACACGCCGAGATGTGCGCCAACTGGGGTTATAAAGAACTGGCCGAGCTGATCGAGAAGCGCGCCATTGATGAAATGAAGCACGCCGAGAAGCATATCGGACGCATTCTTTTCCTGGAAGGGATGCCGGTGGTCAGCGAGCTGAATAAACTGCATATTGGCGAAAGCGTCGAAGCCCACCACAAGAACGATTGGGAGGCCGAGAATGGTGCCATTAAAGCCTATAATGAGGCCATTAAACTGACGGTGGAAGTTGGGGACAACGGCACGCGCGAGATGCTCGAAAGTATCCTAAAGGATGAAGAAGAGCATATAGACTGGATAGAAGCCCAACAGGAACAGATCAGACAGATGAGCATCCAGGTATATTTGTCCGAGCAGATCAGCTAATCTTGATGATATCTCATGGTGAAGGCTATCTTCATTCGTATAGGGTTTTAACCCCCTCAACCATCAACTGCAGCCATGCCTGAACTCCCCGAAGTCGAGACCATTATCCGCAGCCTGCGGCCGGCACTGCTCGGAAAGAATGTACTTTCTGCCGACCTGCGCTGGAACCGGACACTGGTCTCACCCTCACCAGCAAAGTTTAAGAAGCTCATCCAGGGCCAGAAAATCCTGGATATCGTTCGCCGGGCAAAATTCCTTCAATTCGAATTATCAACATTTCAACTCATTATTCACTTACGGATGAGCGGTGATCTGCTGGTGGTAAAGGGCGGTTACCAGGCTGCCAAACACGATCGTCTCATCTTGAATCTCGTGGATGAGACTACACTAGTTTTTTCCGATCCGCGCAAGTTCGGGCGGGTCTGGCTGGTGGAAGATCCTGCTGAAATCTTCCAAGCTCTTGGCCCTGAACCGCTCTCCCAAGAATTCAGCCCGGGCTGGCTGCATGCAGCATTGCATAACCGTCATAGGCAGCTCAAACCCTTATTGCTCGATCAATCCTTCCTGGCCGGTTTGGGTAACATTTATACCGATGAAGCGCTGCACCTGGCCCGTCTCCACCCATTGACACGCTCGGATTGGGTGAGCGAGGAAGAAGCTGCTCGCCTTTGGATGGCCATCCGCCAGGTGCTTGAAGAAGGCATCCGTCGAAACGGCGCCAGCATTGACTGGGTTTACCGCGGCGGCGACTTTCAAAATCATTTCCGGGTTTACGGCCGGCAAGGTGAGTCCTGCCCGGTTTGCGAGACGAAAATCCAGCGCATCGTTGTAGGCCAACGTGGGACGCATTTTTGCCCCAAATGTCAGGTACTCACAAATGCCCAAAATCCTGTAAAATAAACCTGTGATGCGCCATGGATCAGGATCCAAGGAGAATGAACTATGAATATAACAGGTACAATTTTTCTTTATGTCATTGTTTTATGCATCGGTGCAGCTATTGGTGCACTCATTGAACGTGCGCAGAAGAGGCGTTCAACAGCGCCCCCGCCTATGCCAACCTCAGACGGAAAACTCGCTGAAGATGGCGATATCGAAGTTTTTAGCGCCTGGCGGACACGCACCAACAAGGTGTGGCTGAACATGGATGGCAAGCGCCTGGATGCCAAGGAAGCGCTCCTGCCAGATCAGCGCCGGCGGGTGCTCGGCCTGGTAGTGGACCTGCGTCCATGGCTCGAGACGGGCCGGCCAGCCTCACCCGAACCTGGAATTGCCATGCAGCCATTACAGGCCGGAGAGCCAGCACTCGGAACAGTTGTGCAATCTGTTCAAACGGAAAAGAAGAAAAATGGAATTGCGAGGGAGGAGGTTGTGCCCGCGCCAGCCCCGGAGAGCATTATCGAACAAATTGATAAAGTATTGCAGGTAAAACTGGTGACAAGCCCATTCAAAGAGCGCGGCATCCGGCTGACCGAAGGGCCAGGTGGTACCGTTATTATCAAGGATGGTGTCAATAAGTATGAGGGGGTGGAAGCCGTTCCAGACCCCATGATCAAGACTCTTATCCAGCAGGCAGTATCCGATTGGGAAAAGAGTACTAAGTAAATGCGTCCGGTGGGGAACAACCCGCCGGAAATGCTGCTAAATGGTTTTTACCAGATAAAGATCGCCCCGTTCGAATCCGCGCTCGTAATAATATTGACGTGTCCCAACCGCCGCGATGACAGCCATCCGGCGGTATCCTTTTATCCTGGCGATCCGGTCGGCCTCCACCAGTAAGCGAGTGCCGAGCCCGGCATGTTGGGCCGCGCCGTTTTGCTCCATGCCTACTGCCAACGATTGCCCGTACACATGTACTTCGCGGATAATGGCGGTGCCGCTCAGGTCACTCATACCAGTCGCGGGCGAATCCGGGCCAGGGAGGGAAAGTCGCAGGAATCCGGTAATTTTATCTTCGGGAGTGATGTATGACAGGAAGTGTTCCTCGGCACCGCCCGAATGATATACCAGGTCATCAAGACGTAGATCGGAAGCCTCCACTTTTTCTCCGCGCACCTCACGGCAGCGTATACAATCACAATGTGTACCGCGCCGGGCCATTTCGGCCTGGACATCTTGCCGCAGGCTGCTGCGCTTGTTTCCGGCTACAACATGCGGGGAGGGGATATCGCGGATGACGCGGTTGACGCGGCAATAACGCGGGATGGAGGGCTTCACATCCGCGATCAGGTTCACCAATTCTTGAGTGGTATAGGGCTGATATTCGCCACGCTGCCAGTATTCGTAGAGAGGCGCGCTTTCGAGCAGTTGTGTAGGGTAGATTTTAATCTCGTCCGGACAAAGACCTTCCCACAAACGGGGGAAATCGGCGCGGTCTGAATCGGTCGTCGCGCCCAGCAGGTTGGGCATCCAATGCAGAACAATTTTGAACCCGGCGGCCCGCAGCAGTGCCGTGGCACGGCGCGCCTCGGCTACCGTGTGGCCGCGCTTGTTCAGTTCAAGGATCCGATCATCCAGACTCTGCACACCCATCTGAACTTTGGTAACTCCTAAAGAACGGAACCAGGCCAATTCACCTGGAGTGACTTCATCCGGGCGAGTTTCGACTGACAGACCTACATTTCGGTGTAGGGTGGTTTCGTTTTGTAGCTGTAATTCCACAAGGGATTCTTTCCCCACAGGTTCCTTCACAGGCTGAGCCAGTTCATTCATCGCGTCAAAACAGCGCCGAACGAACCACTCCTGATAATCCCGCCGGTAAGAAGAAAAGGTACCGCCCAGGATGAGCAGTTCCACTTTGTCAGTGGGATGGCCGACGGAAGTCAGGGCTTCCAGGCGGGATCTTACCTGCGTATACGGGTCAAAGCCATGCTCCAAGGCTCGCATCGCGCCCGGCTCATCCGGCAAATAAGATTTCGGCATGCGGATATCATCCGGGCAGAAAATGCAATTTCCCGGGCATGGATAAGGCTTGGTAAGCACTGTTACTGTAGTCACGCCTGAGAGCGTTCGAACCGGCTTCAAGCGGATGGACGCCAACATCGCCTCGTCCGCCTCCCAATCGCCGCTATCGACCAACAGGTAATAGGCTGCTACCAGTGCAGATTTACTAACGTGTCCAGCTTGCTCAGGATGCCGCCGGACTGCCTCCAAAAGGGAGAATCCAGCACGCACATCCTGCAGGATGAGACGTGCCAGGGTAAGTTTCTCGGGTGTCAGGGTGCGGAGTTCCTGAAATGTACTTTTTTTAACCATTTTTCACACTAATCTTATCAACATGAACGGGAGGTTGGGGGTGCCCTTCTCCCAATTCATAGAAATGTTACTTTCACACAGTATAATGAGAGTGAATATGAAAAGCCAGACGGTTGTTCGGCTGCTCAGCTTGAATAAACAATTCTACCAGACCTTCGGGCATGAATTCTCTTCCACACGACTGCGTCTCCAGCCCGGTGTGTTACGAGTGCTGGATAGTCTGGCAGGCGACGAATCCATCCTGGACCTGGGTTGCGGCAATGGGGAAATGGCGCGCGAGCTGATGCGGCGCGGGCATCGCGGCCGGTATGCAGGCTTGGATTTCAGTCCGCCTTTGTTGGAAGTCGCCCGGCATGGCTGGGAAGATGCACCGGCGACTTTTATTCGCGCCGACTTATCCAGCACGGATTGGGATAAGAAGATTCTCGCATCCCTCACCCAACCTTTTGACCTGGTGACTGCCTTTGCAACGCTGCACCACATCCCTGGACAGGAAATGCGTCTGGCTATTTTGAATAAAGTGCATACTCTGTTGCGGACCGGCGGGCAGTTCATCCACTCCGAATGGCAATTCATGAATAGTGAAAAACTCAAAGATCGCATCCAGCCTTGGGAGGATGCAGGGCTTACCTCTGAAGAAGTCGAGGAGGGAGATTATCTGCTGGACTGGCGCAGTGGTGGGCGTGGTTTGCGCTATGTACACCATTTTTACGAGGCAGAGCTGGATGGTTTGGCGACTTCCAGCCGGTTCCGTGTTCGCCAGACGTTTCGCTCCGACGGCACGAACGGGCTACTTAGCCTGTATCAAGTCTGGGAGTCAGTATGAAGACCAAGCAAGAGATCGTCCAAAACTGGCTGCCACGCTATACCGGCACACCGCTGGAGGATTTTGGAAAATACATTCTGCTGGTTAATTTCAGCAATTACGTTCAAATGTTTGCCGAGATGCACAACACCCGGATTTGTTGTGAAGACAAACCTATGCCCAATGCCACTGCGGACGGCATTACCATTATCAACTTCGGGATGGGCAGCGCCAATGCCGCCACGGTAATGGACTTGCTTTCGGCCATCCAGCCGAAAGCCTGCCTTTTCCTGGGCAAATGCGGGGGGCTGAAGGATAAACCTGGGATTGGCGAATTGATCCTGCCAATTGCAGCCATCCGCGGTGAAGGCGCCTCAAATGACTACTTTCCTCCGGAGGTGCCTGCCCTGCCAGCCTTCAACCTCCAGAAAGCCGTTTCCACCACCATCCGGAATTACAGCCACGATTATTGGACCGGCACAGTTTATTCGACCAACCGGCGCGTCTGGGAACACGATGAGGAATTCAAAGCCTACCTGCGCCGCATCCGGGTGATGGCGATTGATATGGAAACGGCCACCATCTTCATCACCGGTTTTTATAATAAGATTCCCGCCGGGGCGTTGTTATTGGTCTCGGATCAGCCGATGGAACCGGATGGCATCAAAACCGCCGAGTCAGATAAAAAGGTGACGGAGGATTTTACCGGGTTCCACCTGCGCGTGGGGATTGACTCGCTTAAAGAAATTATTAACGACGGGTTGACCGTGAAGCACTTGAAATTCTAGTTATTTTTCGCAGCCTCAACGGTTTTTTTTAACCCTCCTGCCCTATCGCTCGGGCAGGATTTTTGTTGATCTCTAACCCAGGATTAATTGGATATTTAAGGTAAATTTAATAAAGTTATTATACTATTCATCCCTTGATATCCGGGAGGCATGAAAATGCCTCGTTATAAATATAAGGAGGATCGTTATGAAGAACAAACTGATGTTTTCTGCGCTTCTGGTTGTTGCGCTGGTAGCATCTGCCTGTGGTACTGCGGCTCCGACTGCGACACCCGTTGCCACTGCATCGCCTGTGATTCCTGTCACCGGTGCGACCGCCACCCCAATGGCACCTGTAGCAACCACTCCCCCTGTTATGGCCACTACTCCCCCGGCAGTGGCAACTACACCGCCGGTGGCGACTGCCATGCCGATGGCAACACCAACCGGACCGGCTCTTTTGAACCTCGGTCAAAATGCGACTTTGGGTTCTTTCCTGGTCGATTCGGCAGGTATGACCCTGTATATCTTTACCAAGGACACACCTGACACCAGTACCTGTTACAACACTTGCGCCACCCTTTGGCCGCCGTTATTGACGAATGGCGCCCCCACCGGGGGCACAGGCGTTACAGCTTCCATGCTGGGCACCACAACACGCACGGATGGTACAGTGCAGGTCACCTATAATGGTTGGCCGCTCTATACCTATTCAAAGGACATGGCCGCGGGTGATACCAATGGAGAGGGCTTCGCCTCCCTGTGGTTCGTAATGACCCCTGCTGGAACCCAGAAGTAGTTTTGCAAAATCTGACGACAGCCGCCTCAAACAAAGACATGAGGAACTGTCATTTACTGGTATAAGTTGCACGACCTTCTCCCGCCGGAGTGCTCCGGCGGGAGAATTTTTGGGGTAGAATTCAAGTGAAATCTGGCACAAACCGGAAGGGACATCACATCCGGGAAAGTGACTAATATAATCAAGAGGAAAGTCATTGTGGTGATCGTCAAAATCCTCAGCTTGGGAGCCCCCGAACGGTATGCCGTCCGGCGGTTGGTGGCAGCTGCATATCAGGACATTCTTCAACAATCTCCGGATCTGGAACTTGAGACCATCGAAATCAGTGACCCAGCCGAAATTGGTAAATATGCATTCACCATAATCCTGCCGACATTGGTCATCAACGAAAAAATCGTCTGCAGCGGGCGTTTCCCGACAAGGGAAGAAGTGCTCGGTTGGCTTGGCGAGGCAGTGAATAAAAAGTAACTTACAAGACCTAAATCAGCCAGCCAAATTTTTAAGGTTCAAGACAAAGTGGGATGGAACTCGCCTGCCCATCCGGATTTTCCGTCTGACCGCTTTCATCGTAGATTTTGATCCATTTGATCTCAGGGAACTGGGTCAGGTTGGCAAAAATCAGGTTGCCAATAGTGTAAGTCGAACCGCCTGAATTACACTTCCCTGTCAGATAGATGCGCGCGACCCCATCCGCAACGGACAGTTGCCTGTAACCGGTTGTTCCACTCAGGACAATATCCAACCCCTGGGACTTTTCTTCCGGGGTCGGGCCGAGGAACAACTGCGTTAATACTGTCTCGGGCAGGGAACCGGACAGAGGTACCGTACGGGTGACAGCGTCTTCATACGGCTCAGTGCCGACCGCGTAACGGTTCATGTTGGCGAAATAGACTGTCACTTTCACGGGGGCATGTTTTGGGGAGCAGCCAGAAATAAGCAGTAATAATCCGGCGAGGATAAAAACAGGGTATTTCATCATTTCTCCTCCGTATGGGCACGTGCAGAATATCAAGATCGGTCTACATGCGTTTGCCAGACGTTGCTACTAAATAAACGCGCAGTCTATGGCCTGATTATATACGCGGTACAATTTGGCAGGAGGCTTTTCCCATGCACATTTTGGTCACGAATGACGATGGAGTGCAGGCCCCCGGCCTGCTGGCACTGGCGAACGAGATGCGAAAGTTGGGCAAGGTTACAGTCTTCGCACCAGACCGCAATTGGTCAGCTTCGGGTCATGTCAAGACGATGGACCGCCCGTTGCGAGCCCACCAGGTGCTGCTGGCCGACGGGACCACGGGATTAACCACCGATGGTGCCCCTTCTGACAGTGTGGCTCTCGCACTGCTGGGATTGGTAAAGGAAAAGGTTGATCTGGTGGTCTCGGGGATCAATCCGCACGAGAATATCGGTCACGATGTGACCTATTCCGGCACAGTGACGGCAGCCATGGAAGCAGTCATTGGCGGCGTGCCTGGGATGGCAGTCTCCTTGCATGCCCCCGAGGATTTCCATGGAACACTGGATTACAGCACAGCCGCACTGGTCGGTCGGCGGGTGGCGGCCAGGGTGCTTGCATCGGGCCTGCCGGAGGGGGTTTTGTTGAATATAAATGTACCTTATCTGAAAGAAGATGAGCTCAAAGGTTTCATGATCACACGCCAGGGGTTGCGGGTTTACCGGGATGTATTGGATGCCCGTACCGATCCGCGTGGCAAACCCTATTACTGGATCGGTGGCGAATTCCCGATTGGCATTCTTGAAGAAGGCACTGATTACGGCGCAATTAAGGCCGGTTACGTCTCCATCACGCCGCTGCAACTGGATTTAACCGCCTGGGAGGCGATGGAAACCTTAAAGAAGCTGGAGTGGTAAGGGAAATCCGTATCATAATGTGATGAGCAGGGAAAACAGGAATTGGAAATCCTGTAGGAGGTATGATGACGTCTTTCACATCGCCACATGACCCAATCATATTTAACCACCAGGTCTGGGATATCGTACGCAATATCCCGCCTGGGAAAGTCGCCACTTATGGGCAAATTGCCCGTAAAATTCCCCCACC
>JADGQB010000390.1 GCA_017882145.1 Anaerolineales bacterium
AACATGTTCAAATTGGCCTGCCTGGCAAGTTCCACATCCTTGCGGAAGAACTCTCCGCCCGCGCCGCCCCCGAATGGATGGGTCCTGGAGGCGGCTGCCTCCGGGAACAGAGTTTCAGAAAGCCATTGGGAACCGATGTAATTTGAGCCGCGGATAAAGTAGGGCTGACCGTTCACCAACCAACGAAAACCTTCTTCGACTTTGATCGTCCGGAAACCGAACGAAGAAGATTTGGTGGTCGTCTTTCCTGTTGTAGTCAGACTGGCAGTGATTTGGTACAAGGACGGGAAACCGCGGTCCCAAGGTTGCCAAAGCTGAACATCCGGGACAGGCAGGTCAACTGCCTTAACACTTTCCCCTGCGGGTATTTCCAATGGAAAACTGGCCGAGCGAAGCTCGCCCTCAAAATTCTCCGGAGCACAATCAATCTCAAGTCCGGCTGCCTGCTTACCTGAGCGGTTATTCACTTTTATCTGGATGTGAAGAATAGGCAGCTTGGACTCCAGGTCCGCACGAAGTAATATCTGTTCGATTGTGACAGCGGCATGGCTCTCCATATAAACGTTGTTCCAGATGCCGCCGGTATTATAGGATTGACCTTCCGGGTTCCATCCGCCACCGGGCCGGCAATCATGGTGGTTGAGGATCCCTTTAATAAGCCGCTTGCGAATATGCCAGCCATCCAGTCCGGGCTGCTCATAGGGGCTATCCACGCGCACCGCCAGATCGTTTTTACCGGATTTGAGCAGGCCGCTGACGTCAAAACTGAAAGGTTCGAAGTAACCGGCATGCTGCCCGAGCCTGTTACCATTTAGGTATACATCGGCAAAATAATCCACCCCGTCGAAATGCAGGCTGGTGAATTCATCATCTGGTTCATAATTGAATTCACGGCGAAACCAGACAACCCCGTGATGGTCCAGGCCGCCCAGGAACCAGTTCTGCGGAATGTGCATGATCTGCCAGGCGGAGTCATTGAAGTCTGGTTTGGCGAAATCAGGCTGATCCAAACTGGAATAATGCCAATTGCCGGATAGCGAAAACCTCATGTGTAAATTCCTTACTCTGATGAGTACATGTGAGCTGGCACTTGAAGCGGTTATAGTATACCAACAGGGAACGTTTTCTTAAGGATATGCTGCCCGTTCACCAATTTGGAATCTTCTGCCTGCCAATAGATTATTTCCTGGCCCGTCTTTGCAAGTTGCGTATCTCCAGCAAGCGCCGGATACGACCGTGCCGCTCACGAGTTAATGGATAGAACCAGGTGGTAATGACAGCGGAGAATAACAGGACTGCGCCCAACGGTCCGATTAGAAAACGGATGGCCGTTAATGTAATTGAAGATTGCACAAAGCTGGTCGCCCCAGGCGGCGGGGCCTGGTAACCGAACCAACCCAGGACTTGCAAAGCCATGAAGATCGCCAGAGCTCCGGTCAGCTTGCGGATGAAGTTCTTCACGCCATAGTAAATCCCCTCCTGGCGGCGTCCAGTGCGCAACTCATCCCATTCGATCACATCCGGGAACATGGCATCCGGCAGAATATGAGCGGCTGAGACGCTTAACCCGGCCAGGAAAGCCATCCATAGAACCAGCGTGACCTGGCCAGGTCGGACCAGGAAGATCCCGATCTGTACCGCAGCCCAGAAGACCATCCCGATTATATAAGCGATGTGTTTACCAAGCCGGTGGGAAAGCCACAACCAGAAGGGCAGGACGGCGGTGGCAGTGACCAACAGCAGTGCGAAGACGGCTGATTCGAGCGGCAAAGAAATGCCCAGCAGACTCACCGAGGTCAGCATTTTGCCGCTAGCGACCCAATAAAGCAGGTAAAAGGGCAACAGCAGCGCCACCAGATCAAAGGTGATCCAGTTCAGCATGTAAATGATCGTGGCAAAGCGGAAAGGAACGTTGGCCCAGGCTGTCTGGATAGTGCGCCTGAAGGAGGTAGTTTCCTGAGGCCGGTCGACAGCCCCGTAACGTTCGCGAACGAAGGTGAAGATCAACAGGAACGGGATGGCTGCCAGTCCTCCAAAAATACCGGCTACGATCAGATAGCCTTGTTGTTGAGTGAGACCGGCAGTCAAAGCAGCGTCAATAATGGCAGGCGCGGCAACGGCAGTCACGAGTGATGCCAGCAAATTGAAGAAGATGCGGAAACTGGTCAGGGTGGTGCGTTCGTCATAATCAGGAGACAGCTCAGGCAACAAAGAAGCGAAGGGTACACCGCAGAGGGTCTCGAACGTGTCGCTGATCATAAAAGCCAGCGTTACGGTAGCTGCCAGAGCGATCTGATTATGCCATGGTGGCGCCCACCACAACAGCAGGAAACTGGCTCCAAAGGGGATAGAAAAAATTAGAAGGAATGGCCTACGGCGACCCCAACGGCTGCGCATCCGGTCGGTGAGAATGCCAACCAGCGGGTCGTTGACTGCATCCCAAATAATGCCCACCAACGCGGCAATCGATGCCAGCCGGGGATCCAGCCCGACCACATCTGTCAGGAAAATGGCGTAAAAAATCTGCCGCAGGGTGCCGTAACTGGCCTCGCTCCAGTCCCCGGTCCCGTAGACCAGTTTGACCCAGAAGGATAAGAACTTTGTTTTGGTTGGGGCGATGATGGTAAAGGCTCCGAGAACAGCTGAAAGCTGAACGCTGAAAGCGCATAATGAATTTCCCGATTCTAGCATCATCCTGCCAAGCTTGCATTACAATTGTTCACATGCCATCACTTTCCGACAAGTTGAAGTCTTTGGGTGTCAAAGTCGGTACGGAAAACCTTGCCAAGGTCGAACCTGCCCGCCTGTATGAGATTGACAAAGTGATGGACGGAATGTACCGTCCATCCTCCGCCGGTGAGACGTTCATTGCCCGACAGACTTTTGGCGCGGATTACCGGCACGGTAACACCGCCATCCAACCTGAAATGCCAATCAAAGCCCTTGCAGAATGGGCACGCGAGCCACGGTTTCTGGAGCTGCCATTGGAAGCCTATGCCTTTTTGGACACAGAAACCAGCGGGTTGGCGGGAGGCACCGGCACGTATGCCTTCCTGGTTGGCGTGGGCCGTTTTGTGGCTGGTGAGTTCCTGCTTGAACAATTCTTTATGCGCGACCCGGCCGAAGAGCCTGCCCTGCTTGAAAGCCTGGCTGAATTCCTGGCTCCGACCCAGGCCCTGGTTACCTTTAATGGGAAAGCCTTCGATGCTCCTTTACTGGTAACAAGATATTCGTTGCATAGTATTCCTCTACCGTTCAGGGATTATGCCCACCTGGATCTGCTGCCGCTGGCGCGCCGGCTTTGGCGTGACCGGTTGCCAAGCCGTGCTTTGAAATATCTCGAAGAGAACGTGCTGGTTGCGCCGCGCACAACCGATGAAGTACCCGGTTTCGAGATCCCATATCTTTACTTTGATTACCTGAGAAGCCGGGATGCGCGCCCGCTGAAAGGCGTGTTCTACCACAATGCCATGGATGTGGTAGCGATGGCCGC
>JADGQB010000124.1 GCA_017882145.1 Anaerolineales bacterium
AGCCGGCCCCCGGCTTCCACGAAACGTTGTGCTGCCTCGTCTGCCGAGTCGACCAGGAGGTCAACTTCCTGCCTTTTCCGCTCGGTCTGCAGCAGGATTTCTGCCTCGCTGCCGGGCATGCGCAAACCGGCTGCCTGTGCGGTGCGCCAGATCAACTGTTGCCCCAGGCGCTCCCGGTAAAAGCCCAACCCGCTCTCCAGGTCGGGCACGTACAACTCGATGCAGTCGACCTTGCTTAGCAGTGTGTTTTGTGAAGCAGGTTCCGGCTTGATCTTGCTCAACCAATCCGGCAGTTGTTCGATCAGACCTTTCATCACCGTTTTGGTATTCTCGTGGAAAACCTGGATGTTGTCATACGCCTCTCCGCCCTGGCTGCCGACCAGGTCTGTGACGCCGCGCAGGATCAGGCAGCGCACCCCGTTTTTCTTTGCCACCCACGCGATCGCACCCGACTCCCAGTCTGCCGCCACGGCTCCGTATTTATTTACCAGCATGGGAATGTCAGCCGGCACGATATCCCGGTCGGCCGAGACTAATAGACCACGGACGATGGACAATGTACGATCGTCCATCGTCAATTGTCCATTGTCGCCTATCCAAGAGAGATCTAATTCAGTTGAATAATGTTCGATAGCTTCTTCCGCATCCGCCATCTGCTCGATAATGTCGTAGACGATCGTTTTGGTCACCAGAATCACCGTCCTGTGCTCGATCCGGCCATCGAACCCGCCGCAGGTTCCCAGGTTGACAAGCAGGTCAGGCTGGAAATGGTCGATGACATACTGTGTCGTCGCAGCCGCCGAGATCTTGCCCCAGCCGCCGTGGAAAAAGCGTGTTGAAGTGTCACGGGTTCCAGTGTCAGGTTTCCAATCGAAATATTCTCCCATCGGCGTGGAATGCACCTTGGCCGGATACAGGATCTCCTTGACCGCCCGCCATTCTGCATTCGCCGAGATCAGGATGAGTACGCGTGGATCACTCATTTTCCAGCTTATTGGCCAGGTAATCCAGTACAAATTGCAGCGCAGCCTGCGCCGAGGACTCTTTGTTGGCTCGCCGTTCGCCCTCCCAGACATACTTGCGCGCCCAGTCGCCATCCTGTGCCGAAAGACCGAACCAGGTGGTGCCGACCGGCTTATCCGGCATCCCGCCCCCCGGCCCGGCAATCCCGCTTACGCTGACACCGATATCTGCCCCCAGCACGGTGCGCACGCCGCGCGCCATCTCGATCACCGTCTCGCGGCTGACTGCGCCGGTCTGGCGCAGCGTATCCCACGACACGTGTAGAAGCCCCACCTTGGCTTCATACGTATAGGCCACGACTCCGCCGACAAAGTAATCCGACGAACCCGGGATGTCGGTGATATGGTCGGCCACCAATCCCCCCGTGCAGGATTCGGCCGTGGCGAGCTTCAGGCTGCGCGAACGCAGGTGCTGTCCAACTCGGGTTTCGAGGCTGGGGATCGTATTGCGCATTCGCTGATTATAAACCCCGCCGGGTTCCCGCGATTGTAACTGCGCGATGAACGATAATTATTGCAAGGCGCATACCCACCGGGTGGTTCATTCTCGCTGCCGGCGGGGCGCTGGTTCAAAAAATAGATCACAACCGCCCGATTTCGCGGTGTCTAAAAAGGGGCTAAATGGGGCTTGACAAACCAGAACATTTGTTTTATGTTTATTGCACTGTGAAGATATCCTCTTATGGATCCTCGCTCCTTAAAATTTGAAAATTCTGTCACCCCTGCCTTCACCCAAAAGGCACTCGTTCCTCCTTCGTTCCTCAAGAACGAGTACCAGGCAAGCCATAAGCTCCCGGTTTCCTTACCGGGGAGTATTCGTTTTTTTTCGATACGAGCAACGAACCTTGTCTCCGTCAGGGGATATCACTTCCCGCTGGAGAATTCTCAAAGCTTTGAAAACTGAGACCCCACCAGTCAATAGCGTCGTTCGTGCAGATGAACGCCAGGGCTTTCATAAACCCTATGACGAGGAATTTTTACCGCGAAGCTTTAAAGTACGCGAAGAAAAATTAAAGGCTACTTTCGCGCCCTTCGCGGCTTCGCGGTTGATTTCCCGATCTGACCCGGCGTCGAGACTAAAAGCCGCGGTTAATTATGAACTGTTGCCAGAGGTTATTAAAAACGCCTCGGAAAGCCACCCGGAAGACGAGTGTCAGTACCAGGCCAACGCCTGAAAGAACGATTCCGGCGATCGCCATGCCTCTGCCTTTGGAGTTCAAGCCTAATGCTCCCAGCACGATCCCGATCACGCTGGTCAGGCCTCCGCATACAAAGACCGCCGAGCCGCACAATGAGATGATTCCAAGCACCAGCGAGGCAATCGCGAGACCTCTTTTATCGCCGGCTGCAGCGGGCATTGGCATGGGGGCAGGCGCAGCTGCGGGCGGGGGGACTGGGGGAAGTTGTTCAGCCATAAGTTCTCCTTTACGGTGTTATTATTGGATAAGATAAGTCCAAATATATCACTATTACTAAAAAGGACCTTCAAAATCATATCATCCATTTTTCCTAGAGCAGACCAACTGTCATTGCCTGCCTGCGCAAGTACCGCAGGTACTCGTGCGCCAGCCTGCACTGGATTGCGTCCTGCCTGCGCCAGTACCACAGGTACTGGTGTGCAGTCCAGGGTACCGCAGGTACAGGTGCGAGGAGGGTGCCTTCCCCGACGATGCAATCTCCTGAAGCCTGGTAATGCCGCCGTCATATTTTCCAATTTATCCAGGAAGCAGTAAAATTGTCTGATATGGAACTTTCAGATCACATCAAGGGCATCCTCGCCACCCTGCCGGCCAAGCCCGGTTGCTACCTGATGAAGAACGCCGAGGGGGCGATCATCTACGTCGGCAAAGCCATCAGCTTGAAGAACCGCGTCCGTTCCTATTTCCACACGGATGCCGGTCACGACCAGAAGACCCGCCGCCTGGTGCGCGAGATTGCCCATATCGAATGGATCCTGGTTGGGTCCGAGCTCGAAGCGCTCATCCTCGAGATGAACCTGATCAAGAAGCACCGCCCCAAGTACAACATCCGCCTGAAAGACGACAAGCGTTATCCCTATATCAAGATCCATTGGAATGAGCCCTATCCCAAGGTCACCGTTACTCGCTTGATGCAGGATGACGGCGCCCGTTATTTTGGTCCTTACACCTCCGCCTGGGCCGTTTACCAGACCCTGGATGTGCTGCGGCGCGTCTTCCCGTATCTGACCTGTGACCGGGATATTACCGGCCAGGATAAGCGCGCCTGTCTCTATTATGATATCAAGCTCTGCCTGGCGCCCTGCATTGGCGCGGTTAATCAAGCCCAATACCGACAGATGATTTCTGACTTGCAGGAATTCCTGAACGGACATTCCGAGCCGATCTTGACGCGTGTTCAGCAGGATATGGAGAAGGCTTCGGAGGAGCTCAATTTCGAGCGCGCCGCGGCCCTGCGCGACCGCTTGAAAGCCATGCAGTCCATCGTCGAGCGCCAGAAAGTGGTCTTCGCCTCCGATTACAAGGATTCGGATGTGATTGCCATGGCGCGCGCCGATAACGAGGCTTGCGTCCAGATCTTTTTCATCCGCGGCGGCAAACTGATCGGGCGTGAGTATTTCGTACTGGAAGGGACTGAAGACACCTCCGATAAGGAAGTGATGGCCGAGTTCGTCAAACAGTTCTATACGGAGGCTGCCAGTATCCCGCAGCAGGTAATGCTCCCGCAGGCGATCGAGGAAGCCCAGATCATCGGTCAATGGCTGCGTTCACGCCGCGGCGGCGGCAAAGTGGAGATTTCTGTGCCGCGCAGAGGCCAGCCGCATGAGTTGGTCCAGATGGCAGCCGAGAATGCCACCGAGACTCTGCAGGCTCTGCGTTCTCAGTGGCAGGCGGATTCGCACAAGCAGGAGCAGGCCCTGGCGGAACTCCAATCCGCCTTGCAGCTTCCCGCACCTCCCAACCGCGTCGAATGTTACGATATTTCCCATACCCAGGGTGTGGCAACGGTTGGCAGCATGGTCGTCTTCACGCGTGGTGTGCCGGACAAGAAGCTGTACCGGCGCTTCAACATCGAAAGTTCGGCCGGGGCTCCGGATGATTTTGCCAGTATGCAGGAAGTGCTCACCCGCCGCTTCAGGCGCTGGCAGGCCTCCCAGGAGGGCAACCTGGCTCCCGGGGCCAAGCCGGACGAATCGTTTGCATTTCTCCCCGACCTGCTGATCGTGGATGGCGGCAAGGGACAGTTGTCGCGTGCGATCGAGGTCCTTAATGAATACGAACTGTTCGACAAAGTCCCGGTGGTGGGACTGGCCAAGCAGGAAGAGGAGTTGTTCTTCCCGAACAAACCCGATTCATTGCTCCTGCCGCGTCACTCACAGGGCCTTTATCTCGTCCAGCGCATCCGTGACGAAGCCCACCGCTTTGCGATAACCGCTCACCGTGCCCGCCGTACGAAGCAGGGCATGGCCTCCGCCTTGGATATCATCCCCGGCATCGGCCCGGTCAAGCGCAAAGCCCTCTTGAAACATTTCGGTTCTGTGGATATGATTAGAAAGGCGACAGTGGTAGAATTGACCGCCGTGCCGGGAATCAACGCCGCGTTGGCGGAGAGTGTCAAGGCGCATTTGGAATGAAAAAAATCTGGATTATCGACGACGACCAGGAAATGGTCAGCGCGATCCGGCTGATGGTCAAATTGCTGGACTGCGAAGCACGCCATTTCTTCTCGGCGCGTCCGGCTGCCCAGGCTTTACTCGGCGGCGAATGTCCCGAGCTGATCATCCTGGATATGAATATGCCCGAAGTGAGCGGTCTGGACTTCCTGGAATTCCTGCGCCGCCGCCCCGAATTTCAACATTTGCCGGTTGTGGTGCTCTCCACCGAAGCCGCCGACACCCTGGTCGATAAAGCCCTGGCCACCGGTGCGGATGCGTATGTGACAAAGCCGGTCGCCCTGGATGAACTTGATCGAGCAATCAAAATCGCCCTCGGGGCGCATGGTATAAATTATAACGAGATTTCATCTCGATAAATATGAGATGTCCCCAGGTTTGTCAATATATTCTAAATAAGGAAGAGTAGCATGCCTAAAGAAAAAAAGAGATTATCCAGTTCACAACGCCAGGCGCGCACCTATCGGATTGTTTTTATCGCCATCTCGGTCATTATCCTCCTGACGATGGTGCTGTCATTGGTCAAGTGATATCGAAAATTTTGGATTAACGGCCCTCCTGCCGGGATATCTTCCCACAGCGGATGATATAATCAGCCCTCGCGCTTACAAGCGCATATATTTCTGGAATAAATTGACATTATCTGGATGAGCGACGGCATTCCGCCGCCTCCAGGGGATAAGGGACCGATGCTGGACAAGCTCTTAGGAATAGAAAATCGTTACGATGAGATCACCCGCCTCCTTTTGGAGGTTGGCAATGATTATCAGCGCGCCGCCGAACTGAACAAGGAGCGCATTGATCTGGAAGCAATGGTCGAAAAATCGAAAGAATATCGCCGCGATACGGCGCGCCTGGAAGAAGCCCACGCTGTAGTTCAATCTGAGACAGACCCTGAGATGCGCCAACTGGCCGAGTCTGAGATCACCGACCTGGAGCCGCGCGTTGCCGTTCTCGAGAAGGAACTCAAGCTGATGCTGGTCCCCAAGGACCCGCGCGATGAGAAAAACGTTTTTGTAGAGATCCGCGCCGGGACGGGCGGGGAGGAAGCCGCTATTTTCGCCTCTGACTTGTACCGCATGTACACGCGCTACGCCGAGCGTCAAAACTGGAAAGTCGAAATGATGGACTCGAACGCCATCGGCGTTGGCGGGTTCAAGGAAGTTGTCTTCCAGGTTAAAGGCAAAGGCGCCTACTCGAAACTTAAGTATGAATCGGGTGTGCATCGTGTCCAGCGGGTTCCCGCAACCGAATCGTCCGGCCGGATTCACACCTCCACTGCCACGGTGGTAGTCATGGCCGAAGTTGAAGACGTGGATGTCGAGATTCCCGAATCCGATATGAAAATTGACGTTTTCCGTTCCTCGGGTGCGGGCGGGCAAAATGTGCAGAAGAACGCCACCGCCATCCGCATCACCCACCTGCCGACTGGCATGGTGGTGGCGGTCCAGGATGAGCGCTCGCAATTGCAGAACAAGTTGCGCGCAATGTCCATCCTGCGCGCCCGCTTGTACGAGATTGAGCAGGAAAGACGCCGCTCCGCCGAACAGGCCGACCGCCGATCACAGGTGGGCAGCGCTGAACGGTCAGAAAAGATTCGCACCTACAACTATCCCCAAAACCGGGTCACTGATCACCGCATCAATATGTCCATTTTCAACCTGCCGGCAGTCATGCAGGGTGGCATCGACGCTTTCATCGAGGAACTCTCCACCCGTGATGAATCTGACCGATTATCTGCCAGCGGGGTGGATGATGATGACGAATAATCGCGCCGCGATGACCGTCGGATCAGCACTTGCAGATTTGATTTCCCGTTTGGAAAAGAACACAGATACCTCCGGCCTGGACGCGCAGGTACTATTGGCGCGTGTCCTGGACCGACCGCGTTCCTGGGTGATGGCCCACCCTGAAGCTTCTCTTGACTGCGAGCATGTTTCCGCGCTGAAGGATCTGGTTATCCGCCTCCAAAGCGGCAATCCACTCCCCTATGTTCTGGGTCGCTGGGAGTTTTTTGGCCTGGAGTTTGAGGTCACGCCGGAGGTACTCATCCCGCGTCCCGAGACGGAATTGCTGGTGGAACGTGCCATCGCCTGGCTGCAGGCGCACCCCGACCGTCGTCACGCCGCCGATATTGGCACCGGTTCCGGCTGCATTGGCATTGCCCTGGCCGCCAATATCCTCGATTTGCAGGTGATGGCCAGCGACATTTCTCCGGATGCTGTAAAAATGGCCCGGAATAACGCCCTGAAACATGGCGTGGATCCGCGCATGGAGTTCCTGTGTTGCGACCTTTTCCCTCCGGAAGCTGAATTCGACCTGATCGTTGCCAACCTGCCTTACATTCCCACCAAGACCTTGCGCAAACTACCGATCTACGGTCGCGAGCCAACGCTGGCACTGGATGGCGGGACAGATGGACTCGACTTGATCCGGCGCTTCCTGACTGCTGCACCCGACCGGCTGGTTCCAGGTGGATTGCTGCTGATGGAGATCGAAGCCTCCGAAGGGCCGCTGGCTGTTTCGCTGGCGTGTGATACCTTTGCCGAAGCTGAGATCCACTTGCACAAGGATCTGGCCGGTCGCGATAGGATTTTGGAAGTTCAGGTATGAAGACCGCCATTTTATTGGCCTCCGATCCGCAAGCGTTCTCACAGGCGCTTGCGGTTTTACAAACAGGTGGATTGGTGGCATTCCCGACCGATACGGTCTATGGCGTCGGTGCATTGGCATTCAATTCTGCGGCCGTGCAGGCTATCTATTTGGCCAAGGATCGTCCGGTGGAAAAGGCCATTCCTGTCCTGATCGCCGACCCGGCTGACCTGCTAAAAGTGAGCCTGGAAGTACCACCGCTGGCTGCCAGGTTGGCTGCCTGTTTCTGGCCCGGAGCATTGACCCTGGTAGTAACAAAGCACCCCGATTTGCCCCAGGCCGTCTCGGCCACTGACACTGTCGGTGTGCGCATTCCCGACCATCTGGTGGCACGCGCACTTCTGCGGGTTACCGGTCCGTTGGCGGTCACTTCGGCCAACCTGTCCGGTCAGCCGAGCCCTTCCACAGCTCGGGAAGCCTATGAACAACTTGGCGGACGGATTGGGCTGATCATCGATGGTGGCACAACGCCGGGCGGGGTTCCATCGACGGTAGTGGATTGCGTTGGGGCAGAGCCTCAGGTATTGCGGGAAGGGCCTGTAACGAAGGAACAGATCCAATCTTGCCTACGTGAAGATTTCTAATCTTTCTTTCAGTATTCTGTCATTTTCTTTTTAACTTGCTGCATATAATGAGTATTGCATTCTCCTCCTCAACACAAACCCCGCCGGACTAGGGCCAGTCCTCTACGGGGTTTGCGCATTTAATTTAGCGGACATTAAACAGGACAATTAATATCCGAATATTCTCATCTATTTTTCAGTATTCCGTCATCTATCTCTTAACTTGCTGCATATAATGAGTATTGCATTCTCCTCTTAACACGAACCCCGCTGGGACTAGGGCCAGTCCCTCAACGGGGTTTCGTGTTTAATATGCTCACACCCCCATCCTTAATCAACCTACGATAGCGGCCAGGTTGGCAAAACGTCAATTCCCAATCCGTCCTGATGACCAAGCGCAAACCGGTAATAACCGGCTGACGCCACCATGGCGGCATTGTCGGTGCATAGCGACAGGCGCGGAATGTTTACTTTAAATTCTTTCTGCGTCAGGAAAGCCTCACGTAAGGGCTTATTGGCCGAGACGCCCCCGCCTACGATGATCTCCTTGGCCTCAAACTCACGCGCTGCCAGCATGGTCTTCTTGAAAAGTACATCCACGACTGCGGCCTGAAAACTGGCTGCCAGATCCGCCACGGGCAGCGGTCTGCCTTCCAGCCTTTTTACTTCTTTCAAGACAGCGGTTTTTAATCCGCTGAAAGAGAAGTTCCAGGTGCCTTCCAGCCATGCGCGGGGAAACTTGAACGCGGTCGGGTCACCCTCTTCGGCGGCTTTCTGGACAGACGGTCCACCCGGATAAGGTAATCCAAGCATGCGGGCCACCTTGTCGAAGGCTTCGCCGGAGGCATCATCCAGGGTTGCCCCCAGGCGTCTGTAGTTCAAGTGGCCTTCCATTAGATTTAATTCGGTATGCCCGCCCGAGACCAGTAACGCCATCAGGGGGAACTGCGGTTCGGGAGCAGGCATATCCCCGGAATCGTACACCCAGGCCGAGTAGATATGCCCTTCCAGGTGGTTCACACCCACCAGCGGCAGGCCCGTACCTATCGCAATCCCCTTGGCAGCGTTCATCCCAACGATCAACGAACCCGCCAGGCCCGGTCCGCGCGTGACGGCTACCGCGTCGATGTTTTCCAGGGTGAGATGGGCTTTGGCAAGTGTCTCTTCAATGACCGGCAGGATGGCCAGAACGTGCTGGCGTGAAGCCACTTCGGGGAAAACCCCGCCGTAGCGCGCGTGGATATCCATTTGCGAAGCAACGGTGGAGGCCAGCAGGATGCGTCCGTTTTCCAGCACAGCCGCGGCCGTCTCATCGCAGGAGGTTTCTATGGCAAGAATACGTGCAGGGGCTAAGTTACTCATCGGGATGATTATAGCGTTATCCGCCCGGACGTCAACATCCGGGCGGAAGGTTCAAATTCCTGCAAATACCCTTCAGGCGCAATGGATTACTTTTTCCACTTCTTCATCTGTAACACAAAATCATACGAGTACTCGGCTAGAATTTCGAACCCCCCATCCGGGCGCACCCAATATGTGTCTTCGATGCGCACGCCCATACCTTTATCAGGGTAATACAACCCGGGTTCGGATGTGAAAATCACGCCCGGCTTAAGAATGTTATCGTCGGAGGCCGTCAGGCCCGACCAGGGTCGCTCGTGGATGTTCAGCCCCACACCGTGCGAGAACGAGTGCACATAGCCCTGCACCGGTGCGAGTGTATGCAGCGGGGTCTGGTGACCATTTTTCTCAAACCATTCACACAGGCGGCGCTGGTAATTGTTGAGCGGCGCGTTCAAATCGAACTCATCCCGCAGCCGGTCGTAGACTACTTTGACTTCATCGTATAGTTTCTGTGCTTCTGGTGTGGCATAACCCAGGCTCCAGGTGCGCGTGAAGTCATAGAAATAGCCGCCGCCTGCCTCGCAGGGATAAATATCAAAAACGATGGTCTGGCCCAACCGCAGCAGGTCCACCGGGTTGCCGGCTGAGTGCGGAACGCCCGCATCCCGTCCGATGGCGAAGATGGTCCCTTCCGGGTTCTCTGCACCCAACTCGGCGATCCACAGGTTGATCTTCGACTTGACCTCGCCGATGGTCACTGGAGAGCCGTCTTCTTTCAACAGGACTTCATCCGACCGGACTTCCCGGCTGGTCAGGTATTCTGCAGTGCGCCGCACGACCTCGGTGGTGACCGCGCCCATCTTGCGAATGCGTTCCACCTCGGCCGCATCCTTGGTCTCCATGGCTTTCATGAAAAGCGAGTCACTGGTCGACTCTCCGACCAACTCTATCTCCGGCATGAGTTTCTGGAGATGCGTGAAAACCGCGAAGGAAGATCCTAATTCCACGTTGCCGTAGATTCCGATGCGTCCTTGGATACCTTGCTCGGTAAGGATGCGCTTGTAACGGATGGCAGACGCCAGGGTGGGATTGCCATTCGCTGCTTTCATCAATTCATCATAGTTGTATTTGCTGGCTGGGATGAGCGTCAGTCCCGATTTGGCGGCTTCGTCGCGTTCCATATCGTTGCAAAGCAGTACGGCGTTCCCGTCGCGTTTCATGAACAGCGCCGCTCCGCCGAAGTGGCCGCCACCGGTAAGATAAACCATGGCTGGGTTGTGGTCACCATTGCCGATGACAAGGATGGCATCCAGATTCTTGGATTGCATAAGGGTATCAAGATCAGATTTCATTTTAGATTCTCCATTGAAAAAGATTCAACAATCTCATCAATCATCTTGTCCTCCCAAAGCCGAGACTATCGTCACCCAAAAGAAAACCATTTGCGTAATTCGCCCATTGGCGCCATTCGCGTTAAATTCCTAGACTTGCCCGACTATTTGCATCACCTGGCTGCGCGTCAGCTTGGGTTGGCCATCCTCAAGGGCCTGCAGGGTGGCTTCTGCGAGAGCTAGGGGTATATCCACCATGTACCTGAAGGATACCTTTGAGATCAAGGCAATGCCTGCCTTCGCTTGTTCCAGGTTC
>JADGQB010000125.1 GCA_017882145.1 Anaerolineales bacterium
GCGGCTCAGTCGAACTATTCGTTCAACCTGGAGCGTGAAGTTGTCCAGGCCTTCTGGAACTCGGATGGGACCCTGGCGCTTGATTACCAGCTCACCTTCGCCAATGATTCCAGTGGACATCCCATCGATTTTGTTGATATGGCCATGCCGAACGGCAATTTCGATATGAGCACAGTCAGCGCGGATGCTGGTGGACAGGGATTGGATGTCTCTCAATCTGATTATCAGGGCACCGGTTCGGGATTTGCGATCGTGATGGGCTCCAGTACCATCCCATCCGGAGGCCGCGGCACAGTGCATGTGACTGTCGGACGGATCACCGGGGTGCTTTTCAAGGATACTTCCAACCCAACCACTGATGCCAGTGCTGATTTTGGTCCGGCCTATTGGACAACTGCGCATGGCAACTCTGACATCACGGTGATCTTCCATCTGCCTCCCGGCGTTCAGCCACAGGAGCCGCGCTACCATCCCACTCAGGGCGGTTGGTCGTGCGCCGATCAACCTGCCACTGCCCTGGATAACGAGAACCGCGTTACCTACACCTGGCAGTGCGCCAGCGCCAACGGCTCTACGAATTATATTTTCGGAGCTTCCTTTCCGCAGAAATATATTCCGGCGGGTGCCATCGTAGTGCCCGCTGCCTTCGATATTGGAAAATTCCTGTCCGGCCTGGGCGCCAGCTTGCAGACTGTTTGTTGTGTTGGATTCTTCCTCCTGCTCTTTATCGGTGGGCCGATCTGGAGCGCGATCAGCGCCAACAAACGCAAACTCGCTTACCTGCCGCCCAAGATCCAGATCGAGGGCCACGGCATCAAGCGCGGCCTGACCGCCGTCGAAGCCGGTATCTTGATGGAAGAACCGCTCGACAAGATCATGACCATGATCCTTTTTGGCGTGGTCAAGAAGAATGCCGCTACGGTGGTGACGAAAGATCCCCTTAAACTCCAACTGGCGAACCCTCTGCCGGACGACTTGCACGACTATGAAAAGGATTTTCTGCAAGCTTTTGCGGATGACAACCTGGCCACCCGCCGAAAGGGCCTGCAGGAAATGACCGTCAAGCTGGTCAACAGCATCTCTGACAAAATGAAAGGCTTTAGCCGCAAGGAAACGGTTGATTTCTATAAGAGCATAATGGAACGTGCCTGGCAGCAGATCGAAACGGCCGGCACACCCGAAGTGAAGAGTCAGATGTACGACGAGTCACTCGAGTGGACCATGCTCGACAAGAATTATGATGAGCGCACCCGGCGTGTTTTTACCGGTCCGATCTTCATCCCGATGTGGTGGGGCCGTTATGACCCCGGCTTCCATCCAGCTTCTTCCGGTTCCTTCTCAAATGCGTCTATGCCATCTGCATCCATGCCGGGTTCCGGAGGCCGGACCTCCCTGCCGGGCTCAGCTTTCGCTGCATCCGTTGTGACCGGCGTCCAGGGCTTCTCCAGCAAAGTGCTCGGTGATGTGAAATCCTTCACCTCCGGAGTCACCAACAAAACCAACCCCGTGCCGGTTGCCAAAAGCAGCGGCGGTGGCGGTTTCCATGGTGGCGGCGGTTGTGCGTGTGCTTGCGCTTGTGCCGGTTGTGCCTGTGCCTGCGCAGGTGGCGGAAGGTAGGAATTTCCATATTCATTTGGCGGTTACTGATCATTCTTTCAGGTGCTGAATGTTGAATAGGTTGCTAAATCGCAAACCTGCTATCAACACTCCTCAATCCGGGCTGTATCATTACCGCCACGCTGGAGTGGATGAGAAATCCCGTCTGCACCTGCGTCTCGATCCGGATGGCCACGGCACGTTGATCGTCAACGCCAACCGGATCCTGCACCTTAACCCAACGGCCGCCCTGATGGCGTATTTCATCCTGGAGCAGACCTCTGAAAAGGAAGCCGTGCGCCTGGTCCGGAAAGAATATCATGTCAGTGCCGCTCAGGCTCTTGCCGATCTGGGCGCCCTGCGCAGCCAACTGGATGAACTCATCCGTCCCGATGGGGCCTGTCCCATCCACGAGTTGGGTCTGGAAACGATCATGCCCTTCTCGGCCCGTCCCACCGCTCCCTATCGTCTGGACCTGGCTCTTACCTATCGTTGTAACAACGACTGTGCCCATTGCTATAATGTGAGCCATCCTTCCCTCATCTCTTCCCCTCCCCCATCGGGGGAGGCAGGGGCGAGGGGCGAACTCTCCACTTCCGAATGGAAGCGCGTCATGGATAAGGCCTGGGATCTGGGCATCCCGCATATTATCTTCACCGGCGGCGAGCCGACTCTCTGTGAAAATCTGCCGGAATTGATTGCTCACGCCGAGCACAACGGCCAGATTACCGGCTTGAATACGAATGCGCGCCGTCTGTCGGATACCCAATATGTAGACAAACTTGTTCAAGCCGGGCTGGATCATGTTCAGATCACACTAGAGTCGTCCGATGCTGATGTCCACGATCAGATGGTCCGGGTGCAAGGCGCCTTCCTGCAGACCGTCAAAGGTCTGAAGAACGCTCTCGCCAGCCCGCTCTACGTGATGACCAACACCACCATGCTGAGAAACAACGTACACACCCTCCCGGCTACCCTTGATTTTCTGGCAGAAACGGGTGTCCCAACCATTGGTCTCAATGCTTTGATCTATGCTGGCCGCGGCTCAGTGGTTGGGACTGGACTGGCCGAATCTGAGTTGACTGCCTTGCTTGAGGTAGCCCGACAGAAGACCGAAACACGCGGCCAGCGTCTCATCTGGTACACACCCACCCAATACTGTTCCTTTGACCCGCTGACTCTGGATTTGGGCGTAAAGGGTTGCACGGCCGCTCTTTATAATATGTGCATTGAACCGGATGGGAATGTCTTGCCCTGCCAATCTTACTATCAACCGCTCGGCAATTTGCTGAACGATGAATGGGATTCGATCTGGAACCATCCGCTGGCAATCCGCTTACGTGAACGTAAAAACTTGCCACATAAGTGTGACGGCTGTGCTTTGTTGCCGGAATGTGGTGGCGGCTGTCCATTGCAGTTCGAATCCGAAAAAATCCTGAATGAAGGTTGAATCAATGAAACGCATCCTGCCCGTTTTTCTGCTCCTTGCAATCGTTCTGAATGGCTGTAGTAGCGCCGCTAAGTCCACTCCCGATGTAGCTGCGGCTGCGGCCGCAAAGCCTGTCGCCACGATCATCCCGCTCGGCACACCTTCCGCGAAATATGGTTCCGAAGTTGCCCGACCGCTTATCTCGGACTTCACCAATATTGGCCCAAGAGTGGCGGGTTCTGCCGGCGAAACTCAGGCTGCCCAGTACATCGCAACTGTTTTCACAGCCCTCGGGTATAGCCCTGAAAATCAGCCGTTCACTGCCGAGGCTGGGAGCAAGTCCATTACCTCGGCGAACGTGATCGCAGTTAAGAAAGGCAACTCTGCACAGGAAATTATTGTCGGTGCCCATTACGATTCCACCGAGGCCGGCCCGGGGTCCGACGACAATGCCTCTGGCGTGGCCGTCATGCTTGAAGTGGCTAAACTTGTTCTAAATATGCCAACTCCGTATACCATTCGTTTCATCGCCTTTGGTGCGGGAGCGAGTGGTTTATTGGGTTCCTATGCCTACCTGAACCAGATGAGCCAGGAGGAATTCGAGAACATCATTGGCATGATCGATCTCGACTCCCTGGTTGCGGGGGATAATGCCTACGTTTTTAGCGATGAGGGCCAGCTCTCTTCTGTCCGGGATTGGGCAGTCGAGTGGGCTACCGGGAACGGTTTCGATCTGAAGACCATGCAAAACGTTGATTTGACCGACCCTGCCAGTGGCAAAGGCCTTTCTGATTATGCACCCTTCCGGGATGCCGGGATTCCTTTCGCTTATTTCGAAACCACCAACATGACCCTTGGCGATAAAAAAGGTACCACGCAGGTGGACCCGCGTTATGGCGAGAATGGTGTCATCCGTAACACCAAGTATGACACGCTTACCTACCTGGACACCACCTTCCCCGGCCGGGTGGATGCACACCTGGATCTATTTATTTCCGTTCTTTATAATCTTCTGACGCAATACGAGGCTCCGACACCATGAACACAACTGAATTTGCATGGGTCAAGGAATTCGCCGGAGCAGTCACTGTCTCCGATCCGCATGGCATTATTACTGAAATGAATGATAAAGCTGCCAGGTCCTTTGAAGAAGATGGCGGGCGTGCGCTGATTGGCAAAAACATGCTCGATTGTCACCCTGAGCCGGCTCGCAGTAAACTGGCGGAATTGATGAAGACCCGCCAGACCAATATTTACACGATAGAAAAGAAGGGCGTCAAGAAACTCATTTACCAATCCCCATGGTATCAAAACGGCGAATACGCCGGTTACATTGAAATATCAATGGAAATCCCGTTTGACATGCCGCACTTTATCCGCAGCTGATTGAGAGGAAAAATGTCCAACGCATCCTTCCTGACGCAATTATTAAGGCAAGTCGCCGTTTACGGGCTGATCATTTTCAGCCTGCTCATGATAATCTCCGGCTTGCTGGGACTCTATTTTGGCCGGCTCTCCATTGGGCACATTAAAATAAAGGGATTGGTTTTCCGGATCCTGAGTGGACTCCTTGTCCTGGGCGCGGCCTGCTATTTCATCCCGAAATACGGGTTATTGGTGGAAATCGCCCTGGCATTGGTGCTGGTTATCATCGCTTTTCTGATCGCTGAAAAACCAACCTCCACCCAACCCCTACCCATGGAGACACATACTTACCAGTCTGGGCCGGATGAACCTGCTTATCGTCTCCATTTGCGCTTGTTGAAGGATGGTTCCGGGATCCTGATCGTAAATGCTGCCACGGTTCTGCACTTGAACCCCACCGCCGCCGAATTCGCCTTCCATATGATGAAGGGCACGCCTCCGGAACAAACTGCCAAACAGATATCCAGCCGCTACCATATCAGCTCTGAGGAAGCACAGAAAGATTACCTGGATTTCCGCGATCGGGTGCAGACCATGATCCATACCCCAGACCTGGATCCAACCACTTATCTGGATTTTGAACGGGTTGCGCCGCATTCCCAGGATCTGACCGCGCCTCTGCGCCTCGATTGTGCGCTCACCTATCGCCTGCCGGCCGGCACCCAGGCTGAATACGCCCCCACCAAGCGCGTCGACCGTGAATTGAGCGCTGAAGAATGGCAGATCGTCATGGATAAAGCTTGGGCCGCCGGAATCCCGCATATCACCTTCACAGGCGGAGAGCCCACCTTGCGTGATGACCTGCCGGCCCTGATCGCCTACGCCGAGAAGGTTGGCCAGGTCACCGGCCTGCTTACGGATGGCCTGAAACTGGCCGACAAAGATTATTTGAACACCCTGCTTCAGACCGGTCTCGACCACCTGCTCTTCATCCTGCAGCCCGAGAATCCGGCCTCCTGGCAGGCACTCGAAACCATCCTCGCCGAAGACTTGTATACCACCGTCCACCTGACCGTTACTCCCGGGAATGTCGGGCAGGCCGGAGAAACGCTCGAAAAACTGGCCGGTTTGCATGTCAAGAGTCTCTCGCTGGGCGCCTCCGAATCCAGCCTGCACGAGGCGCTGCATGCTTTGCACAACCGTGCCGCCACCTTGGGCCTGACCTTGCGTTGGGACCTGCCTGTCCCTTATTCCGCCGAAAACCCGGTCTCGCATGAAACCATCGAAGACGAAGTTCCCTCCGGCGCTGGAAAAGTCTGGCTTTACGTGGAACCCGACGGGGATGTCCTCCCCACCCAGGGTGAGGCCGATCACATCCTGGGGAACTTCCTGAAGGACCCGTGGGAGAAGATCTACCGTTGATGAACTGGAGGCTGCCCGATGCGATCGGGCAGCCTTTTGCATTCACTACTTCCCTGCCCCAGATTATTTGGATGATCTTAACGAATTTCGCCCATAATAAATTATCAATTGCCCTCACAGGTATTTTTGTTGGGCTGTTAGCCCTGACCGCTTACCTATAACAAAATGCTGGATCAGTTTTACCTGACTAATCAGGACCAGTTCGTAACGCCATACTCGGTCACCAGCCCCGAGGAGGATCTGGCCGAAACCTGGGCACACTTCATCTTCGAAGCGAAACCTGCCGGTCATAGTATTTCCCAAAAGAAGATCCTCTTTTTTTACGATTATCCCGACCTGGTGCAATTACGCGCTCAAATAGTGAACGCGATCTGCCTTTACGCCGCCGGGAAATGACAATATTCTTCCCGATCAAAATCTACCCAGAACGAATTGGAAGGTTATAATATCGTGCGGCGGGAGCGTACCGTCAAATCTTAGGAGTAAGGTGAAAATGACAGAACCTGTACTTGATCCAAACGAAGTCCGTTTTTTTAGTGGGAGTTCCCATCCGCAATTAGCAGCGGATATTGTTGCACATTTGGGCCTGCCGCTCGATAAAACCTATATCAGCCGTTTCAGCAACGATAACCTGTACATCCAATTGGATGCCAGCGTGCGCTCCCGGGTTGTGTACATCGTGCAATCCCTTACACCGCCTGTGAACGATGCCCTGGTCGAGCTGCTGATGATGCTCGACATCGCCCGTTCCGCCTCTGCCAGGGAAATCCACGCCATCATCCCCTATTTCTCCTTTGCCCGTTCGGACAAAAAAGATGCCCCGCGCATCTCCATCACCGCCCGGCTGGTGGCCGATTTGATCCAGACAGCTGGAGCCACGCACATTATGACGATGATGCTGCACTCTCCCCAGGTGCACGGCTTCTTCAGCATCCCGGCTGATCCTCTCACCAGCCGCCCGGTCTTCAATCGGTATTTTGAGGGACGCGATCTGGAGGGCACAGTGGTGGTCGCCCCGGATATGGGCCATGCCAAATCCGCGGCCCGCTTCGCGAAAGGTTTTGGGTTGCCGGTGGCAGCCGGTGACAAGGAACGCATCTCCGATACTGAAGTTCAGATCAGCGGGTTGGTTGGGCGGCCTATCCAGGGTCACCGTCGGGCGATCATTTATGATGATGAAATTGCCACCGGCGGTTCCATTGCCGGGATCAGCCAGGTTTTGATCGAGCAGGGCATCCAGGAGATCTGGGTGGCCTGTACCCATGGCGTTTTTGTGCGCGGCGGGCTGGAACGACTGGTTTCCATTCCTCAGATCACGGAGATCGTCACGACGGATACCGTCTATATCCCGCCGGAAAAGCGCCACCCCAAGCTGACCGTGCTCTCGGTCGCGGCAGTTTTTGGGGATGCGATTTCCCGCAACTACCGGCGGCAATCCATCTCCGATTTGTTTGTCTATGGAGAAGATAGTTGATGACTACTCCTGCAGATAATGCAGTTTTGACTTACGGCCAAAGTTTTAATTGTTCGCAATCGGTTTTCTCGGCTTTTGCAACCCGTTTTGGTTTGGATAGGAAGACTGCTCTCAGACTCGCTTCCCCGTTTGGTGGAGGCGTAGCCCGCCGCGGTGAGATCTGTGGCGCAGTGACCGGTGCCTTGCTGGCCCTGGGTTTGGAGCGTGGCGCCGACGAACCATCCGGGAAGCCAGGAATTTACCAGCTTTCCCAGGAATTTATGCGCCTTTTCGAGCAAAAACACGGCACGTTACTTTGCCGGGATCTGCTCGGCTGCGACGTCAGCACCGACGAAGGTTGGCAAAAGGTCAAAGCAACGGGGAAATCCACAACCGTCTGCCAGGCACTGGTGCGGGATGCTGCGGAGATAGTTCAGGCCCTGCTCGAATCTGACTGAAGAATAATCTGAATTAGATTGGTGTTGACGGTCGCCTGCGAGCTGACCGTCACTTGCCTGTAATAATACGCTCCCTTATGCTATGAATGATAAACCCATCTCCGAATCGTATTGGGTCGTGCCGGGAGCCTTCCTGGCGGGAGGCTATCCCATCTCCAGTACCGATGATACGATAGCCCGCCAATGCATGTCAGCCTTCCTGGAGGCTGGTTTTGACACCTTTTTCGATCTCACCCGTTTGGGCGAACTGCCGCCGTACCTGCCCTGCCTGCAGGAAGAAGCCGTCCGCTATGGCATCTCAATATCCTACCAACGCATAAATATTCAGGATCGAGGCCTGCCTTCGTGCACACAGATGGCCACGTTGCTGGATGCCATTCAGGCTGCACTGGCTGCCGGGCGCAAAGTGTACCTGCATTGCTGGGGTGGTATCGGACGCACCGGAATAACGGTCGGCTGTTGGCTGGTACGGCAGGGGATGACCGGAGGACAGGCACTCATCCGCCTGAATGAATTCTATCGGACAGCCGAACAGAGCCACCATTTCCCCCAAAGCCCCGAGACCGATGCGCAGGTGAGATTTATTCTGGATTGGAAGGAAGATGGATTGGCATAAGCGTTTCGTCCAGCAGGCCGTCTGGACGGGTCCCTTGCGCAGTTATCTGTTTAAACAATCCGGGATGGATACTGCCAGCCGGGTATTGGAGGTTGGCTGTGGAACCGGCGCGATTTTAACTGGGCTGACCACCCCGGCTGCCATCCATGGGCTGGATCTGGAGGCTGGCCGCCTGGTTGAAGCCCGCTTGCATGCTCCGCAGGCGATCCTGACGCGTGCGGATGCCCTGTCGTTGCCATATCCCGCTGGCGTTTTCGATATCACTTTTTGCCATTTCCTGCTGCTTTGGGTACATGACCCGTTGCGAGCGTTACGTGAAATGAAACGGGTGACCCGCTCCGGTGGGAATGTCCTGGCACTGGCGGAACCCGATTACAGCGCCCGCCTCGATAAACCGGATACACTTGTTCCGCTCGGCCGCTGGCAGATTGCAGCCCTGCAGCGCCAGGGTGCGGATACAAGCCTGGGCCGCCGGCTGGCGGAGTTATTCAGCCAGGCTGGCATCCGGCTCATCGAAACAGGCACATTGCAACCCGGCAATCAGCCTCAGCTTACAGAGGAAGAACGGGACCTGGAATGGTCAGTACTCGAA
Organism: Anaerolineales bacterium; assembly: GCA_017882145.1. Taxonomy (GTDB): domain Bacteria; phylum Chloroflexota; class Anaerolineae; order Anaerolineales; family Villigracilaceae; genus UBA877. The sequence continues at coordinate 8,932 of JADGQB010000125.1, forward strand.
GCCGATCTGGCCGGATCCGTACCGGCAAATGAAATCCAGCGGCTTAGGTGTTTGGATGAAAGCGCATGGGAAAGTCACCAGCGTGTTCTGTACGTGCCAACTTATTTTGCCTGGGGGCAGTGATGCAGATGGTATAATCCCCACCTGATAATCTTTTCAGGAGGTTCAATTGTCTGACATTTCCCCGGAGAACAATCCCCAACTTATCCAGGAAGCACCCGCTGTACAGCACAGCTGGAAGAATCTCGTCCAGGAGGTCCTGGAGACCCTGGGGTTGGCGGTTCTCCTTTTTCTGGTAATAAACATCATCTCGGCCCGCGTGCGCGTGGATGGCTTCTCCATGCGACCGACCCTCGAAGATGGCGAATTTGTGCTTATCAGCCGGCTGGCATACCAATTTGGTAATTTCCAGCATGGCGATATCATTGTCTTCCGCCCACCGATGTATCCTGAGGCCAGTTTCTTTCGGCGCTTGCTGGGCCTGCCTAATATCAGCGATGATTACGAGGACTACATCAAGCGCATAATCGGTTTACCGGGTGACACGATTAAAATTGGAGGCGGGGTTGTGCGGGTAAATGGAGTCCCTGTAACCGAGCCCTACATTGCCACTCCGCCTAATTATTCCGGCCAATGGACCGTCCCAGCCGGCAACCTGTTCGTTTTGGGTGATAACCGCAACAACTCGGCCGACTCACACGCCTGGGGCTTTTTGCCCGAAAAAAACGTACTGGGCAAGGCGCTGGTGGTCTACTGGCCATTTGCGGACTGGAAGGTACTGAAATCCAACCTGGCGGTCCCGTACGCACAATGAGCGCACCAACGCGATCCCTGAAGCAAATCCTTCGTATGGTAGACGCATACGAACATGAACTTCCAACGGCTCCCTCGCCGCTGGTGGCGCCTCGCGGAGCCGAGGTTAGCGCCTGGATCGACCATACCCTGCTCAAACCCGAAGCCACCGCCGCGCAGGTTAAGAAACTATGCGATGAGGCCCGCCAGTATCATTTTGCCAATGTATGTGTGAACCCGGTCTACGTCCCGCTGGCACGCGGCCTGCTCAAAGATTCCGGTGTGGGTGTATGCGCAGTGGTCGCTTTTCCACTGGGTGCCTCTTTACCGGAAGACAAGGCGCGTGAGGCGCGGCGTGTGATCGAGAACGGGGCAGTTGAAGTGGACATGGTTATCAACCTGGGCGCGCTGAAAAGCGAATCCTATGGATTGTTACTAAATGATATACTCTTCGTCACACAGGAAGCTCACGATTGCAGAGCAAGAGTAAAAGTCATTATCGAAGCAGCCTTGCTGACCCATCGTGAGAAGATCCTGGCTTGCCTGCTCGCGCAGGCGGCCGGGGCCGATTTTGTCAAAACTTCCACCGGGTTTGGTCCCGGAGGAGCTACAGTTGCGGATGTGGACTTGATGCGCCGTGTGGTTGGATCTGGAACCGGCGTAAAAGCTGCCGGTGGCATCCGCACTTTCAAGGAGGCTCTGGCGATGATTGCCGCCGGAGCGAACCGTATCGGGGCGAGCGCGAGCGTCGCCATCTTTAATGAAGCTCTGGGAGCATCATAATGACCGACAAACCCAAAGAATCCTTCCCTTGCAGCGAATGCCAGGCCGGAATGATGCACATGCAACACATGACCTACTTTACCTGGCTTGATGAAGAACTTGTAACGGTACCCAATTTCCCAGCCTGGGTGTGTGACATGTGTGGTAGACGTGAATACGACGCGCAGGCGATCTCCTGGCTGACCACCATTCTCAACCCGGAGACCGGCAAAGCTTCTGCATCCAAACGACGACCGCGTCCGACCTTGAAAAAGCACAGCGGCACTCGCCCGACACCCTAAAAAGCTGCAGATTGGAGTTCAGAAGAGATGCCAGAATCAAACGTTACCCATCGCATGCTT
>JADGQB010000126.1 GCA_017882145.1 Anaerolineales bacterium
TACCTTGCCCCGGCGGCGATCCTGATTGTGCTCGTTTTCATTTACCCGATCATTGAGATTTTCCACAGCAGCTTGTTGCAGAATACCGCCAGCGGTATTAAGACAATTGGTATGACCAATTACAAGCTGGTGTTCCAGGACCCGGTATTCTGGGAGTCTCTCGCAAATAACGGGAAGCTGTTGTTTAGCGTCCCGATAATGACTGTCATTTCCCTTTTTATTGCAATCGTTTTGTTCGAACATGTGCGCGGCTGGATGTTCTACCGCGGTGTTATCTTCCTGCCTTACATCCTGGCCATTCCGGTGGTCGGTATGACCTTCGTATATTTGCTTGGCCTGAATGGGATCGTTAATACCCTGCTCAGGGATATTGGCTTGAACTTTCTGACCCAGGATTGGCTCGGCAGTGCCAAATGGGTCATCCCATCCATCAGCGTCGTAATTATCTATCGCGAAATGGGTTTCGGCGTGGTCCTCTTCCTGGCGCGCCTGATGTCCATGGAAAAAGAGATCCTGGAGGCGGCTGCCATGGACGGGGCTAATTTTTGGCAAAAGCACTTCTTCGTCACCCTGCCTCAAATGTCCGGCGTGATCGAGTTCTTTATCGTTGTCGAGTTGATCACGATGTTGTCGTGGGTGTTTGCTTATGTGTTTACCATGACCGGCGGTGGGCCGGGCTTTGCCTCCACAGTGATGGAGTTCTACATCTGGAAGCACGCCTTCGCTTTCCGTTCCCCCGGCATTGCTTCGGCCCTGGCTGTGATCTTGTTGCTGGTAACCACCGTGTTGATCGTTCTGCAGTTGCGCCTGCGCCGGCGTTCCCTGGAGGAGGTTGCATGAAAACCAGCTTATTCCGATCGCGCCTGTGGACCTTCCTGGCTGCCATCCCCAAGCAGGTGATCCTGCTCATATTTAGTCTGGTGGCCATTTACCCGATCTATTACATGGTCGTGACCGCCTTCAAGACTCGCCCGGACTGGCTGCACAACCAGTTTGGCCTGCCTGCTCCATTCACATTCCAGAACATCATCGATGCCCTGAACAAGGGCAATATCCCGCTCTGGTTCATGAACAGCCTCATCGTGACGATTGCCAGCCTGATTGTTTCCACGATCGTTTCGGCCCTGGCTGCCTATGCCCTCGCCCGTTTCCGTTTCGCCGGGCGGAACCTGTATTTCAACTCCATGATCGCCCTGATGGTCATCCCCCCGGCCGTCCTGATCCTGCCGCTATTTGTGCTGATGGTCAACATCGGACTGATCAATAAACTTCCCTCTGTGATCATCATCTACAGCGGCTTACTTATCCCGTTCTCGGTATATCTGCTGGTAAGCTTCTTCCGCAGCTTGCCGCCTGAGCTGTTTGATGCAGCCGCCATCGACGGCTGTTCGAACCTGGACACCTTCTGGCGCATCACCCTGCCGTTATCCACCCCGGCCATGGTAACCCTGATCGTGGTGAACGCACTCTTCGTCTGGAATGAACTCTTCATCGCCCTGGTCTTCCTGCAAGACGAAACAGTGAAGACGCTTATGCCCGGCCTGACCCTCTTCAAAGGCCATTTCACGGTCAATGAGCCGTTGATCATGGCCGGTACGCTGATTGCCACGATCCCGATGATCCTGCTCTATCTTTTCGGCCAGAGGCTGTTCGTGGAAGGCCTGGTTGCCGGAGCCGTCAAATAATCCCGAGGAGAATTCCTGCATGAATTCACGCGAGCGTTTCCTTTCCGCCATCGAAAATAAACCCGTTGACTATGTGCCGTGCTCATTCATGCTCTTTTACAACCTTTACGACAAATGTAAATCCGAGCTGGAATACATCACGCGCGAAGTTGAGCTGGGTCTCGATCCGCATGTTCATGTCGGCCATCTCAACCATAGCATGCATCTAACCGGTACGCTTGATCCCGAGGCGAAATATTCCGAATGGACCGAGGAAACCGGCGGCACCAGGTATTTCTGTCGCCGGATCGATACTCCCAAGGGTCCTCTGACCAGCCGCATCCGGCAGTGGGATGGCTGGCCGACCGAAGGGGATTTTCCGATCTTCAAGGATTGGATCGTCCCGCGCGCCCAGGAATTCCTGGTCAAGCCCGAGCAGGATTTGGAAAAGCTGCCCTACATATTCGGTCCTTTCAAAGACAGCGATATTGAAAAGCTGAGGGAAGAGGCCCGGTCAGCGCAAAAGATAGCCGACCAATATCACCTGGTCCAGGTCGGAGGCTGGAAGGGCAACGTCGATCCCACCCTGCAGGTCGATCCGGGCGTGATGGGCTGCGATGCCATGGCCTGGCTTTCCGGTTATGAGAAGATCATGGAGCTCTCGCTGCTCCAGCCCGAACTTATAAAAGAGTACGCCGCCATTATCAACGCCTGGAATATGAAACAGATCGAGATTTACCTGAATGTCACCGCGGCGGACATCCTCATCCGCCGGGCCTGGTACGAAACCACCGAGTTCTGGACGCCAAAAGCCTATCGTGCGATCATTGCTCCCTTCCTTAAAAAAGAGGTCGAGCTGGTCCACCAGGCCGGGAAGAAGTACGCTTATATCATCACCAGCGCCTTTATGCCGATCCTCGACGACATCCTGGACACGGGTATCGATATCCTGATCGGGCTCGACCCGCGCGAAGGAAAGGGTACCGATCTACACAAGGTCAAACAAAAATTTTCGGCCAAATCCAAGTGCTTGTGGGGAGGCGTGAGCGGGGCTCTGACCGTTGAACAGGGCAGTGAAGCCGAGACCGAAGCCGCGGTGCTGGAGGCTCTGCGTGTGTTGGGGACGGGCAGCGGTTTCATCCTTTCGCCGGTTGACAATGTGCGCGAAGACACGCCCAACGCCTGGAAGAACACCTATAAATTTATCGACACCTGGAAAAAACACCGCCAGGATTTCCTATAGAAACCTGGCGAATTTCATTCCAGCATTAAGACGCTGGAGAGTATCCCAAAATAAAAATCAGTTCAAAGGATCGTCACATGTCAATCGAAGAACTCATCCCGCAAGAAATCGAAGATATCCCTGCCGCTATCCAGGCCACGCTGGCAGCGACGCGACCGGCCGCGCATGACACCGCGCGTGCACTGCGGACACACAACCCGCGCCGAATTTTTATTATCGGGAACGGCACATCCCTCTATACCAGTATGGCTGCCTCCTACACTGCCCGCATGCTTGCCGGCGCCGGAGACCCTTTTGTCCAGGCAGTCCCGGCCGGCGAGTTCCGCTACTTCATGCCGGCCATCGCGGCCGGGGATGTCGTGGTGGGGATGTCGGCTTCAGGCGAATTCCGTGACGTTATCGCAATTTTCGAAGAACTGCGCGGCAAATGCTCCCTGGTCGGCATCACGCATGTGGCGGGCTCCTCGATTTCAAAACTGGCAGATCATCTGCTGGTCAGCGCTGGCGGCCCGAGCAACGTACCGGTCATGACCAAGACTTATGCCAGCACCCTGACGGCTCTGCACCTGCTGCTCCTGGAGATTTTTTCCGCCGCACCGGCTTACTTCGATGACCTGGCCGCCTCTGCCGACCGCTGCGAGCAGGCCCTGGCGCAGGCTAAAAAGCTCTTGCCGGACCTGGTTCCGGTATTGGCAAAATTCGAGCACGCCTTCTACTTCGGCGCCGGGAATGCCTTTGCGGCCTCGTTGGAGGGTGCACTGAAAATGAAAGAGATGGCTCTGCTGCATGCAGAAGGCAGTGAAACCTGGGAAATGGCCTCCGGCCCGGCCACGGTCGTCTCAGAAAAGACCTTCTGCGCCGCCCTCTATACTGGCGATCCAAGCGATGCTTCAACCGTGATCACGTCCCGCCTTGCCCGCCAATGGGGCGCACGCCTCCTGGATGTCGGGCCGCAGGCAGTGGCCGGTGACTTTCACCTCCCGGTCCCCAGCCCGACCTATCCGGCCTTCGCCTCGCTTTCGCTTGTCCCGCCTCTGGCTTTGCTCGCTTATCGGGTTGCACGAGCGCGCGGTCAAAATCCGAACCAACCGGCCTGGCGCGAGCGCTATTATTCGCAGGGCATGACCCACATCCTCGGCGAGTGAAAGCGTCCCGCCAATGCTGATTCAAAGCTTCATCGCTGCCAGGCCGTCCTTCCTTTGGTCCAGGAAATACTTCGCGTTGGATAGGCCGGATGGAAAATAAGCTGAAATCCTTCGATATCATTGTTGCTGGTGAAATTAACCCCGACCTCGTGCTGACTGGCAACGTTATCCCGGCTTTCGGTCAGGCCGAGAAGCTGGTCAATTCGGCCTCGTTCTCCATTGGCTCCTCTTCCGCAATTTTTGCCTGCGGCGCTGCCCGGTTGGGGCTCAAGGTGGGCTTCATTGGCATCTGCGGCGACGATCTTTTCGGACATTTCATGCTGGATGAAATGGCCCGCCGCCAGGTGGATACCACCCCCGTCATCGTCGACGCTTCGGTCCAGACCGGCATGTCGGTGATTCTCAGCGCGCCAGAAGATCGGGCCATCCTGACCCATGTCGGCAGTATGGATCGCCTGCGCGCCGGTCAGGTCACAGATGATTTGCTCAGCCGCTCCCGCCACCTGCATGTTGCCAGCTACTTCCTGCAGACTGCACTGCAACCGGGCTTGCCTGACCTGTTCCGCCGTGCACACGCTCTCGGCCTGACTACCTCCCTGGATCCCAACTGGGACCCGTCTGGCGAGTGGCGCGGCTTCGACGAATTATTGCCTTTCGTAGATGTCTTCCTGCCCAATGAAAACGAGGCCCTGGCCCTGACCGGATCGCCGGATAATGAGCAGGCCCTCAACCTTCTGGTTCAAAAGTGTCCGTGGGTCGCGATAAAACTGGGACCGCGTGGTGCGATCGCCGGGCGGGGATCCGAAACAGCCAATTCACCTGCCCTCAAAGTAAATGTTGTAGATACCACCGGAGCCGGGGATTCTTTTGATGGCGGCTTCCTATACGGTTTCCTGCACAGCTGGAGTCTGGAGCGCAGCTTGAAGCTGGGCGCGGCCTGCGGCTCGCTGTCGACACGCAAGGCCGGGGGTACCACCGCCCAGGCCACCCTGGACGAAGCGCTGCAATATATCGATTGAGTTTCTATCAGACCTCAAGGGTCTGGTAGATCTCGACATACGATTCTACAAAGAACTGCACTTGTTGTTGAAATAATTCGGTATGGCGGGGGTCGCGATTGAGCAAGTCCAAGGTATCCTGAACCGCCTGTAACGAGGGAAACTCGCATTCCCAGATGAGCGTATTGGATGGCTCGCGCCCCGCATAGGGCAGGTAGCGTTTTCCCTTCGGAAATTCCACGGCTGATTCTTCGAGCTGAATAAATTTTTTCTCCAATTCCAGGAATGCCGACTGATCATGTTCCTGGAATTTTTGGACAAAGCGTAAGAGATATGCCATATTTCCTCAACTTTTTTATTTAAAATTATATCGTAGATAATGACTGAAACCTGACATATGCTGGAATAATTGCCAGTTACAAAAAACACATGCCAATTTCCTCATACCCTCAGAGTGTAAAAGTGTCGGACTACCAAAACCTGGAACTGTCCTACTCTGGATGGAGCTACCTGGGAAATATGCCCGATTCTTAGGAGCAGCATGATGTATAAAACAATTGAAAAAAACCGTGATTGAGATTAACATCTATCCCAATCAGGAGCAATGGAATGTCGAACGAGTTGAAGGACAAAACTTATGTTTTGACAGGCGCCACTTCCGGAATTGGGCTGGCAGCCGCGCAGATCCTGGCCGGGCAGGGAGCTTTACTGATCGGAGTGGGGCGTTCCGCCGAGCGCTGCGCCCAGGCCGAAAGTGAACTGCAGTCCGCCCATCCGGAAGCGCGCGTGGAGTACTGCGTGGCAGACCTTTCCATGCAGGTGCAGGTGCGCGGTCTGGCAGCGGAGATCCGGGCAAAGTTGACGGCACACCGCATCGACTCCCTGGATGGGCTGATCAATAATGCCGGCATGTTCACTTACCGGATGGCGATCACGCAGGAAGGCTTCGAAACCCAGTGGGCGGTCAACCATCTTGCGCCGTTCCTGCTTACGCATGAACTCCTGCCGCTGCTCCAGGCGGGGCCGGCCGGCCGGGTGGTGACGGTCAGTTCCGGCTCGCATTACAACACCCACTTGAAATGGAATGATTTGCAGTTGCGGCGTGGTTACAACGGCCTGCTGGCTTACAAACAGACCAAACTGGCCACCGTGCTCTTTACTGCTGAACTTAACCGGCGTTTGGGGAGCCATTCCAGTGTGCGGGCTTTTGCCGCGGACCCCGGCCTGGTCTTTACCGAGATGGGTTTCAAAGGCAATCCCCGGCTGGTACGCTGGATCTGGGACCTGCGCCGCCGCAGCGGGGTCACGCCGCAGGAGTCTGCCCGAGGCGTGGTCTACCTCGCTACGGATCCATCCATTCAAAAAGCCACGCAGATTTACTGGAAGGATAGCCATCCCAAGGCGCCTAACCCCTATGCCCTGGATGAGAAAGCCGCCCGGCGTCTGTGGGACCTGGCCGAGCAGGAATGCGGCATCGAACCCGGGAAGTACGTTAGCATGTAGGAGTAAAGTACCTTGAACGAGGACAAGTGCCCCGAAGGGGTAAAGTGCCCCATAGGGGTACGAGTGCCCCATAGGGGTATAATCACCGGTACAAAGGTAGAAAATGTCCGATTTGACCTATTTTGATTATGCCGCCACCACGCCTGTCGATCCGCGCGTGTTGGCAGTCATGCTGCCCTATTTCGACGAGACCTTCGGGAACCCGTCTTCCATCCACCGGCACGGTCAACGCGCCGAAGCGGCGGTTGAAGCCGCCCGTGAGACGGTTGCGGCGGCCTTGAACTGCCGCCCGGATGAGATTGTTTTTACCTCCTGTGGGAGCGAATCTGATAACCTGGCCCTGCGCGGCGAGGCGCTGGCGATGCGCGCAAAGTCCGGTGCCGACTGGATCCTGACTTCACGCGCCGAACACCATGCTGTCAGCAAAACGGCCGAACAACTCGAAAAATATTTTGGTTTCAAGGTCGAATGGCTGGAAACCGACGAATTTGGCATGCTCGCGCCTGAAACCGTTGAGAAAGCGCTCTGCAGTGAGACCGCGCTGGTCTCGGTTATGTATGCCAACAATGAGATCGGCACGCTCAACCCAATTGCGGAAATCGCGGCGATCTGCCGCGCACATGGGGTGCCTTTCCACAGCGATGCGGTCCAGGCGGCAGCCTACCTGCCGGTGGATATCCAGACCTTGAACGTGGATCTGCTTTCACTGGGCGCCCATAAATTCTATGGGCCGAAAGGCGTCGGGGCATTGTACGTTCGGAAAGGCACGGCTATCCTGCCAGTCCAGACCGGCGGTGGGCAGGAGTCTGGCCGGCGGGCCGGGACCCAGAACGTGCCCTACATTGTCGGTTTTGCCGAGGCCCTGCGTCTGACGGTCGCCGAGCGCGACCAGCGCGCGGCCCACGCCCGCCCATTGCGGGACCAGATCATCGGTCGGGTCCTGGAGGAAATCCCGGAGTCGCGCCTGACCGGCCATCCCGAGCTGCGACTGCCCAACCATGCCAGCTTTGCTTTCAAGGATGTGGACGGCAACCTGCTCCTGACCCTGCTGGATGCGGCTGGCTTTGCCTGCTCGTCCGGCTCAGCCTGCAAGACCGGGAACCCCGAACCCAGTGAGGTGATGGCAGCCATCGGTTTGGAGCGTGAATGGGGCCTGGGTTCATTGCGCATCACCCTCGGTGCAGCCACTACCCCTGCCGAAGTGGAAGCATTCCTGAAAGTCTTGCCTGGGCTGGTACAGAAGGCAAGAGTGTTAAAGGCAATAAATGCCTAAAGTCGTTGTTGCCATGTCGGGTGGAGTCGATTCATCGGTCGCCGCGGCTCTGCTCAAGCAGCAGGGTTATGAAGTGACCGGGATGATGTTACGCCTATGGAGTGAGGCCGGGAATGAAGAATCCAACCGCTGCTGTACTCCGGACTCGATGGCACAGGCGCGCCGGGTGGCCGCCATTCTTGACATTCCTTTCTATGCGATTGATGTGAAAGAAAAATTTCGTTCCACTGTTGTTCAGTCCTTCCTGGATGGTTACGCCCAGGGTCTGACGCCCAACCCCTGCCTGGTCTGCAACCGCCTGATCAAGTGGGGACTTTTGCTCGAGCATGCCCTGGCGTTCGGAGCGGATTACCTGGCAACCGGCCATTATGCTCGCACTCGCAAAACTGTCGATGGGCGGTTTGAACTCCTGCGGTCTGCAGACCATTCCAAGGACCAGACCTATGTTTTGCACATCCTGACCCAGGCACAACTGGGGCATGCGCTCTTCCCGGTCGGGGAATACCCCAAGCCTGAGATCCGCGCGCTGGCCCGGAATTTTGGTTTGCCGACCGCCTCCCGCAGCGAAAGCCAGGATCTGTGCTTCCTGGGCGGGGAGGATTACCGCGACTTCATCCGCCGCAATGCTCCGCAGATCGCCCACCCCGGCCCCATCCTGACGCGCGCCGGAAAGGTTATCGGCGAACACCAGGGCCTGGCTTATTACACCATCGGCCAGCGCAAGGGTCTGGGCGTGCCGTCGACTGTCCCGCTGTATGTGCTGGCCAAAGAGGCCGCCACGAACACCCTGGTGGTCGGCGTCGAGACGGAACTTGGTTCCAGCGAATTGGTTGCCCGCGCGGTCAACTGGATTGCCGGAGAAACGCCCGCAGGAGCGCTGCGTGCCCAGGTCAAGACCCGCTATACTGCCCGGGAAGCCTGGGCAGTCCTTACGCCGCAAGCCGGGGAGCGGGTCGCGGTCCACTTTGATGCGCCCCAACGGGATATCACCCCCGGCCAGGCTGCGGTGTTTTATGACGGCGAGCTCCTGCTGGGGGGCGGATTGATCGATTAACCTGCGCATAGCCGGTTTATGATATAATCCAAATAGTTGAGTTGCCCATGAACCTTCCCGCGATTCTCTTTGGCATTGTTCTCTCCAGTGCGTACGGCACCGCCTTTCACTTTTGGAAAGGCGGCAGCCTCAACAAATTGATCTATTATGTCATCCTGGCCTGGGTGGGATTCTGGATCGGCAACTACGTCGGTGGCCTGCTCGGATGGAGTTTTGCCGCCATCGGCCCGATCAATACCGGGCTGGCGACACTCGGCAGCGCAGTCCTGCTGTTCTTCGGGGAATGGCTGGGCCGGGTGGAAGTCATCCGTAAGTAATCCCCGCATCGAAAGATCAACTCAGATAAGAAAAATCCTCCCCTAAATGGGGAGGATTTTTTAGGTTCAATTTTGGGTATTACAGGGGTTTGACGTTCGCTGCCTGCAGGCCCTTGGGTCCCTGTTCGATTTCGAACTCGACCTGCTGGCCTTCCTGGAGGGTGCGGAAGCCCTCGGATACGATTGCGCTGTAATGCACGAAAACGTCCGGGCCGCCTTCGCGTGCGAGGAATCCGAAGCCCTTCGACGCATTGAACCATTTGACCGTACCGGTCACACGCTCTGCCATTTTATTACTTCTCCTTACTTGAACTAAAAAAGAATAGGATGACGGTGTTTGGTATTCGGTGCGGTCGAGGTACTGCGGCGATGTTATCTTAAATAACACCGGCCCTTGTGGATTGCTCTTGGGCCGGCTTCCTGCGAGTTCCAGCACGAACACTTGCCACCACCATACACATTTTATATGGTGGGAGAAATTCCGTCAAGAGCTTAAAATCACATTAATGCTTGCCGGTCATCCGCCAAAAAACTCTCAAAAATGCCTTTAATTCAATTGGCGAGGAGTGAAAATGTTTATTTTTCCTTGACGGCCGATACGATGATCCCGATTACCGCCACGATGGCGGCAGCCAGAAAACCCATATCGATGCCCTGGTAGAGCGACTGCGCCGTGCCTTGCGCCAGGTGCGTGGTGAAAATGGCTCCGGCAAGTCCTATCCCCAGCACCATGCCGACATTGCGCCCCGCGGCCTGGACCCCGGAGGCGATCCCCTGGCGATGAGGCGGCGCAGCTCCCAGCAGGGCGCTCGTGTTGGGCGAAATGAAGGTACCGGTGCCAAACCCGGCCACAGCCAGGCCAACGGCTACCACCCAAAACGGTGTCTGCGACCCGAGTCTCGACAGCAGGAACAATCCGCCTGCCAGCATGGCCATCCCGATCATCCCGGGCAGGCGCGACCCGGACCGGTCCGATAGTGAACCGCTGATGGGCGCAGTGATCGCCATCAGGATTGGCTGGGCGGTCAAGAGCAGTCCGGCTTGGGCCGGGTTGAGCGAGCGCCCCTGGATAAGATAGAAAGGCATCAGGAAGAGCAGGCTGTAGACGCAGATGTAATTCAAGACTGCGCTTATTGTGGACGCTGAGAACATGCGGTTTCGGAACAGGCTCAGGTCGAGCATGGGAGCGGGGGAGCGCTTTTCGATCAGAACGAACACGGTTAGCAGAACCGCGGCAGCTCCGGCCAGCCCCAAAATGGGATACGAAGACCAGCCCCACTCGGCGCCCTGGTTCAAGCATAAAATCAATGCCACCAATCCGGTCAGAAAGACCGAGGCGCCCGCCAGGTCGAACTTGGTGTCCAATTCGGCGGGTTTGCCCTTCGGGATGAAGATCAAGCTGAGTGTCAACGCCAATGCCCCCACCGGGACATTTATGTAGAAAACGCTGCGCCAGCCGAGCGTCTGTGCCAGAAAACCGCCCAGCGACGGGCCGGCGGTCAGGCCGAGGTAGGTCATCATCGAGTTGAGACCGATGGCCTGGCCGCGACTTTTGGCCGGGAAACTGTGGGTCAGGATGGCGGGCGAGTTGGATGCCAGCATGGCCGCCCCGATGGCCTGGATGCCGCGAAAGACGATCAGCATAA
>JADGQB010000023.1 GCA_017882145.1 Anaerolineales bacterium
GCTCACGCTCTCAAGTGGAAGCGGCACCTGTAATGTGATCTTCAGCTCAAACGGCGCGAAGATTCTCACAGCCACGTATAACGGCGATGCAAACTACACTGCCAGTTCGGGGACGGCGAGCCATACTGTAGCTCCGGCTAAAGCGGCTTCCTCGACGGCCATCACTGCCGATACTCCCGATCCGTCTGTGCCTGGACAGGCAGTGGTTGTCAGCGTTACCGTGAGCGGGGCCGGCCTGCCTGCTCCGTCCGGCACGGTCGACATTACCGGTGCGAATACCAACTGCAGCATCCTGCTTGCAGCCGGAACCGGCAGTTGCAGCGTGGTCTTCAACACTACGGGCACCAAGACCCTGATCGCCACGTACAACGGCGATGGGAACTTCGCCTCCAGTACGGGTAGCGCCATCCATACCGTGATCAAGGGTTCCACCACACTTAGTATTACAGCAGATAACCCTGATCCTTCCATCGCCACCCAGCCGATCACCGTGAGTGTAACCGTGATTGGAGCAGGCGCTACACCGACCGGAACGGTTGACATCAGCGGCGCGGACGTCAATTGCACCATCACGCTCACCAGCGGCAGTGGCAGTTGTACCGGGGTGATTTTCAACACCATTGGCGCCAAAATCCTTACGGCCACATACAACGGTGATGGAAACTACCTGGCCACTTCGAATACTGCGACCCATACTGTGAAAAATGCGTCCACGACAACCATTACTGCCGATACCCCCGATCCAACATTCCCCGGCGATATCGTCACCGTGGATGTGACAGTGAGCGGACCTGGCGTTGCACCTACCGGAACCGTGGATATTACCGGAGCGGATATTAATTGCAGCATCACGCTGGCAGGCGGTATCGGAAGTTGCGCGGTACAGTTCAATACCGCTGGCGCAAAGGTGCTCGTGGCCACGTACAACGGCGATACGTTCTATGTGGGCAGCACAGGCAACGCTACGCATACGGTCAGCAAGGGCGATTCAACCACAGCCATCGCCAGTGAAGCCCCGGATCCATCCTTAGCCAATCAAGCAGTTACGGTGGCTGTTACCGTGACCGGAGCCGGGGTGGTACCAACTGGAACCGTCGCCATCAGCATCAGCGGCGCGCCTTCCACCTGCACCGCCACACTCGTTGCGGGAGCCGGCAGTTGCGATATCGTTTTCACTGCCATTGGCAACTACACCATTACGGCTACTTACAGCGGCGACGCAAACTATAAGCAAAGTCTGATCACCGCACTCCACACCGTTAATTAATCCCAACGGCGAACAATAACTAAAGAACCGGACTGCGCCAAGAAAGGGCAGTCCGGTTCTTTTTTAATTTTAGTAGCAATCCGGAAATTAAGGAGGAGTTCAAATTTTGAGTGCAAGCACTCAAAATTTGGTTATTCTATTATTTTCGGATGGGTCTTATTCTTCTTTATGACCGTGGGCAATTATCTTGATAGGCGTCCCCAGGAAGCCATACGTTTCCCGGAATTGGTTCTCAAGATAGCGCAGATATGAAAAATGAAACAGTTTCGGATCGTTGACATGCAGAACAAAAGTCGGCGGATCCACCCTGACCTGGGATCCGTAATAAATCTTCAACTGGCGACCGGCGTGAGAGGGAGCCGGATGGGCATCCTGGGCATCCCGCAAAACCCGGTTCAACATGGCGGTTGTGATGCGGGCCAGTCGCTCCTCCTGGACGCGTAAGGCCATGGGCAACACCTGATCCACGCGCTGGCCAGTCTTGGCGGAGATGAACAAGAGGGGCACGTAATCCATGAAATTGAGTTCCCGGCGAACATGCTGGGTGTAATCATCCATCGTGTACGTATCTTTTTCGATGGTATCCCATTTATTAACCAATACAACGGTGCTCTTCCAGGCCTCCAGGATAAAACCGGCGATATGGGTATCCTGGGCGGTGATCCCGGCTTCAGCGTCAATGATCAACAAAGCAACATCTGAGCGCTCAATGGCTTTGAAGGAACGCAAGACGCTGTATTTCTCCACACCCACTTCGATCTTGCCACGCCGGCGGATACCGGCAGTATCTATTAGTGTTACGGGCAGTCCGTTAACATCGATCCGGGTGTCGACTGAATCGCGGGTGGTACCGGGAATGGGACTGACGATCGCGCGCTGCTTGCCAACCAGCTTATTAAGCAAAGAGGACTTCCCGGCATTAGGCTTACCTACAATCGCGATCTTGACCGAATCGTCTTCCGAGGATTCCTGCTGAGGCGGAAAAGAAGCCACCAGTACGTCGAGCAGGTCGCCAGTGCCGGTGCCGTGGATGGCTGAGACAGGATACGGATCGCCCAAGCCCAATTCATAGAACTCCGTGGCGGCATTCCGTAATTTTTCATTTTCGCATTTGTTTACTACGACAAAAATGGGCGGCCAGCGCTGGCCGTTGACCGTTTTCTGGTAACGGCGCAAGGTCTCAGACACTTCCCGGTCGGGCGGAGTGACTCCGGAAGAGCCATCAGTAATGAAAAGTACCGCGTCGGCCTCATTGACGGCCATCAAAGCTTGCTCACGGATTTCCTGGATAAAATCTGCCGAACCGACCGAAAGGGGTGTCTTGCCTCCATGGGTGGGGTCAATGCCACCCGTATCAATGATATTGAAATTCACATCATTCCACTCAGTCTGTGCCACAAGGCGATCACGGGTGGTACCAGGTACGTCGTCCACAATGGCAAGACGTTCACCCGCCAGACGGTTGAAGAGCGTGCTTTTCCCTACATTAGGGCGTCCAACTAAAGCAACAACAGGTTTAGGCATTGGTTTCCGAATCTGCCTCTACGAAAAGAAGCGGGTTGTTATGGGGTTCGCGAGGGGGTCAACTGTAAAGTCGGCGTTGGAGTCGAGGCCGGACCCGTATCTTTGGCGATGACTACTTCCACCGTCCCCGGCAGGATGGATTGGACGGTTACACCCTGCTGCGCGACAATTACGACGGGAGTCAACTGATAAGTACCGATAATCAAGCCGGTCAAGTCCACCCTCACATGAACATCAGTAAGTTGGAGAGAATTTAATACTGGTAATGGACCAGCCAGGATGACATCTACGGTTGTGGGTGAAAGCTGGGCTTTCAGACCAGGGGTCAAACCGATCACTTCCACCTGACGGAAAGCGACCGGGCGACTATCTTCGATTGGGGCAATATCGATCTGAACAGAAACCGTCTGATCTCCGACCAGTAAAACCCCTTCGGGTACATTCAGGGCCAAACGTGTCCCAATATTATTTGAGGCTCCATTAAGATCGAGCGGGGCAGTCTCCACATAACCCGGCAGGCTTTCAATCAAGGGCAAATTCTCTGAATAGACCGTCACGATGAGCGGTGAGGCAGTTATGTTGGTCAGGCGGTAACCGCTGGCCAACTTGCCGGTAATTATCACTTTTACCGCCAAATCACGGTAGCCGCCTTGTTGGATGATCGGCAGGCTTACCTGGGTGTTATCCGGATGGATGGTAACTCCTTCCACTGCCGAACCACTATCATCTACCGCGTAGATCGGCAAGGATGTCGCGATACTCTGACGGGAACTGGTGAGATCCAAGGTGGCGCGCACATGTTTGACCTGAGCAACAAATGATTCCGGGCCCGAGATGACTGCTTCGGAAGGATTTAAAACAACATCGCCGGCTTTGTAACCTATGGCAGGTTGACCGAGATAAGTCAATTCGACCGGCATGGAGACTGAAACCAGTTGTTCAAGTGAAAGATCAAATTTATCAGGAGTGACAGAGACGATACGGACAGGCCGGGCGTCGATCTGTATCTGCACCTGCAGCGGATGGGTCCCCGCCTTGAGTCCGGTCAAGTCAACCACGGCATGGATCGCAGTCTCGCCGGAAAGCAGCGTGTCCCAGATCGAGCGCGGAGCACGTAAGGTTAATTGAACCTGTCTTTGGACCGTCCCGGTCATCACCAGGGCAGGGTCCTGGCCGATGAATTCGATCTGGATGGGATTGGGATAAGCTTGAGTCAAGTCAGGGTTAGCTGACGTAACTGCCGTCACCCAGACTGCCAACGCCAGGACAAAAGCCCAAAAAAAGGTACGCAAATTAGTGGTCAACCAGCGCAGCATATTTCACTCGTCCTTATGCGGAAACAAATAGGGGAAATGCCGCTGGAAGAAATTTTCCTGCTGGGCTTTATCCGGATTGTAGAAAGCCGCCAGGATGTTTTCCAGGCGCTCCACATCCAGGCGACGGATAATTCGCCCGGCATGCGAAATGGAGATAGCCCCGGTCTCCTCCGAGACAACCACAGCAATTGAATCGGAGACTTCAGATATACCTACCGCGGCACGGTGGCGAAGACCCATCTTGCGTTCGGGTGAACGGGCCAGAATGCCGCTGGAAGATAACGGCATGACACAAGCTGCGGCGATTATCTTCTTACCAGAAATGATCACTGCACCGTCATGCAGAGGCGTATTGGGATAAAAAATCTGCATCAACATCTCGGGGGTAACATCGGCCTGGATCATTACTCCGGTGCGGGTGTATTCGTCAAGATGATCAAACCGTTCCAGGATAATAAGGGCTCCATGTTGGCGGGCAGAGAGGCGCGCGGCGGCACCAACCACGGCCTGAATGGTCTGCTTGATCTCTTCGCTGGCACTTTTGTTGGATATCCTGAAAAAAGTGCCGGCACGGCCAATCCGCTCGAGGGCGCGACGAAGTTCAGGAGCAAAGATGACTGGAATTGCAAATACCATGGCGGGCAAGACTGTCCGAATGAGCCACGAGAAAGCTGGTAGATTTACCAGGCTGGTCAGCAAAGCGAACAGGACCAGGATCAAGATTATGCCGCGCAAAATGATCATGGCCTGCGTATCCCGGACGAGATACAGCACGCCAAAGAAAATCATCGTGACCAGCAGGATATCAATTATCCCCAGCCAGTTGAGACGTTCAAAGATGAAGAGGGCGTTGTTTAGAAATGCTATCACGGCAATTATTGAAGCAATCCGGCAACCAGGAATCTGGTAAGAGGAGCGTTGGTGCTCTCATTACCATAATACCTGGTTACGCGGCTAAATCGGACGAAGGATGCGGTCCTGACGAAGTTGCTTGAAAAGCAGGATGGTATCGGGCGGCTGCGATTCCATGGCAGCATCCCGCCAGGCCTGAACACCCAGAGTCTGGAGAGTGCGGCGTGAATAACCTAATTCATGCCAGACTGACTCCTGCCCAGCCACCTGGGCTGAAAGGAAGAACAACGAAGCCTCACATTGCAAATCCTGCGAGGCGCGTTCAACTTCGGCAACCAGGATTTTTAGGGCTCTCTCAACCGGGATATTCGAATCAATATACAGGTCAATTATACGAGCGACAAGATTTTCCACTTGCCAACCGGCCAGACCAACCAATTTTTTATCGGATAGCAGCAATAGAAAAGCCTTTTCACCAAAGGCGGCCATGATGTCTTCCTGAGTCAGAGGATTTGTTCCATTGCTAAAACGAGTAATAAAAGCAGCGATATTGGATGAATCGCGCGGCCGTCCACGCTGGACGGATAACTCGCCATCGGTGGCTTTGCGCATTATTACCGGCGGGGAATCCGAAACTGACGAAATGACTTTCCAGGCAGCCACGACCTGTTTCCAGGTAGCCTCAAACGAACCGGTATTTTGAATCACTACATTCGCAGCGGCAGTTTTTATCTCTTGAGGCGGCTGCGCATGGATACGTTGAAGCGCTTCCTGCTCATTCATATTACGCTTGCGCACCAGGCGAGATTTCTGGATAGGCTCTGGAGCGTAAGTAGTCCAAATCGTGTCGCAGGCCTTGGCCGTCTTGCCTTCGAGTAACTTGATCGCCTCAATCACAACGACGCGCTGGCCGGCGCGCTTGATCATCAAATCCACGGCCTGCTCCACCAATGGATGGACAATCGCTTCCAATTGCAGGAGAGCTTCCGGGTCGCTGAAAACCACACGCCCGAGTTTGGACCGATCTATCTCTCCATCCCCTGCAACAATCCATTTGCCAAAGGTGGTGATCACCTTCTGGTAGCCGGGCGCACCTTTGGCGATGGCGCGGTGTGAAAGCGCGTCCGCGTCTATGCTGTAGGCTCCCAAGTGTTCGAGCATCTTGCGGACAACGCTTTTCCCCGTGGCGATATTGCCAGTCAGTCCGATAACGTATTTCCCAGGCCACTTGCTCACGGTTACTCCTTCGGTTCCTTGAAAAGCAATATTGCATTCATTTTACTGCCTATTTTGTGAATCTGTAAACCGTGGAGACTTTTTTAACCTGTTTTTTAAAAATCCGAAAACTTAATAATCGCTGCTGCACGGCCAGGGAATAAGAAGTGATTGGAATGTTAGCGATGATACCAACTTTAATGAACCAGGAGATATTTCCAGCCGAAAAAGAGAAGTCCGGTTCTTGTGAAACCGGACTTCTGCGATCACGCTTCAAGATCAGGGCGTGGCGGTTGGGGTGGGCGTAATAGTTGCCGCCTTGGTCGGTACAGGCGTGACCAAGTTAATGGGGACGACAAGCTGTTCTCCAGGGTAGATAATCGAAGTCGGTCCGGCTTTCAACGCCACCGCGTTGGCAGCCACAATGGCCGCGACGGTGCTGTTGAGTTTGTTGGCAATCGCGCCCAGGCTATCGCCCGGCAGGACAAGATAGTTGATACGCGCACCAGGCGCCAGACCGGTTGGTAGAGGCGTGGTGGTCGGAATTGGATAGTTGGGCGGTGGAAGCTTGATCGTGTCCCCGACATTTATCAAGCCGGTGGCAGGATCAATGGTTGGGTTGAGGATGTAAATCAGGATCAAACCATTATTACCAAGATTTTTGGCTGTGACAATCGAAGTAAGGGTATCACCTTCCTGCACAACATAATCATAGACGCTGGAAGGAGTCCCAGTCGAGGTAATGGTCGGAGTGGAGGTGATAGTGGCCGTCTCGGTGGGCGTCACGGTACTGGTTGCCGTGGGCGTGATGGTTGCTGTGGGAGTAGCGGTGGCGAGGATTTTTCCAAGGCCGCCGCCGCGCAAGGAGGACACAACAATAATGATCCCGACAATTACAAGGAGAACAGCCACTCCGCCAAGGATCAATGGCATGAGTTGATTGCGGCGCTTGCGATAACTTTCAATCGTATTATTTACTGTCATAGGTTTACCCGTCCGTTTCTATAGCAGGTGCACCGAAAAAATCAAACTCGATGCGAGCAGATAATCTTATTCTACCTGAACTTTTAGGATTAGGCGAGTGCAAGAACCTGCGTATAGTTAAAGGCATTCCTTATTTTTTTGCACGGTCATTTATTAATGTGGCTTTTAAGGAATGCTCCGGTATAAGAGCCGGGGGCCAAGAGGATCTGTTCAGGAGTGCCTTCGGCGACAAGTTCCCCGCCCCGGTCGCCGCCTTCCGGACCCAGATCGATAATCCAGTCGGAGACTTTGATGATTTCCAAATTGTGTTCGATGATGAGCACTGAATTGCCAGCTTCCACGAGACGCTGCAGTACCTCGATCAACTTGTGCACATCCGCGGCATGCAAGCCAACCGAGGGCTCATCCAATACGTACAGGGTCCGGCCAGTGGCACGCCGGGAAAGCTCCTTGGCCAGTTTGACACGCTGAGCTTCGCCGCCCGAGAGAGTATTCCCAGGCTGTCCGATCTTGACGTAACCCAGGCCGACCTCCTGGAGAAGAGTGAGCTTGTTCAGCATGTGTGGAAAAGCTGAGAATTCCTCCAGGGCCTGATCCACGGTCATGTCGAGAACATCTGCGATACTATGACCCTTGAAATGGACTTGGAGGGTCTCGCGATTGAAACGGCTGCCGTGACAAACATCACACGAAACGTAAATATCCGGAAGGAACTGCATTTCGATGCGCAGCTCGCCCTGGCCCTGACAGGCCTCGCAGCGTCCGCCATGGACATTGAACGAGAAGCGACCCGGTTTGTATCCGCGGACTTTACTTTCCGGCAACTCGGCATACAGTTTGCGGATTTCCTCAAACAGGCTGGTATAGGTAGCCGGGTTGGAACGCGGCGTGCGCCCAATGGGCGACTGATCGATGTTGACAATCTTATCGAGATGCTCAAGACCATCGATACGCTTGTGTTCCCCGGGTTGGGTGTGAGCTCCATTCAACCTGGCTGCCAATGCATTGTAGAGCACGTCACTCATCAACGAACTCTTACCAGACCCGGAAACACCGGTGATGCAAACGAACATGCCCAGCGGGATATTGACGGTGATATCTTTGAGGTTGTTCGCACGCGCCCCAACAACCGTCAGTGTCTTCCCATTGCCTGTGCGCCGGTTCTTGGGCACAGGAATATGCTTGCGGCCCGAAAGGTAAGCACCGGTCAGTGATTTAGGATGAGCAATGATCTGTTCGGGTGTGCCCTCGGCAATGATCTTTCCGCCATGTTCGCCGGCACCCGGGCCAAGGTCAATCACCCAATCAGCAGTGCGGATGGTGTCGTCATCATGTTCAACCACCAGGACCGTATTGCCGATGTCACGCAGGCCTTTAAGCGTGGTAAGAAGCCGGTCATTATCGCGCGGGTGCAGCCCGATGGATGGCTCGTCCAGAACATACAGCACACCCACCAGCCGTGAACCGACCTGCGTTGCCAGGCGTATGCGCTGGGCCTCGCCACCAGAAAGCGATCCGGCCGAACGGTGCAAGGTCAAATACTCGAGGCCGACATTCACCAGAAAGCCCAAACGGGAAACGATCTCCTTCAGGATACGATCAGAGATGGCCTTCTGACGTGAAGTCAACGGGGATTTCGATCCGGCCAGCTGCTTAACCCATTCGAGCGAGCGAAGCACAGGCCATTCGGTGATCTCCAATATATTCGCATCATTGACCGTCACAGCCAAGGCCTCAGGACGCAGGCGTTTGCCGTGGCAAGTCGGACAGGGGCGGTCACTCATATACTCGGAAATCTTTTCGCGTATATATTCCGAGTTCGTCTCGCGATAACGGCGTTGAAGATTGCCAATCACCCCTTCGAAAGCGGTATCGAAAGTCGCCTGGCGACCATCGCGGTTGTGGTAATGGAGCCGGACCTTCTCACCCTGTGTGCCATGCAAGACAAGTTCCTGATGCTCGGCGGACAGATCCTTAAATGGTGTGTTCATATCGATATGATAGTGATTCGCCATGGCTTCCAGCATTTGCCAGTAATAGCCAGGATTCCCATCTTCCTTCACATTATTCCATTCCATGGCAATCAATGCGCCGTCGCACAGAGATTTTTCAGGGTCAATCACTCGATCGGGATCAATTTCAAGCTTATTGCCCAATCCCTGACAATCGGGGCAGGCACCATGGGGAGTATTGAAAGAGAAGGTACGCGGCTCGATCTCCGGGATGCTGATGCCGTGTTCCGGGCAAGCCAGGTGCTCGGAGAAATGTAAATCGTGGTTGCCCGCAGGGTTTTCAGCCAGCACCTGGGCGGTAAGATAGCCATCCCCAAACTTGAGGGCGGTCTCGACCGAATCTGTCAAGCGGCTGACATTGGCCGTGCGCTCATCTTCGGATCCAGAGCCGGAAACCACCAGACGATCCACCACTGACTCAATGGTATGAATCTTATAGCGGTCAAGGCTGATCTCCTCGTCGAGGTTGAAGACGGTCCCGTCAACCCGGGCACGGGCGAAGCCTGCCTTGCGGATCTCTTCAAAAACAGCCTGGTAGGTGCCTTTACGACCGCGTACCACAGGAGCAAGAACCAGGATGCGGGTGCCATCCGGCAATGCCTGGATGGAATCCACAATTTCCTGGGCGGACTGCTTAACCACTTCCCTTCCACAGATGGGGCAATGCGGGATGCCGACGCGCGCAAAGAGCAGACGCAGGTAATCGTATATTTCGGTTACGGTGCCGACAGTAGAGCGCGGGTTATGGGAAGTGCCTTTTTGGTCAATCGAAACTGCCGGAGAAAGGCCTTCGATGTAATCCACATCCGGTTTCTGCATCTGGCCTAGGAACTGGCGCGCATAAGCTGAGAGCGACTCAACATAGCGTCGCTGGCCTTCAGCAAAGATGGTATCGAATGCCAGCGAAGACTTGCCAGAACCGGAAAGCCCGGTAATAACCACCAACTTGTCACGCGGAATCTCGACCGTTATATTCTTAAGGTTGTGCTCGCGCGCACCAACAACGCGGATAACGTTAGATGACATGGCTCCCTCTCGGTGAAATAAGCCGATTATAGCACAAATGTTTTATTTTGTGCCGAATGTAAGTGTAACCAGTGATTATACCAGCCGTGTCAAGAGGCCTGTTCCGGCGGAGATGCCCTGCGAGGCAAAGATAGTATAGATCTCCGAGTTACACCACGAACTCGGAGATCCTATGGTGATATCCAAGCCATCTTCGGAATGATTCCAGCCGTTTTTTCTAAACAATCCCCCGTCTTTTGGCCTCGTCCAGAATTTCACGCGTGGCGGTGGCCCCAATACGGGTCACTCCCAACTCCCGGACCCTCAGCAAATCATCCAGGGTGCGCACCCCACCGGCAGCTTTGACCTGAACAGAGGCGGCTGAATGTTTACGCATCAGCCTTAATACGTGATCAGTCGCTCCGGCGTATGAGTAAAAGCCATTAGGTTGTTTTACAAATCCATAGCCGGTGGAGGTCTTCACGAATGCCACTGCATGCTCCGAACAGATCTCGCACAAGCGAATGATATGGGCGTCTTCCAGGAAATCGGTCTCGAAGATGACTTTCAAGATGGCTCCGCCACGGATGACTGTTGCGTTGACCGCTTTGATCTCATCCGAGACATAAGCCCAATCCCCACCAAGGGCCTTGCCTATGTTGACAACCATGTCGATTTCCAAAGCCCCGGCAGCCACAGCTTCCTGGGCTTCCCGGAGCTTGATAGCGGTTATGCTGTTTCCGTGGGGAAAAGCAATGACTGCACACACTTTTACATCCGAACCGTCCAAAACCTTTTTGGCCAACTGGATGGCATAAGGCTTGATACAGGCGGTAGCTACATTGTATTCAAGGGCAAGTTCACAGCCGGAGACAAGTATTTTATCTGTCATGGTTGGGTGGAGAAGGGAATGGTCGATCATTTTTGCAAGTGATTTTAAGCCAAGCTTGTTTTCCATATATTTATCCTGCCCATTCTTATAAGGTAGTTTCCCCGTGTGTCAGGATGTAGAAGCTGCGCCCTTCATCGATGACGAAATCGGTAACAAGATAGCCGGCTGCAAAGGCCTCTTCAAAAACTTCGCGCGTGTAAAAACGCCAATCACGCGCCAAGGCAAGGTCCACAGCTTTCAGCGCCTGGAAATCGTATGGGATTTCGACGAGAACCAGGGTGCCTGATAGTGAGAGAATCTCATCCGGCGGACGCGGGATGGGGTTCGAGTCCCAGCACGCTTCGAGCAATGTCGCTTCTGCGAGGCGGAAGTAATTGAGGCCCAAAGTGGGGCGCGAGCGGCGGCTCAGACGTCTTTCCACACGTTGTGAATTCAGCCACCAATCCACCTGGAAGCGGTCGGAAGGCAACCCGGCATTCAGACCATCCAGCATCTCGCCATATTCGGAACGCAGATATGTGTTGCAGACTGCCCCCAAGCGGGCAACATTGAGGTGGGCATTCCGGCTAAGCAAAGGGTCATAGGTCCAGGTGATCCGGTCAAGCCCTTGTTTACGAACCATCTGCCACTGGGCACGTTTGAGCGCAAAACCCATGCCCTTCGAGCGCCAATCCGGATGGACAGCCAGGATATGCGAATGGTGTTTCAGGCGAGGGCCGTCAGGTGTTTGATAGAAACCCGGAAAACCGAAAGATGCGCCTACAAGTTCGGTCCCCACGAAGGCACCGATCGCCAGGCCGCCATTATGGACGATGGCCAACAGTATATCTTTCGGCACGACCTCGATATCCGGCGCCGACCAGACCAGCCTTTGCAATTCCTCAACGGCGGCCATCTCTTCGGGCGTTTCGAGGATATGAATGATCCACTCAGGCATGGCGGGCAAACAAGGTACGGAATAATTGGCGGGTCCAATGACCGCCTCGCAGATAGTCCAGGCGGGATATGAAGCGAGCCGGCATCAAACCAAAGACGCGCGGGATGGTATCCACGGGGCAGGTACGGTTGACAGCCAGATAATCCATCCAGAAGATGGAGGTCGGGAAGCGCGGGTAGATAAATTCCATCAGGATCGTCAAGGCACGCATGGACTGAGTAGGCCAATTGATTATCAGGCGCGGCTGGTGGGTGATTTCCATAACCGACTGGACCACCTGGCGCAGGCTGAGGTATTCGCTCCCGCCGACTTCATATGTCCGGTTGATAGTTTCGGGATTATCAAGGGCCCATATAAGACAGGTCACCGCGTCCTCGACCCACAGGGGCTGGATAAGCGTCTGGCCTTTGGAGGGCAGAGGTAAAAAGCCAGGAGCAGCCGCCAGTAAAGTTGCCAGGCCGGTGGTGAATTCATCGCCCGGACCAAAGAGGATCGAACCGCGCAGGATCGTGTAAGGGACGCCGGATTTACGGATATATTCCTCGGCAATACCCTTGGCCTTGAGCACCGGGAAGCCAGCCGCCCGATCGGCGCCCAGGTGACTCAAATAAAAGAGGCGACCTACGCGGGCATCTGCGGCTGCCTGGCACAGGCTGCGGGTTCCATCAATATCCACAGCTTGCAAGTTGGCGCGGCCGCCCTCACCTTCCCCCCCGGCCAGATGGTAGACGGCCTCCACTTCCTTCATGGCAGCCCGCAACCCGCGCACATCATTTAAGCTGGAAACGGCCACTTGCACCGGTACGCCAACCGGCAGGCGGGGTGTATGTCGAGAAGGCCGCAGCAGAATGCGGACCTGGTGGCCAGACTCGACCAGTTGACGCGTGAGGGAACGGCCTATAAAGCCGGTCCCGCCGGTGAGCAGAATCATCGGGGGAATTATAACTGCTTACAAAGTGCCCCGCTTACCAGGAGAATCGAATCTACTGGAAAAATTTAAGCAAAAATACCTTGACAGAATTCCGTGCCCAGGTAAAATTACGCCCAATGTCTGAACAATATTCCTTTCCAAAGCCTGTTTACATTCGGGCGGTACCGCCCACTGATTTTGTTTTTTAGGAGAGCCGATTTTACGGCTCTCTTTTTTTTGCCTTTCAAGCAAAAAAAATACATAAACCCAATCCCAAAGGAGGAAGAATGTCTGCAGAAACACAATCCAAGCCCAAGATCATCGGCTTCCTACCGAATGATGTCCCACCAATCGGAGCCATGCTGAGTCTGGGATTCCAACAGTTCCTGACCATGTTCCCGGCTACCGTACTGGTTGCGGCGCTGACCAAGTTCGATGTGGGGATGACTCTGATGGCTTCCGGCCTGGGCACCATCGTCGCCCTGTTGGTTGCCAAGCGGAAGATACCGATGTATTACGGTTCATCGTTCTCATACATCGCAGTGATCATTACTGTCATGAGCAAGTTTGCTCCGGCCTGTTTCAAAGATCCAAACCAGTTTTATTGTGCCGAAGGCGTGCGTATAGCGCAAGTTGGCATCCTGCTGACAGCCGTATTTGAGATCCTGGTCGGATTGCTGATCATGCGGGTGGGCAAAGCGGCATTGGATAAGGTACTTCCTCCTATCATCACTGGTTCGATGGCCATGGTCATCGGCGTCGCGCTGGCGGGCTCAGCTCTGGGAAATGCCGGAAACTGGGCTGCCCCAGAAGTAGCCTGGAAAACGTGGGTGGTAGCCTTCATTACCCTGGTGGCAACCATCCTGTTCTCGGTCTACCTGCGCGGCAAAGGATTACTAGGCATGCTGCCAATCCTGTTCGGGGCGATCTTTGGTTACCTGGTTGCCATCCCCTTTGGGTTGGTGCATTTCGAAACCGTACTTTCAGCACAATGGATTGCAGCACCGAGATGGACGTTCCCGGCATTCGGCGACCCGGGTGCCTGGGGGATGGCTCTGAGCGTAGCCCTGATCTTTATCGCGACGGTTCCCGAGAGTACCGCTCACCTTTACCAGATGAGCCTGTATATTGACAAACTGGCTGCGGACCTGAAACGTGAACCGTTCGAGATCAAGAAGTTGATCGGCCTTAACCTGGTGGCGGATGGCTCGGACGATTTGGTGGTCGGCCTGCTGGGGGGCTGCGCAGGAACGAACTATGGGGAGAACAACAGCTTGATGGCCATTACCCGCAATTATTCCACTGCGGTGCTGATGACCGCCGGCATCATGGCAGTTGTGCTGGGCTTCTTCGGCAAACTGACGGCACTGGTCAATACGCTCCCGCCTGCCGTGGTTGGAGGTTTGAGCATCTATCTGTTCGGAATCATCGGCATGCAGGGCGTGGCTCTCATTCAATCCGAGAAGGTCAACCTGTTCGACCCAAAACAACTTGCAGTTGGCGCCATTATACTGATTTGCGGGATTGGCGGCAACCTGGCTCTCAAGGATGGCCTGTTCCCGTTCATAATTCCGTATCTATTTCCCAGTGGCATCCCGGCAATCGTCTTCGCAGCGATCCTCGGCATCCTGGTCAATCTGGTGTTCGTGATTTTCAAAACGCCCGAAGTGGAGGCCGCAGAATAAAGATAAGCTTCGTTTAATCATTCCTTCGACGAGGGACTGGGAGAGTCACTTCTCCTGGTCCCTTTCCATGCCTGTACGGGCTATAATATTATCGACGCTTGACCAGCAAGAACAGGTACTAATGATAAAACTTCCCGGATTAATCGACCCGCACGTACATCTACGCGAACCTGGCCAAACCCACAAGGAAGATTGGGACAGCGGTACGGCGGCCGCGCTGGCCGGCGGCGTGACCATGCTGCTGGCCATGCCAAACACCAAACCGCCCATCTTCGACGCCGGGACGCTCGACTTGGCACTCACAGCTGCACGTTCCAAAGCCCGATGCGATTACGCCCAATACCTGGGAGCGGGTCCGGATAATACCGAATGGGGCAATCAGGCCGATCTACCTCAAAAGGCAGCAGGATTAAAGATGTACCTCGACAGCACCTTCGGTCAATTGCGTCTGGATGACATGACGCTCTGGCAGCAGCATTTCATGCAATGGCCAAAGGAATTGCCGCTTGTGGCGCATTCCGAGAGCCGCAGTATGGCGGCCGTCATCCTGATGGCAGCAATTTACGACCGGCCGGTCCACATTGCGCATATCTCCCTAAAAGAGGAAATCCTGCTTATTAAAGCTGCCAAGGAACGCGGGATAAAAGTTACCTGCGAAGTCTGCCCGCAGCACCTGTTCCTAACCAGGGATGACATCCCAGCCATCAGCCAGGGCCATCCGGGACGCGGCGAGGTGCGCCCGAGGTTAGCCACACGCGAGGATGTAGAGGCTTTATGGGGGAACCTGGATGTGATCGACTGCTTCGCCACCGACCATGCTCCGCATACCCTGGCTGAAAAGGATGGAGAGAACCCGCCGCCCGGGTTCCCGGGGCTGGAAACCCTGCTGCCGCTCTTGCTGACGGCGGTAGAGGATGGACCCTTAGCCTTCGCTCAGGGCAGGCGTTTGACGATGGACGATATCATCCAGAAGTCCGTAACCAACCCGCGCCGCATTTTCTCACTACCCGAGCAACCCGAAACCTGGGTCGAGGTGGACGAGAACGCCAACTATGAGCTGCACGCCGATGAGATGAAATCCCGCTGTGGCTGGACACCTTTCGAGGGCTGGAAGGTGAGAGGTCGAGTGAGGAGGGTGATGCTGCGCGGAAAGATAGCGGTTGAAGATGGCAAGATCCTTGTCCAGCCGGGTTACGGACAAAATGTTCGAGGAAAATAGAACGCCGATTGCACGGAAGAGACGAATTTATCCATATCAAACTAATCCACATTTCATCAAGGAGACCAAATTATGCCCACCCAACACAACATGTCCCACCTGCCCTTTGGCGACCATAAGAACGCGCCCTGGTATGGCAAGGATATCCTCTCGGTCAAGCAGTTCGGACGTGAGAACCTGGAATACATCTTTGCCGTATCGCATGAGATGCACGACATGGTCGACCATATCGGCACCTTTGACCTGCTCAAAGGCAAGATCCTGGCCAACCTGTTCTACGAACCCTCCACGCGTACTTCATCATCGTTTACCGCCGCCATGGAACGGCTGGGCGGATCGGTCATCCCGATCAATGATGTGAAGTATTCCTCCGTCGCAAAAGGCGAAAACCTGGCGGATACCGTTCGCACCCTGGAGTGCTACGCGGATGTGATCGTCATCCGCCACCCGGAGGTCGGTTCGGCAGCCATCGCCGCCAAGGCGGCCCGCAAGCCGGTCATCAATGCCGGTGATGGGATTGGCGAACACCCCACCCAGGCCTTGCTGGATGCCTTCACGATCCGTGAGGAGCTCGGCCACCTGGACGGACTCACCATCACCCTGTTGGGCGACCTGAAACACGGCCGGACCGTGCATTCACTGGCGCGCCTGCTCTCGCTCTACAAGGTCAAGTTGAACTACGTGGCGCCCGACATCCTGCGCATGCCCGCCGAACTGATCGAGGAACTGAAGGCCAAGAAGATCGAACAGACCGAATACTCCGGGCTCGAGACCTGTCTTCCGCAAACCGACGTACTGTACGTCACGCGCGTTCAAAAGGAGCGCTTTACCGACGAAGCAGTCTATGAATCCGTCAAGGGCGCGTTTGTGATCGACCCCAAGGTGCTGAAGGCTGCCAAGGAACGTATGATCGTTATGCACCCTTTGCCGCGCGTTGGCGAAATTACCATGGAAGTGGATGATGATCCACGGGCTGCATATTTCCGCCAGATGGAGTACGGGTTATACGTTAGAATGGCTTTGTTGGCGATGGTTTTGGGAAAGGCGTAAGCACGTTTACAAGTTTACACATTGGTACGTCGAAAGCTTGGATGTGCCAACGGGAGTACGTGATAACGGAGCAGCATGGAAACCTTCTTCTCTTTTCTTGCCAAACGCGTCGACGACTGCACATCCCTGCTGTGCGTGGGACTCGATCCACACCCATCCGATCTGCCAGCTCCAACGGCAGACGCGGCACGCGATTTCTGCCTGCGTCTCATTAAAGCCACGGCACCTTACGCAGCGGCTTTCAAGCCCAACGCGGCTTTTTTTGAGATGTATGGACCGGACGGCTGGGCGGCCTTGAAGGATGTGATCGCGGCGGTGCAAGCTGAATCCGACCGGCTCGGATCGATGATCCCGGTCATCCTGGATGCCAAGCGGGGTGATATTGCCTCCAGCGCCGAAGGGTATGCAAAATCTGCCTATGAATCTTTGCGCGCACATGCCATTACAATCAACCCATATCTCGGTAAAGATTCGATCGATCCGTTCCTGGCATATAAAGAAAAAGGTATTTTCCTGCTGTGCAAGACCTCCAATCCGGGCGCGGCGGATCTGCAGGATGTGAGGATTGACCGCGGAGGATGGACGATAGACGACGGGGCATCGTCCATTTCGCTGTTTGAACATGTGGCCTATCTTGCCCAACAATGGAATACCGGCAATAACATTGGCCTGGTGGTTGGCGCAACCCACCCTGAGGCTCTGAAGCGCGTCCGAGCTGCCGCAGCTGATCTGTGGTTCCTGGTCCCGGGGGCCGGAGCCCAGGGCGGCGATCTGGAAACCGCGCTCCGAGCGGGTTTGCGGGCAGACAGGAAGGGCCTGCTGATGAGTGTATCACGCAGCATCTCACGTCATGAAAACCCTGCGAAGGCTGCGGCGGAATTACGGGATGAAATCGTCAACATCCAATATCTGATGGGTAAAGAAAAGAAAACGGGGACCAGCAAACCACCGATCCAGTCTTCCCAGCACAATTCGCTGGCGGATGGTCTCCTGGCAGCCGGTTGTGTCAAATTTGGTGAGTTTACGCTCAAATCCGGGCTGAAATCCCCAATTTATTTAGATCTGCGCCGGTTGGTCACCTACCCCAGGCTGTTGGCACAGGTGGCTTCAGCCTACCTGGCTGTGTTGGAAAAGCTGGAATTCGACCGGCTGGCCGGCCTGCCGTATGCTGCCATCCCAATTGTGACGGCAATCAGCCTGCAGGCCGGTTACCCGGTTATTTATCCGCGCAAGGAAATCAAAACCTATGGCACAAAGGCCGAGATAGAGGGCGAGTATCAGGCTGGAGAAACTGCAGTGGTGGTGGACGACTTAACCACGACAGGCGGGAGCAAGTTCGAGGGCATCCAAAAGTTGACCACGGCCGGGCTGAAGGTAAAAGATGTGGTCGTACTGATCGACCGCCAGTCCGGTGCCAAGGAAGCGTTGGCCAGGGAAGGATTCCAACTGCACGCCGTGTTGACGATCAATGAGTTGTTGGATTACTGGGAACAAACTGGGAAAGTAGAAAAAGAAAAAATCGCAGCGACGCGCGAATTCCTGGTTAAAAATAAATAGAACTTTTTGCGTAGAAGTTATCCAATGCTGCCTACCATCGCGTTCCCTTTCCACGATCCTGATCTGCAAATGTTCCCACATTTGAAAGCGATTCTGCCCGATTTGAAGTCGCTGTTCGGATGGGCTTATATTTGCCCGCCACCTAATACCCGTAAGAATGCAACCTTGATGAAATGGCTGGCCAGGGATGGCTTTTTCAGGGTTTTCCCGCTCGACCACACGTTGCAAATCGGCGAACATTTTGCGTATCTTTATTTGGCGGCAGCACGGGCAGCTGACCCAGACGAGATCATCCACCTGGCGTACATTGACCGGCTGTCTTTTGCGCTGCAAGGACAATACCGGGAAAATTTTATTGCGGACGTGAAATCCGTAAGCAGCCCAGATGTACCTTTAATCTTCCAGCGCTCTGAAAAGGCCTGGCGAACGCATCCACGAAATTATTATGAGATAGAGCATTTTGTCACTACCCTGGGGGAAATCCTGTTCGGGAAAACGTTAGATTATGCCTGGTGTCATCTGGTTGTTCGTGCATCCCAATTAATGGAAATCATGCCACAGGTTGGAAATCCCGATTTGAGCATGGTCGCTGAAATGATCCTGAACCTTCAATCCAATATAAAGACCAAAGAAGTCGACTGGCTCGCCTGGGAGGATCCGTTTATCCTGGCGCGCGAGCCGGAAGAGCTTAAATACGAAAGAGAACACAACCCGGAAGAAACCCAAAAACGGCTTTCGTATGCAATTCCGATGGCCCAATCCATACTTCAATATTCTTTAAAACGAAACAGCGGGGAATCAGGATAAGTTTATAATTAGCCCTGAGACTTTGGATCATTGAGGAATGCCTGGATGAAAAGGGGGGAATTATGTGGTACAAACGTTGCGATGGTTTTTCTCGCCGAAGGAGCACGAAATGAAAAAGGTAGAATTTGAAAATATGGTGGATAAGGCCTTCTGGGGCCTGGAAGCCAAATACGGGTTCAAGAGAACCGAAACCAGTTATGTGGAACGGACCTGCACGGTTCTATTCAAAAATGCAACCACCGATATCCTGTTGAACTATGAGCTTGGAACTACACCCTGGCTCGAGATTTCTGATACGCACAATCCCGATAACAAATCTACCCTTGGATGGCTGCTGGTCGAGTTGGGTGTGGAAAAGCCCCCAAAACCTGAACAGGCTTTTCGTCCCACCACCATGAGCGACAGCGCCCTCGAACCCATCCTGCAGAAAATGGAACAGCAATTACTGGATTATGGCGCTGAGCTCTTAAAAGGCGATTTTACGATCGTGCCAAAATTACAGGCGCGTGCCAAAAAATACGATTTGGAATGCCAGCATTATCTTTCCATCCACAAATCATAAATCCCGGTGTATTCACTCTTCCGTCCATTTCTTTTCAGGCTCGATCCTGAAACAGCCCACCACCTGACCCTACAACTGGTCCGGCTGGCAGGCGTAATCCCACCGGCACGTTGGTTCTTGCAAGCAATGTTCTCCGCGCCGGAGAAGCCAACGGAAGTTTTCGGATTGAAATTCAAAAACCCGGTTGGTCTGGCAGCAGGTTATGACAAAGATGGCATAGCCATGCGCGGGCTGGCAGCACTGGGTTTTGGTCACCTTGAAATCGGGACGGTCACGTTACGTCCCCAATCGGGCAACCCCAGGCCGCGTGTCTTTCGATTGGTCGAAGACCAGGCTGTCATCAACCGCATGGGATTTCCTGGCGAAGGGGCGATAAAGGTTGAACGACATGTGTTGTCAAATGTCGAGCAACCACGGTCTACCATCATTGGTCTCAACCTGGGAAAGAACAAGGACACCCCGCTCGAAGATGCCGCGCAAGATTATATTGCGTTAATGAAGCCATTTTCTGCAGTGGCAGACTATCTGGCCATCAACATCTCTTCGCCCAATACCGTCGGCCTGCGGCGCTTGCAGGGGCGGGATATGTTGGAAAACCTTTTGAGCGCGATTGGGAAGGAACGGCAGGCGGTCGCACGCGCGGGTAGCAAGCACAGGCCAATCCTGGTAAAAATTGCTCCCGATTTATCGGAGGAGGAACTCGAGGACGCCATCGATGTGATCCTGCGCACAGGTATGGATGGGGTCATTGCCACCAATACCACCCTTGGACGGGAGGGGTTAGCCTCTTCACATCAGATTGAAACCGGCGGACTAAGCGGTAAGCCACTGCGGGTCCGCAGTGAAATAGTGTTAATGCAGGTGCTTAAAAAGCTGGATGGGCGCCTCCCGGTCGTCAGCGTGGGCGGGATCATGTGTCCGGAAGATGCCAAACGCCGCCTGGATATGGGGGCGGCGCTGGTGCAAGTCTATACCGGTATGGTTTATGCCGGACCGGGGCTGGTAAAAAAAATCATCCGGGCGGTCTAACCGCCCGGATGTGGTTTATTGGGTGGGACGCAGGGCCGGATCCGGATGTTCTGTTATATTGGTAAGAACCGAATCCGGTAAAGGCAAGGGGGTGTACTTTGAACCCGTACCGATACTTCCGTAAGGAATGTAATAGAGTTGATTCTTGGATCCGTTCCCCAACGCTATATCTTGATAGGAGAATAACACGAACGTTCCGTCCGGACTCCAACGCGCATCCGTATAGCAACATTGGCTGCCAAGTGGATCGATCTGTTCAGCCTTCTGGTTATTAAAGTTATAAGCATACAAGTAACCGTAAACACCATTGCGGGCAATACTGTTGAGCAGGAAGAGCTCATCCTGATTCCAATCAAAAGACGGGATGATTGAGTATTTCCCACCACCGACCCCATAACCCATCATGCTAAAACGCTGACCGGGGAAGATATCCAGGTAACGGGTCATAAAATATGTGCTGCTATCGCAAGGTGCAGCGGCGGTGCAGCCGGTCAGGTCGTAAATTAATATCGAATCCACGATTTGACCGGTAGCGTTGGGTGTCAGTGCATCTGCGGCGATCCGATTGCCACCTCTGAGCCAATGGACTTGCTTGATGGATTCCTGCTTGGTGAGATCCGGATATTTAAAGATACCACCCGGCATATTGGCCAAATTACTCATGTTGCGAGCGCCAGCCAGCGCGGTTCCATCCAAGGGCACAATAAAAAGAACGTGGTTGACGCTAATGGCAACCTGCTTGCCATCCGGCGAAATCTCGAAAGCTTCCAAGTAATCGGCGGAGGTAAAGCAGGTGACCGTGGCCACATTTCCATCCGAAATCTTTACAGTTTGGATGCATTTACCGCTGATAAAAAACAGACTCTGTCCATCCGGTGACCACTGCAAGTCATGCTTATTCGTGGGATCCTTGGTAAGCTGGCGGGGATCAGTCCCGTCCACATTTACCAACCAGATATCCTTACTGCTCAAGAAAGCGATCTGATCGGCCCCGCCTATGGAAACCAGGCTGGGCACGGTAGGTGTGGGACTGGGAGCGGGCGTATCGGTGGAGGCGGGTGTTTCAACAGCCACCGGTACGCTGACCGCGGCTGTGGTTGCAACAGGCAGCGTTGCTGGCGGTAAGGTTGGTGAAGCTTGTGGGATGAATTGGGTTTGCGTAGGGGCAGGACCAGCCAGGAATGGAATCTTATTTCTGAAAGAATAACCCACGATACCTAGTGCGACACATACAACAATCACGGCGCCCACGCCCAGGGCAATCCATAAGCTTGTTTTCTTGCGCGGCGCAACCGGGGCCTGAACCGGTTCAACCACCACAGGCACCTGTGCACGTTTAGCAACGATTGTCCCCGGAAGAGGCTGGGAGACAGGTCTACCGGGTTTGACAGGTCTGGCGGCAACTGTCGTACTGCCGGATGACATAAGGGTCGAGTCGGAAGATCCCAGGCTCAAGCTTTCGCCACGCGCAACCGCCGTCAGGGCGTTTGACAGGGATTTGACATCCTGGAAACGTTCGTTGCGGTCCTTGGCCATGGCCTTCTCGATAATGATCTCGATATCGGGCGGCAGGTCTGGCTTGACATCCAGGATGTGGGGAACGGGATCAGTGATCTGTTTGACCACCACGCTCATGGGAGTGTCACCATGGTAGGGCTGCTGGCCGGTCAACAACTCGAACAGGATGACACCCAGCCCATAGATATCGCTGCGGCCATCAATGCCCTCACCCTGGGCCTGTTCCGGACTCATATAAGCCGGTGTGCCAACAATGGCGCTGCCTGTGACGTTAGCCGTAGATTCGGAGAGCTTGGCGATGCCGAAATCTGAAATGTATGGTTCGCTAAATTGATCGAAAAGAATATTCCCGGGTTTCAGGTCGCGGTGGATAATCCCCTTGGAGTGTGCTTCGTCAAGGGCGGGGGCAATATGGGTCATCAGGTGGGCTACTTCCCGGACGGTCATAGGCCCTTTTCTCATCCGTTCAGAGAGCGAGCCACCGGTCATATAACGCATGACAAAATAAGGCTGCCCTTCTTCCTCGCCAAAGTCGTAGACCGGTACAATCGCCGGGTGTTCGAGCATGGCGATCGTCTTGGCCTCACGCTCGAAGCGGGTACGGAACTGCACATCGTGCAACATCTCACGCGGCAGGACCTTGAGGGCCACATCGCGCTCGAAGCGTGGATCGTATGCATGGTAAACAGTGGCCATGCCGCCGCGACCGATTTCACCCCTGATTTCGTACCGTCCAAACTTTGTTGGCTCCATAGGCTCTCTTGCTCCTCACCCGGATGTATAAGCTCGCCCGAACCGAAGTATTCTTACTCCAGAGGATTCCGGTTCACCCATCCACGCTTACCCTTGTAGTATAGCAATGGTTAAGAGGAAACGCAAGAATTTGGTATAATTTCCTTCCTGCCCCAGTAGCTCAAATGGACAGAGCAGAGCACTCCTAAGGCTAAGGTTGTCGGTTCAATTCCGGCCTGGGGCATGTGATTTGGACAAAACCAGTCAGAATTCCTTTAACGTAGAGGAGTTCCTGGCTGGTTTGCGTTTTGAGCATAAGGACAAACTTGATGAGTTGACAATCAAATTATGATCGTCCCGGAATGGATAACCGTTGTATGTATTCTGGCGTACTTGAAGTTGTGCCTAACGAGGTAATTCCGAAGCTACGACCGATAAAAGCGGGCTAACATCGGATTGCGGTATCGCCGCTCGCGCCAGCGGTTTGCCAGAGGTAATACGCGTTTGATCAGTAAATTGACCACCTAAAACCAAAACTGGAAATTCCACTATTGACAAGGCAAACGTTTGCCACTATACTTCGCCTTAATGGAGAACGTTTGCCATACTGGATAGTTCCCAATTTTATTGATTATTTAACAATTGATTGTTTAGATTGAGAGAATCGCAGAGGTAGGTTTTCGAATCGATTTGGAAGTTGGAGCATCCATCTGTATTTCCATTATTTCAGAAGGCATCCACATTATTCTCGTTCGAAACTTCTGGTCCTTGAATAGGAATTTCATATGGGTTCTCTCTCAGCCAAGAATTTCTTACGCAGAAGAAATATTTTCCCCTCACTGGAAAAACTGATCCCCTATCTCTTTATTCTTCCTTCCGTTTTGTTCCTGGGGGCGATCCTGGGCTTTCCAATTTTATACAGCATTGTGATCTCGTTCCAAAAGTACAATCTCGCCACCCTGGTATCCGGGAAGGCACAATTTATCGGGCTCCAAAATTATATTGCTGTCCTGGAAAACCCCCAGCTTCAAAATGCTTTGATACATTCATTGATTTTTACCTTTTTCTCCATTCTTTTTCAATTTACGATTGGGCTGGGACTAGCGATCCTGCTAAATAAATCTTTCCCTTTGAACAATGTGATGAGAGGCGTCCTGCTTTCGGGTTGGCAAGTTCCATCCGTTGTCACCGGGACGGTTTTCCTTTGGTTGTTCAACCTGGATTATGG
>JADGQB010000127.1 GCA_017882145.1 Anaerolineales bacterium
CAGTTGGAAATGGGCGATTGCATTTGGAATCCTCTCCGGCGCAACGCTATTCGTCAAGAACCTGTCGGTCTTCATCGTCGTTGGCGGTTTTGCCGGGGTAATCCTCGGGGCGCGCGGATTGAAACGTTCCATCCGCGACCTGCAGGTCTGGGTTATGGGCGCCCTGCTCATTCTGCCGGTGGGTATTTACACGCTCTATGGAATGTTAAAGCTGAACATGGCCGGACAATTAGCGCTGCGCTTCTTCCCAAATATGTGGATAGATCCAGCCTTCTATTTTCGCTGGGCTTTTACGGTTAATGCCAATATTGGCTGGGCAGCTGTCTTGCTGGCAGCTTTGAGCATTTTCCTGGCCGATCCGAAACGTGAGCGTCCGCTTCTGATCGGATTGTGGGCTGGTTACTTGCTTTTTGGAATGACCTTCGCGTACCACTTTTTCACCCACGATTACTACCAGTTGCCCTTCATCCCGGTGGTAGCCATTTCGATGTCGCCCGGTCTGCGAGTGTTCTTTCAGCGTTTCTTCGAGCTAAGTACTGGTCTCTTCTCGCGACTGGCCTTGACCGCTATCGTGCTGATTGGGATAGCCATCCCGGCCTGGTATACCCGCGACCAAATAGTCAAGGCCAACTATTATAATGAGCCCAATTTCTGGGCCGAGATTGGTGACAAACTCGGCCATGCTGGCGGTGTGGTCGCTCTAACCCAGGATTATGGCTACCGGTTGGCCTATTGGGGCTGGCAGGGGGCGGAAAACTGGTTCACCAGTGCCGATATCGGGGTACGTTACATGGCCGGGCAGAACCCGGACATGCTGAAAACTTTCCAGCATGATACAGCCGGCAAGAAATATTTCCTTGTTACCATGTTTGGGGAGCTGGATAATCAACCGGTCGTCAAGGATCTACTTTATAAGAACTATCCCATTTATGCCCAAACAGATGAATATGTCATTTTCGACCTTCAACACCCCCTGAAGACTCAGCCTTAAGGTAACGGTCAAAATGGAGAGTGCTGCTCAATCCAAGTTATTTATCAAACCCTGGCTGGCGACATTGCTATTGGTGGTGTTATTCGTCGCCGCCCTCGGCATCCGCCTTTACGATCTGACTGACCTGCCCAATGACTTCTACATGGTGCGCCAGTACCATTCTTTGCTGATCGCGCGCGGGATGTATTATGAGCATTTGACCAGCGTACCGGAATGGCAGCGTAATATGGCGGTAGCCCAATGGAAGGCGGAGGACCTGATCGAGCCTCCCATCATGGAAGCCCTCGTCGCCTTGACTTATGAGCTGACCGGCGTACAGACCTGGATGGGCCGTTTGTATTCCTCCCTATTTTGGTTGATCGGGGGTTTGGCCATCTGGCTGCTGGCGAGAGAAATGTCCATGCGCGCAGGCGGGATCATCGCCGTGGCATATTTCCTGTTCGTTCCTTTTGCGGTTACCGTCAGCCGGGCTTTCCTGCCCGATCCGCTAATGGTGGCCATGATCGCCTGGTCAATTTGGGCTCTCTACCGCTGGGAGACGCGCCGAACCTGGAAACTGGCCATCCTGGCAGGGGCATTAACCGGACTGACGATCTTCGTCAAATCGGTGGCGGTTTTTCCTCTATTGGGCGCTGCCGCAGGATTGGTGATCAGCCGTGCCTCCTGGAAACGCATTTTTATCGATAAACAAACCTGGGCAGTAGTTGGCATTACAGCCATTCCGAGTGCTCTTTTCTATAGCTACGGAATCATCACCAGTAATCTGGGTTCACAATTTGCACTGCGGTTCTTCCCGTCCTACTGGACGGATGCATCTTTTTACGGACGCTGGATCTTCATGGCAGCCGGGTTTTCCGGCTTCGCGGCCATGTTCGCCGCGCTGGTTGGCATCCTGCTTTACCCTACCAACAGGCAGCGCTTCATCGCGATTGGCTTGTGGGTCGGCTACATTGCTTACGGCTTTACCTTCCCTTATCACTTTCTCACACATGACTATTACCACCTGCCACTCATCCTGGTGGTTGCCTTTGGCCTGATCCCAGCGGCGGATTTCCTGGTAAGGCATGTGGCAGATATAAAAGGCCGGGTTTGGCGAGCCGCCTTCGTTGGGATCCTGTTGCTCGGCGTAGCGATGCAAATGTGGGGATCGCGCAATACCATGGCGGTGGCAGATTATCGGGCTGATATCGCTTACTATCAAGACCTGGGCAAGCTGATCGGGCACGATAAAAAAATAATCGAAGTATCCGGAGATTACGGATATAGGCTGGGCTATTGGGGTTG
This sequence comes from Anaerolineales bacterium, assembly GCA_017882145.1. Lineage (GTDB taxonomy): Bacteria > Chloroflexota > Anaerolineae > Anaerolineales > Villigracilaceae > UBA877. The sequence continues at coordinate 2,276 of JADGQB010000127.1, forward strand.
GGTCACCGGGGCCTATTGGCCGAGCGTCATGGATACCGACTTGCGCAGCCTGGCGGGACAAGCCGCCTCTAAATTTTCATCCGAGTTTAGCCGGTTGACCGCTGGTAAGGACGAGTTCGTGGTTACCTCGCAGGGCGAACTGGACAAACAGCCTGAATTGCGCGATTACCTGGCTGCCCATTATCCCGTGATTGCTCAGGGAGATGGTTACACGATCTATAATCTTAAGCCTTGACCCATGTCTGACTCCAGCTCGCCTCTCGTTTCGATTGTCACGCCCTCCTATAACCAGGCGCGTTATCTGGAATACACGATTCGGTCGGTGTTGGAACAGGATTATCCCAACATCGAATACATTATCGTCGATGGTGGGTCCAACGATGGCAGCACGGAAATTATCCGTCGCTATTCAGACCAATTGGCCTGGTGGGTTTCGGAAAAGGATCACGGCCAGACAGATGCCATCAATAAGGGTTTTGCACATGCCAGGGGAGAAATCCTGGCATGGATTAATTCAGACGATACTTACGAATTAAATGCAGTGAGAGAGGCAGTCGCATTTTTGCGGGAACAGCCCCAGGTCGGCCTGGTGTATGGCGATGCCAACTTCATTGATGAAAATGGATATATGATTGGACGTTTCCCCGCCGCCCAGACGGATTACCACCGGCTGCGGCGCGGCTATGTTCACATTCCTCAGCAATCAGCTTTCTGGCGCGCGGACCTTTGGCGCAAGGTTGGTCCGCTCGACCCTTCGTTTTACTTTGCCATGGATTACGATCTATGGGTGCGACTGGCTGCCCTGGCCTCCGTGCGATACCTGCCGCGTCAGTGGGCGAATTTTCGTCTGCACACCCACGGAAAAACGATCTCAGCGGACGATCGCTGCTGGCCGGAAATGCTCAAGGTACACTATCGTGATGGCGGCTCATGGTTCGGGATTTTGCCAGCCAAGTACTTGCTCCGCAAAGTAGTCGCACCGCTGATCAATGCGCGCCGCCGGGCAAAATTTCGGGTTGTACGGTAGGCCTTAAAATCTGGATTTAGAACCTATCCTAAAATTATTGAGGAACTGCATTTTGAGTGTGTGCGGCTTCGCAGCACACACTCAAAATGCGAACTTCTCCTGAATTTTCGGATGGATATTTACAGTTATCCAGGTTGTTATTGATTAATGAGGATTATCAATAAAGCCAGTTACCATGCAAAATGCCCTGGTTGGGTTTCATGGTAAAATCCTCCAGTCCTTTTGCTCCATCACCAGGTATTCATGCAATCAACAACAACTTATGATTCGGCTCAATTAGTACCGCATGCTCTCCAGGAACTCAGGGAGGCAATTAATTACCGTCACCTGCTTTTCCAACTGATACGGCGGGATATTCTCACCCGTTATAGGCGCTCCTTCCTGGGTGTCGCCTGGACTATGCTCAACCCGCTGGGCATCATGCTCGTACTCAGCTTCGTTTTCTCGCATTTATTTTCCCAGACTCGTGCCTACCCTGCCTTTATTCTAAGTGGTCTGATGGCCTGGAATTTCTTCTCACAGAGTACAACAAGTGCGATGAACAGCCTGGTCTGGGGCGGAGGGTTGCTGCAGCGTATATATATCCCACGTGCTTCTTTTGGCATTTCCGCCATTGGATCAGGTATGATCAACCTGGTCTTATCTTTTGTTCCTCTCGTCATCGTGATGGCGGTCACCGGGACACCAGTCCGGATTACGGTGGCTTTCTTACCGGTTTCCATACTATTGTTGGCCAGTTTTACGCTCGGGCTGGGCCTGATGATTTCAACGATTGCAGTCTATTTTCCCGATGTGGCTGAAATGTACCAAATCATCTTAACCGCCTGGATGTACCTGACCCCCATCATTTATCCAGAGACTGCCATTCCCGAAAATTATCGATTGTTCTTGCATCTCAACCCCTTATACTACCTGGTCAAACTCTGGCGTGTGCCATTATATGATGGACGCTGGCCCATCTGGAGTGAGGTCTGGCCGGCCATGCTGATTGCGTTAGGGATGCTGCTGGCCGGGTGGCTCATTTTTACCTCAAAGTCTGATGAATTTGCCTATCGTGTCTAAACCGATCGTGCCATCTTCCGAGGAATTTGTGACGAATTTTGAAGAGGCCGTTCACCTTGAGACTGTTTCAGTGCGCTATCGTGTGCCCAGCGAACGCGTCCGCACTTTTAAGGAATACTTTATCCGTCGTTTGAAGGGTGAAGTGCAAATGCGAACGTTCTGGGCGCTGCAGGATGTCACGCTGGATGTCTATCGCGGCGAAGTTTTTGGCCTGGTCGGCGTCAACGGGGCCGGGAAGAGCACCCTGCTCAAGGTGGTTGCACGTGTTTTACGCCCAACCAAAGGCAGGGTGATCGTAAAAGGCAGAGTGGCTCCTTTGTTGGAATTGGGCGCCGGTTTTCATCCGGAATTGACCGGGGAAGAAAATATCTTCCTTAACGGCGCTCTGCTGGGTTTCAGTCATCGTGAAATGCAGGAAAAATACGACCAGATCGTTGAGTTTGCCGAACTGGGTCAATTTATTAATGCCCCCATTCGAACTTATTCCTCAGGTATGTATGCACGCCTGGGTTTCTCGGTCGCCACCGCCACCGAACCGGATGTGCTGATTGTGGATGAGGTGCTATCCGTAGGGGACGAGGCCTTTCAAAAGAAGTGTAATGCACGCATCGAGGCATTTCGCCAACGTGGTTCAGCTATTTTGCTGGTCTCTCACAGCATGGGTACGATAGAGACAATGTGCCAGCGGGCAGCCTGGCTGGACCATGGGATCTTGAAAGCAATCGGAGAGCCTCTCCAGGTCATTCGAGCCTATCGTGAAAGGGGAGGGTGAGGATAATGCCGTTTGAACAGTTGGATATACCGGACGTATTGGTTTTTAATCCTAAGGTAATTGGAGATGAGAGAGGTTTTTTTGTGGAAACCTTTCGTTCGGATGTATTTGCCAGATCGGGAATCACAGGACCTTTTGTTCAGGACAATCATTCGGGTTCTCAGCAAGGTATTCTGCGTGGCTTGCATTACCAGATTCGCCAGGGCCAGGGAAAACTGGTGCGCGTCGTTGTGGGTAAGGTCTTTGATGTAGCGGTGGATCTGCGGCGTAGTTCTTCGACTTTTGGTCGCTGGGTAGGTACATGCCTTTCTGCAGAAAACAAACAGCAAGTCTGGATCCCTATCGGTTTTGCACATGGTTTTTACGTTATGAGTGAATGGGCGGAGGTCGTTTATAAAACTACGGATTATTATGCCCCCGAGTGGGAACGCTCGCTTCTGTGGAACGATCCTGCGCTGGGGATCGAATGGCCGTTAATGAACGGGAGGCCGCCGATCCTTTCAGAAAAAGATTCCAAAGGAAAATTATTATCGGAGGCGGAGTTGTTCGAGTAGGAGCTGCTCAATGAGGAATGTACTCGTTACGGGTGGGGCGGGGTTTATCGGTTCCAATTTCGTCCGTTACGTTTTGCGAACCCAGCCGGATGTTTTCATCGTCAACCTGGACTTGCTGACTTATGCTGGAAGCCCGGAAAACCTGATTGATTTGCCATCTCCGGATCGTTATGAATTTACAAAAGGTGACATCTGCAATCAGGCGTTGGTCGAGGATATCCTTCGACGCCATGCAATTGATACCATTGTTCATTTTGCCGCGGAGACTCACGTTGACCGTTCCATCCTTGGTCCGAACGCATTCGTGCAAACCAACATCTTTGGCACTTTCTCCCTTCTGGAGGCAACGCGCAAAGTCTGGTTGGATGAAAACAAGGCAGATGCAAAAACTGTCCGCTTTCACCATATTTCTACGGATGAAGTCTTTGGTTCGTTGACCGCGGACGCACCGGCTTTTAAGGAAACAACCCCTTATTCCCCTAATTCACCCTATGCAGCTTCAAAGGCCAGCAGTGATCACCTGGTACGGGCCTATTCGCACACCTATGGATTGCCAATAACGCTTACCAACTGCTCGAATAATTACGGACCATACCAATTCCCTGAAAAACTTATTCCGCTCATGATCTTGAATGCTTTGGATGGGAAATCCCTGCCCATTTATGGGGATGGAAAACAGATTCGGGATTGGCTGTATGTGGAGGATCACTGCGAAGCCATCTGGCGCGTTCTGGAACATGGACAGATTGGAGAGAGTTACAACATAGGTGGGAATAACCAGCCCACCAACCTTGAGATCGTTGATTCAATCTGTGAAATTTTAGACGAGTTGCAACCCGGATCACCTTACCAGCCTCATGTAGGTTTGAAAAAGCCTGTAGCCGACCGCCCGGGCCATGACCGGCGTTACGCCATGAATACCGATAAAATTGAGCTGGAATTGGGCTGGCAGCCAAAACATGGGCTGCGCGAAGGCCTCTTAAAGACGGTGCACTGGTATTTGGAGCATAACGATTGGATCCAGGCCATCCGCAAGCAAAAAGAATACCAATCGTGGCTCGAAAAGAACTATACCGAACGTGTGGAGGGCCGGCAATGAGAGGAATTATCCTGGCAGGCGGCAAAGGGACGCGTTTGCACCCAATCACTTTGTCCGTCAGCAAGCAGCTGTTGCCTGTCTACGACAAACCCATGATCTATTATCCACTTTCGATGCTGATGCTGGCAGGCATACGTGAGATTCTTGTCATCAGTACCCCTGAGGACCTGCCGCTTTTCAGTCGCTTATTGGGTAATGGTCAGCAATGGGGTATGCAGTTCAGCTATGTCGAACAATCTGAGCCGCGCGGCCTGGCCGACGCTTTTATTGTTGGAGAGCAATTTATTGGTGAAGATCCGGTCTGTCTGATCCTTGGAGATAATATCTTCTTTGGACAGGGCCTCTCTGAACAATTGCACCAGGCATCTCAATTGGTAAATGGCGCGATTGTGTTTGCTTATCCGGTACGCGATCCCCAACGCTATGGCGTGGTCGAATTTGACAAACGGGGTCTTGCCATCAGCCTGGAAGAAAAACCTGCCAGGCCGCGCTCGAATTTTGCTGTTCCTGGATTGTACTTCTTTGACCAGCGTGTCGCGGCATTTGCTAAAGCGCTTAAACCCTCGGCCCGAGGTGAAATCGAAATCACTGACTTGAATAAAATTTATCTTGAGATGGGCCATTTGCAGGTCCAGCAATTGGGACGCGGCATTGCCTGGCTGGATGCCGGCACGCACGAATCGCTGTTACAGGCAGCCAATTTTATCCAGGCCGTTCAGGAAAGGCAGGGGATTATGATTTCCTGCCCGGAAGAGATTGCTTATCGAAAGGGCTTTATTTCGCAAGAATCGTTGCTTGCGATAGCCCGTTCATACAAAAACAACAGCTATGGCGAGTACTTGCTTAAGTTGACTGAGCCGGAATTTCAATGAATGTGTTACTTTTGGGCAATACTGGCCAGCTTGGTTGGGAATTACAGCGCACTTTGCAGCCCTTTGGTGCGATAACGGCACTCGATCACCCTCAAGTAAATATGGCAGATCCGGACAGTATTCGCAAGACTGTGCAGGAGTGCCGGCCAGATTTGATTGTGAATGCTACTGCCTATACTGCCGTCGACAAAGCCGAAAGCGAACCGGAGCTTGCCAATGCGGTTAATGGCATCGGACCGGGTGTGCTGGCAGAAGAAGCGCGTAAGCTTAAGGCGCTCCTGATCCACTACTCAACTGACTACGTTTTTGATGGCACAAAAGCTGCCCCTTATTGCGAGACTGATCTTCCTCGGCCCATCAACGTGTACGGCAAGAGCAAACTGGCCGGGGAGCAGGCCATCCAAACTATGGGAGGTAATTACCTGATCTTTCGCACGGCTTGGGTTTACAGTCTGCGGCGGGAGAGTTTTGTTTCCAAGGTACTGGGATGGGCAAGGAAAAATGAGGTTCTGCGAGTAGTGGATGATCAGATCAGCAACCCTACTTGGGCGCGCATGTTGGCAGAGATAACTTCAATGGTTCTTGCGCGTGGTGAAGGTTTCCTGCAGGAGCGAACCGGCTTATATCATCTGGCCGGCGAAGGTTATGCAAGCCGGTATGACTGGGCACTCGAAATCCTCAAGCTTGATCCCGCAAAGCACGAGCAAACGCTCAAAGAGTTGCTTCCAGCCTCGACCACAGAATTTCCCACACCTGCTCATCGGCCGCTTTTCTCGGCGCTGGAATGCCGGAAATTCGTGCAAACATTTGACCTTTCTTTGCCGCCATGGAAGGTTGCCCTTGAGTTGGCATTGGCGCAATGATCAAATTGCCTCCAAGTCGTTATGATTGACTTTGATATTGTTATAGTAAATTGGAATACTGGCAACCAACTTCTGGATTGCCTGCAATTAATTTCGCCTGCAAGTCCCGAGTCCAGTCTTTGCTTGCGCCAGTGTATTATCGTTGACAACGCTTCACAAGATGGTTCGGCTGATGGGCTGGAGAACTTGCCGCTCCCGCTCACGATCATCAGGAACCATGAGAACATGGGGTTTGCATATGCAGCCAACCAGGGGGCCAAGGTTGGAAAGTCCGGATATATTCTCTTCCTTAACCCCGATTCCAGGCTATACCCAGACAGTTTAGTGAAGGCGTTCCGTTTTCTGGAAGGGAAGGGCAATCAGCAGGTTGGTATTCTTGGTATCCAACTTGTTGATAGTAATGGTGTCGTCCACCGCAACGTGGCTCGATTCCCTACACCAAAATCCCTTTTCTACCAAATGCTCGGATTGGATCGCCTGTTTCCTGGCCATTTCCCATCCCATTTTATGACCGATTGGGACCATACCGATAGTCGTGAAGTGGATCAGGTGACTGGAGCTTTTTTTCTCGTACGCCGGTTGGTGTTCGAAGAGATAAAAGGATTTGATGAACGCTTTTTTATGTACTTCGAAGATCTCGATTTTGCCTACCGGGCAAAACAAGCCGGCTGGAGTAGTTATTATCTGGCTGATGCTCAAGCCCTTCACTACGGCGGGGGGGCCTCTTATCAGATAAAATCGAAGCGGTTATATTATGTTTTTAATAGCCGGGTTTTGTACGTAGCAAAGCATTTTGGTGCCCCCTCCGCGATCAAAATTCTGATAGCATGTTTTTTGGTGGAGTTTTGGACGCGGTTGGGTTGGAGCCTTGCCCGCTCATCCAAGGAAACTTTTATAGCAACCATACAGGCTTATCGAATGTTTCTTGGAACCCTGCCACAATTGCTGAGAAAATTAAGGTGATCAGGAATGCGTGTTCTTGCTCTAACCCGTTACAGTTCCATGGGTCCCAGCAGCCGCGTGCGGTTCTTTCAATATATCCCTTCCCTGACCAATAATGGGCTGGAGATCACAGTTGCCCCATTGTTGGGTAGCGATTATGTGCGCAATTTGTATGCTGGAAAACGACAACCGTTCTTTTCGGTTGTCAAGGCATACTTCAGTCGCATTGCGTGTTTGGTTAATAGCCGCCACTTTGATCTTCTCTGGATCGAAAAAGAGTTATTCCCCTGGCTTCCTTCTCGTGCGGATAATTTATTATTACGACCTGGTATTCCCAGTGTCATTGACTATGATGATGCGGTTTTTCACCGCTATGACCAGCATGCCAACCGAATGGTCCGTGCCATACTGGGCAGGAAGATCGACGCGATCATGCACCATGCTACGACAGTGGTGGTGGGGAATGAATATCTGGCAGAACGTGCCCGCCAGGTGGGGGCAAAAAGAATAGAACGTTTACCTAGTGTTGTAGATATTAACCGGTACATTGTCAGTGAGAAGACCGAAGGACAATTTCGAATCGGATGGATCGGCTCTCCGGTCACTGCTCCTTATTTGGAATTGATAAGGGAAGCGTTGCGGGAAGTTATAGAGCAGACCGGGGCGCGCCTGGTGCTGGTTGGAGTTGGCGATCAGGATCCTCTTCCTGGTCTGGAAAAAGAAGTCCTATCTTGGAGTGAAGCCAGTGAAGTCGCGCACATTCAATCATTTGATGTAGGTATCATGCCCTTGCCGGATGGACATTTTGAACAGGGGAAATGTGGGTACAAGCTTATTCAGTACATGGCCTGTGGGCTGCCGGTGGTTGCCTCACCGGTGGGAGTCAACACGATGATCGTTAAGCAGGGCAAAACCGGTTTTCAGGCCTCCAGTAACACAGAATGGGTGGAGGCCTTGCTCTTGCTTTCCAAAGATCCAAAAATGCGACATGTCATGGGCCAGGCTGGGCGTAAGTCGGTTGAGCTGGAATACAGCTTACAAGTCACTGCGCCCCGATTGTTGGAGATATTTAAACAGGCACTGTCGCGCTAGGTACACGCGGCTGGAGCATAAACACCAGGTTTTGGAGGAAGTGTCTAAACTACTGGGTCAAGGAAATCCAGGGGGTTTAAGTGTAATTGGGGCACTGACGGCTTCTGAATTAGCGACGGTCGTAGCAGTAATCGAATAAGCGGACTGCACAGAAAAGTGTATATGGGCAGCGAGAGAAACATCGTTATGGTCTTGCTACGCGAGCCAAGTAATGACGCAATTCTGCGTTATCTGTTTCCACAGAATAAGTCTCAGA